>DASVEX010000082.1:0-14130 GCA_036380335.1 Propionibacteriaceae bacterium | reverse complement strand
GACGACACGCGCGTTGGGCCACCGGCTGGTCAGCTCGGCGACATACTCTCGGGCGCGAGCACGGAGCGCTCCCTCGACGACCACGAGGACCGGGGTTCCGAACTCTTCAGCAAGATCATCTGCTCGGCAGCCACCGATGATCAGCATGCCGTCGGCATCCGTGCTGCTGCCTGGCGGCAGGAGATCCAGCAATTCGCTCATGCGGGCACTATGCGCTCTGAGCCTGTCCAAGCGCCAGGGTCCTTCGACAGGGCTGCCGGGCACATCGCGCTCAGTGCGTCCACCGTTGCGCCCGGACCACCTCCTCAGGCGTTGCATCAGCGAAGAGTTCAATCTCTGAGTCACGGACGGCGACGACTGAATCGACCAGTGCTGACCCAAGCCCGTCGCGCAATACCTGGTCACTGGCCAGTGCGTTTGTGGATTGCCGCAGGCTCGTTGGCAGCCGCCGAATGCCACGCTCCTCCAGCTCTTCTTCCGTCAGCGCTGCCGGGTCCACGTCAATCGGCTCCGGCAGCCGCCCCTCGTGACCGATGCCATCAAAACCGGCAACAAGCAGTGCGGCCAGCAGGAGGTAGGGGTTGGCCGTCAGGTCGAGGCATTTCACCTCGAGGTTGGCCGCCCATTCGCTGCTGCCTGTCGACCCAGTGATCATGCGAAGCGCCGCTTCGCGGTTCTCCAACCCCCAGCATGCGTACACGCCGGCCCAGTGGGACGGGATCAGCCTCAGGTACGACGTCATCGATGGCGCTCCGATGGCGAGCAGCGCCGGCAGATGGGTCAGGATGCCCGCGGCAAAGGCCTCGCCGACGGGAGCGAGCCCGAACCGCCCATCTCCCCCGGTCATCAGGTTCTTCCCGTCCCGCCACACGCTGAGGTGGACATGACCGCCGTTGCCGACGCCTTCCACCTCGACTTTTGGAGAGAAGGAGGTGCGGTAGCTGTGTCGCCGGCCAACGGCACGGATGGTGTTGCGTACCAGCACTGCGGTGTCGGCGGCATCTACCGGAGACTCTGCCGCAACGGAGAGTTCAAGCTGGCCAGCCGCATACTCCGGATGGAACTGATCGACCGTGATCCCCTGCGCGCTGAGCGCATCCACGACATCGCGTACGTAGTCCGACACGCCAATCAGGCGCGACATGCCGTACGCGGCACCGGGCGCAGCTGACACGAAGTCCTCGCCCTCACCTACCGAAACTACCCATTCGATTTCGATGGCCGCCTTGATCTCCAGACCGTCGCTAGAAGCATGATCAACTAGCCGCCGCAACAGGAGCCTGCTGCAACGCTCATGCGGCTCGCCGTCCTGGCGATACCGATCTCCCGGGGCCCAAGCCCAGCCCCGCTGGGCGGCCAGCGCAACGAGCCGACGTAGGTCCGGAATAATGCGAAGATCACCCACCGGTGCAGTCCCGCCCGGCGGCGCGGCGAGCCAGTCATCATATCGGAAGTAGTCGAAGCTGGTTGAGGCACCCACCCCCCACGCGGCCAGCTGTGGCAAGCGGTACAACGGGACAGTCTTGACTCGGGTCATGCCAGCGTTGTCGACGAAGGTGGTCGCCACCATGCTCACGCCCTGCTCGGCAAGGCTGGGCAGGAGCTGTTCGGCATGCGCGCTGCGGGCCTGCCGCTCGGGGACATCCACGGGACCACAGAATAGGGCTGAAGCGGAACGCCTGGTGAGATCCGGAGGATCGATTGATGTCTGCTCCGTCAGCTGATCTCCGGCCGCTGGTTGATCACCACTGTCACGGGCTGCTGCTCGATGATCTAAACCGCTCGTCCTTCGAGGCCCTGATGAACGAGGCGGCCGGCCCTTCGCGGCTGGGGACGTCCTTCTTTGATTCGATGCTGGGGCTTGCGATTCGCAGGTGGTGCGCTCCGGTTCTTGGCCTGGAGCCGCATGCGCCGGCCGAGGACTATCTGGCTCGGCGCGGCGAGCTGGGGGTGGAGGCGAGCAGGCTACTGGTGGCGGCCGCCGGCATCGAGACGTTTTTGGTGGACACCGGCCTCCCCGACGACCGGCTGTGCTCGCCGGCGCAGCTCGCTGCGCTGAGCGGCGGTCGCGCCTACGAGGTGATTCGGCTAGAAGCACTAGCCGAGGAGTTGATCAACACGGGGACGAAGGCGGCCGACTTCGCAGAGACTGTGCGGAACATGTTGCAGGAGTCCACGCCGGTTGCCACAAAGAGCATCGCGGCCTACCGGGTCGGCCTCAACCTTGCCACGGAAAAACCAAGTGCGGATGCCCTCATCGCTGCCCTCGCCAGTCTGCGTCCGGTAGCCGCTGATCACTATCGAATCGCGCACCCAGTGATCAGCTGCTGGCTGGCCTGGACGGCCGTTGAGCTAGGGATACCGCTGCAGATCCACGTGGGCTACGGCGATGCCGACATCGACCTGCTCCGCGCCGATCCACTGCTGCTCACTCCGTTTCTGCGTGCGACCGAGCACCGCGGAGTGCCGGTGCTGCTGCTGCACAGCTATCCGTTCCACCGCCAAGCCGCGTATCTGGCGCAGGTCTACAGCCATGTGTTCATCGATCTTGGTCTGGCGGTCCACAACACCGGCGCACTCAGCCGGACACTGATGCGGGAGTCCTTGGAGCTGGCTCCCTTCGGCAAGCTGCTGTTCTCCACCGACGCGTACGGGCTCGCCGAGCTCTTCCACCTCGGTGCCGTGCTGTTCCGACACGGCCTGTCAGCGGTCCTCGGTGATCTCGTCG
Organism: Propionibacteriaceae bacterium; assembly: GCA_036380335.1. Classification (GTDB taxonomy): domain Bacteria; phylum Actinomycetota; class Actinomycetes; order Propionibacteriales; family Propionibacteriaceae; genus Microlunatus. The sequence goes on along the minus strand of DASVEX010000082.1, from coordinate 11,402 downwards.
AGACCGGTGAAATGGCTGGTCGCGACGTTGATCACGTCGCTTCGCTGATCACCCACGACAACGCCCGCCGCGTCTACGGTGTCTGAATCGGCAACACTTACCACCAGATGAAGAACCGCCAACAGAAAGAGCACCAAATGACGATCAAGGACATTGGACCGAAGCCTCAATCGTTCGATCTTGAACAAGAGACCGTGGACAACACCAACTACCGCACCGTCGCTTGGAGCGGCAAGTATCTGCAGCTGACGTTGATGTCCATCCCGGAGGGCGCAGACGTCGGTCTCGAGATGCATCCCGAGACTGATCAGTTCCTCCGGCTGGATGCTGGCCGCGGCCGAGTTCAGATGGGACCCACGAAACAGAACCTGGAGTTCAATCAGGAGGTGTCCGACGGATGGTGCATCTTCGTGCCGGCCGGGACGTGGCACAACGTGATCAACATCGGCAGCGAACCCATGCAGCTCTACGCGATCTATGCTCCTGCCCACCACAAGCCCGGCAAGGTGCACAGCACTGCGGCCGACGCGACCGCGGACACCGACGACGAGCCTGCTAGCTGGTCGGTACAACCGCCATCGGCAACTGATCAACATGCCTAGCGCCGGATCGACGCTGGCTTCAGAGGAGTGATCACCTCCTCACTGACGTCTAGATCGTGACGATTCACCCGAACGGGGTGATTCCCAAACGGCGCAGAGCAAGAGCATGATGGGATCCAGTCCATCGCCCGCCGCGATGCGTTCGACGAGGAGGACCATCCATGAGCAACTCCACTCGACCGGCGTTCGAAATCAACAAAGGCTTGATGAGTCCAGGAGTGGTGTTGCTCTTCGTTGGCTTCTTCTTGTGGTGGGTCGGAGCGGCGTTGTCTGCGGCTGCGTTGGCTAAAGCCGCCATGAAGTGGATGGATCAGCTCGAGGAATCGCCGAGCGAGATTGCCCGCAGGCGGGCTCACCAGTTCAAGGAAGCCGTCTCGGCGGGTTCCAAGGCCTGGCGAGATCAAACCGAGTAATTGCCGCCCACACAGCTAGTCACAGCGGCAGGACGCATTAGCGACGGTGGTGTCGCTGCCACCCGATCTCGAGCACTTCGACTGTGGATGGTTGCTGCGTGTAGCCCGTGCCAGCGACCCTGACAGATCGGGAATCACCTGAAGTGGCATCCCATGGATCGAAGGAGTGAGGTTCGAGCACGTCCGGCGTACGGCGAAGGTCGTCGAGAAGCTGGGCGTAGGCGAGTCGGTTGCCGCGTTGTCGCGTTGCCGACATCCAGGTGTCTGTAGCGATCAGGTGTTCGATGCGGGCAAGATCGGCGCAGAGCTGGCGCCTCCGGTGCACCAGCCATAGCAGTTCTTCGTCTACGTCAGGTACCTCGCGCGCCGCAGCCCGCGCGGTGCCCCAATCGTTGACGCGGGTGGCTAGCCGGCCGAGCGCGCGAACGGCTTCCGGCCAGGTCAACACCGGAAGCAGGACGAACAGCGCAACTATCGCCAACCACTCGCTGACTTCAGGCATCCGGATCACTGCTGATTTCTGTGAAGAGGCCGACGGCTAGGCTGCCGACTGAATCTCACACTCGATAACCCTAGATTGGCTGGTCCATCGCCTGTTTACAAGCTGTGGGCACGAGGAGAAAGGTGGCGGAGGCGGCGGGATTTGAACCCGCGAGAGGGTTGAGCCCTCAACCCGCTTAGCAGGCGGGCGCCATAGACCGGACTAGGCGACGCCTCCCCATAACCAAACGCACGGCCGCGGCAGAGCGCTGGGCAAGACTACCGAGGAGAGAGTACGCGAAGCAAAGCCGTTGGTTCTGGTGCCTGATGCGCACTGAGCATGTCGACCGCCAACCCCATACTGCGCGGTGAGCCTGCCGAAGCCGCCACCCCAAACTGCGCGGTGAGCTTGTCGAAGCGCCAACCGGTCCCACCGCCAACCGCGCCCGCCTGTCCGCATTCCTTGCGAGAATCGCATATTGACCCGGCTTCGCACGTATTGTGGAGCGGGTTTTCACTTCCAGGGCGCGCGTAGAGGGATGTTGATGCCTGATCAACTCGAGCACCGATCGTGGAGCTGGCAGCTCCCCGATGATCGCTCTGCGCCTGCACGCGCGAAGCAGGATGATCCGGTGGAGGAGCCCAGCTTCCGGCGTGCCGTGGTGTACACGATCGCTGGAACGGCCATCCCTGGGCTCGGTCTTATTGCCGGCCGGCGCCGCATCATCGGCAGTATCATCCTCGGCCTGTTTGCCGCATCCGTCCTGGCCCTCGGCATCTACGGCACTGTTGATCGCCAGAACCTTCTCGGATACGCCCTGGATCCCAAGACGCTACGCCGTGCAGCCCTCGCTTTGGTGATCATCGCGCTCGTTTGGGTCGCCATCATCATCGCCAGCCACCTGAGTCTTCGCGGTCGACCGACACCCGGCCAGCGGGTTATCGGCGGATTTCTTGTCGGCTTGCTCTCCTTTGCCGTTGCCGCGCCCATGGCCGTTGCTGCGCGCTACTCCTACGTGACCGCTAGCTCGGTCGGCGCGGTGTTCAAGAGTGACGACGAGACGAAGAGTGCGACCAAGCCGACGCTGGAAAACACCCAAACGACGCCTGGCCAGCCGAAACCGCAGGACCCCTGGGCCGGCAAGCCGCGGTTGAACATTCTGCTGCTGGGCGGCGACGCCGGCCCCGGCCGCGTCGGCACTCGTACCGACACCGTGATCTTGGCGAGCATCAACACCAAGACCGGCGATACTGCGCTGATCAGCCTGCCGCGCAATGCAGCCCGGATGCCTTTCCCGTCGCGCTCACCGCTGCGTAAGTACTATCCCTACGGCTTTACCAACGGTGACGGTCAAAACGCCGAGTACTTCCTCAACGCGATGTATCGGAACGTTCCGCGTGCTGTGCCCAAGGACGTCCTCGGCGCGACGGACAATCTCGGTGCCGACGTGCTCAAACTCTCCGTAGGCGAGGCAACTGGTCTGAAAGTGGATTACTACGTGTTGATCAACTTGGAGGGATTCAGCAAGATGATCAACGCTCTGGGTGGTATCCGGCTCAATATCAACACCTTTATCCCGATCGGTGGGGACACGGATAGGCACATCCCGCCGAAGGATTACCTCAAGCCAGGACCGAATCAGAAGCTCAACGGACGCAGTGCGCTGTGGTATGCCCGCGGCCGCTACGGTTCGGACGACTTCGCTCGGATGGACCGGCAACGGTGCGTGATCAACGCGATCATCAAGCAGGCTAACCCGACCAACATGCTGGCCCGCTATGAGGACATCGTGAAGGCCGGCAAGCAGCTCGTCTACACCGACATGCCCCGGGAAGTCTTGCCGCTGATGGTCGAGCTGAGCCTGCGAGTGAAGGACGGCAATGTGCGCAGTGTGGTCTTCAAGTCCGGAGTTGCCGGATTCACCTCCTCCAACCCGGACTTTGGCCTGATGCGGAAGCGGGTCAAGGCGGCTATCGGCGAGAGCAAGCATCCTAAGGCAGCGAAGAAATCCGGCGGCACCATCCAGAGCGAAAGCGTTAACGACGCGTGCGCGTACGACCCCAAGATCGCTGCGACCGCTCGGCCCTATCGCTGAGGTGCCTTTCGGTACTCGGGCGCGGAAACACTCCGACGGTTCTTACTGAAGTCGTTGGTAGCCGCGGTCGGCGTCGAGACGCCTGCCGATATCGGCGGCTAGTGCAGTGAACGTAGCATCGGCGGCACTTCGCGGATTCAGCACCGTCGTATCCGCGCCACCCTGTGGTTTGGTGATCAACTTCAACCGCGCTCCCTGCAATTTGACGCTGTCGATCATGGACCAGTCCAGGACTCGGCGACGTCGACCCTTGATGATCGTGATCGATTGCGGATCCAGGATCAAAGTCGTGCGTAGCCGTACGGTGAGCACCAGCGCGACCACAGCGAGCGCGAACGCGAAGACCATGATGACGATCCCCGCAATTACCACTGCCCGAGGTAGCTGGAGGGCGCTCGCCAGCACAAGCACAGCCGCGGCGATCACAGCCGCCACGGCGCTGATCGCAAGCGAGCGCACCGGCGGCGGTGGCGTCAGCAGAAACTGCGTTTGCTGAGGGCGCAACCTGCCCGATTCGCTCACCGCTGCACCTTACGTCCTCCTGCGCTCGCAAACACCGCGCGCGGCGCAGCCGATCCACACTGGGCAAAACCCAGTGGCGCACGTAGGTTTCCGACAGCGGCGAGGGTGGGATTCGAACCCACGGAACGGTCTCCCGCTCGGGCGCTTTCAAGGCGCCTGCACTAGTCCACTATGCGACCTCGCCCAGCACGGATTCGTACGCTCGCGAGGGTGGCGAGCATCCAGATCCTAGCCGAACCGTACGTGGGGGTATGGCACGCTGGGGCGAGTGAAAGCGATAGTTGCTCGCGAACCTGGTCCCCCAGAGGTGCTGGAGCTCCGCGAGGTCGACACCCCCAACCCTGGGCCTAACGAGGTGTTGATCAAGGTCGCCGCCGCGGGCATCAACCGTGCCGATCTGCTGCAGCGGCAGGGGCACTACCAGCCGCTTCGCGGCGTCAGCCCCATCATTGGTCTCGAGGTTTCCGGAACGATCGCCACCACGGGTACGGACGTTGCTAACTGGGCAGTCGAGGACACTTGCGTCGCACTGTTAGCAGGTGGCGGTTATGCGGAATACGCGGTCGCGCCTGCCGGGCAGGTCGTACCACCGCCGCTCGGAGTGGAGCTCGTGTCGGCAGCCGCTGTCATCGAGGTCGCGGCGACTGTCTACTCCAACCTCGAAATGATCGGTCTTACAGACGGTGACACCTTTCTGGTGCACGGCGGCGCCGGAGGGATCGGCTCATTCGCCATTCAGTACGCCAAAAGCGTGGGGGCGATCGTGATCGCCACCGCAGGCAGCGAGGACAAGCTCGACTACTGCCGTTCGATCGGGGCGGATTACGCGATCTCCTACCGCGGCGACTGGCCGGCAGCCGTACGCGAGGTCGCTGGTGACGGCGTACACATGATCTTGGACAATATAGGTGCCAAGTACCTGACTGATCATGTTCAGCTGCTGGCAGCCGACGGATCTCTGGTGATCATCGGCCTACAGGGCGGTCGGAGCGGGACACTCGACCTAGCGGCATTGATGGGGAAACGTGGTCTCATCACCTCAAGCTCGCTACGCGCCCGAACGATCGAAGAGAAGGCCGCGATCTGCCGCGGCCTCGTGCAGCATGTCTGGCCGCTGATCGCTGACGACACGATCAAGCAGCCACCGCTGACTGTGTTCCCGCTCGCCGACGCTGCCGCAGCCCACGCGCGTCTGGAATCCGGCGACAACATCGGCAAGATCATCCTCTCGGTTGCGCGCTAGGGCTCCGATTCGCACGTTTTTCCGCACAAGGCCACGAATGCAGCTCGATTCAGCCTGATTTGGCAGCGTTTCTCCGCACAAGGCCAGGAATGGAATCCTTCGACCTAGGAGCGAACCATGAAATGCCTCGACCACTCCTGCTTGAAGGACTTGGGCACGCGAGCTCCTCGATCATCCAACGCGGCCCGTACCCTCTGCAACGTGCGCAATGGATTGGCATAGATGCCATCCGAAACCACGATCAAGATCCGCCAGCCATCTTGATCAAGCCATTCACGCCGATCGAGATCATGACCCCATTGCTCTGCGTCAAAGGCATGCTGACGCCCGTCGTACTCGATGATCAACTTGTATTCCGGATAGCAGAGGTCGAATCGCCAGCGCCACTTGCCACCAGCAACGCACACGATGAAGTTGACCTGCGGCTCTGGCAGCCCTGCGAGGACGACAAGTAGCCGAATTCGCGTCTCCATCGGCGAGTCCACCCCAGCGCGTATCAGCGAAGCGGCGCGGCGAGCACGCCTGGCGTTGCGGCCCTGATACGCAGCGGCGCCGACCACGAACAGCACTGGGTCGAGGTCGTTCGCCTTGACGAGACTGTCACCTGCTATCACCAGATCAACCAGGCTTACGCCGATGCTGGCGAGATCGAGGAAGGCCTGCACCGGCGTGGACATCCTGATGCCGTCGCGAACCGTCGTCTGCGCTCCCTGCATTCCTAAGTGAGCAGCGACGCCGGCTCGGCGACAGCGAGCCTCCTTGGATGCCATGCTGACGTGGATGTCGGCCGAGTCTGGAGCCACTCCTCCCCACAATCGGACCGCCGTGTGGTGACTCGCATGCGTCGCAGCTGGAAGCCGTTTCATGATCGTCCTGGCCCGAAGCCGCAAAGTCATCATTTGGCCTGAGACAACGTAGGTGTCGTGGAAGAGGCGGGTGAAATCGGGACCGAGCAGGTCAGAGAGCGGAATGCCCATGGCTCGCGCCCTGGCTCTCGTAAGCACGATCGGGCTGGAAGTTGCTGTCATGCAAGGAACTTCATGACAACCGGTCCGATCGTGCGCACCATAAGAAATCTGTGGATTGTCGACTTTTGGCGGCTGTGGATTAGTTGCATCGTGCCCAGGCTCCGTGCCTGCCAGCGTTCGTGGCCTCGTGCGTAAGAACGCAGGTCAAAACCACTTAATTGCGCGCAATTCGTGGCCTTGTGCGGAGAAACGCCTCATTGAGCGGCAGTAACGCCTCATTGAGCAGCAGAAACCCAAGGACCCCTTTACGAGGTCCAAGCCCGCCACAGTCGGGCGTACTCACCATCCGCCGCCACCAACTCGTGGTGGCTCCCGAGCTCGGCAATGCGGCCGTCGATCACTACCGCAATCCGATCCGCATCGTGTGCGGTGTGCAGCCGGTGCGCAATCGCCACGACGGTACGACCTTGCAGTAACGCCGCCATCGACCCCTCTAGGTGCCGAGCCGTCCGCGGATCGATCAACGAGGTGGCCTCATCTAGCACGAGTGTGTGCGGGTCAGCGACCACCAGCCGGGCCAGCGCGATCTGCTGCGCTTGGGCGGGAGTCAGCTTCTGATGGCCAGAACCCAGCATGGTGCCAAGCTGCTCGGGCAGACGCTGCACCCAGTGCCAGGCATCCACGGTCTGCAACGCCTCGATCACAATGGCATCATCGGCAGAGGACTCGCGAGCCAAGATGATGTTGTCCCGCACCGTACCCACAAACACGTGGTGCTCTTGGGTCACCAAGGCGACCTCGGTCCGTAGTACCGGCAGCGGCAGCTCGGTGAGCTCCACATCGCCCACCGTGACTGATCCCGTACGCGGCCTGTTGATGCCGGCGAGCAGCCGGCCCAGCGTTGACTTGCCCGATCCGCTCGGCCCGACAATGGCTAGCCGCTCCCCCGGACGCAGTGACAGATCAATGCCGTGCAGCACGTCGTCAGCGTTGAAGTAGGCGAAGCGCAGGTTATGCCCGACCAACCGATTGCCGACTGGCAATTTGTCGCCCGGCTCGCGATCTTGCGGTACGGACGCGATGCCCAAAAGTCGCGACGTCGAGGCGATGCCAACCTGCAGCCGGTCAACGTTGCGGATCAGCCGATCGAGAGGCTCGACCAGAGCCTGCACGTACAGCGTCGCCGCGGTCACCTGCCCCAAGGTCACCCAGCCTTGGGCATAGCCGACGGCGCCCAAGATCAACACCATGACCACTGGTGTGTCGTACGCAAGCCCGATGACCGCGAACAACAAGTTGCGCAGCGCCATGGTGTAACGCTCGGCTTGTCCGGAGACGGCGATGTCCACGTCGCCGTGCTCGATGCGATTCCGCTGCAGCCCGAGGGCCTCGACCGTACGCGCCCCCTCGACCGTTTCTGTGAACGTCGAGTTGATCTCAGAGTAGGTTCCGCCCTCGGTGATGTAGCCCTTCGGTGCCCGCTTCAGGTAACGCCTCGCGGCAATGATCAACAATGGCGCCGTGACCAGCAGCGGCAGCGTCAGTAGCGGGGAGTTCAGCAGCATCGCAACGACAGTCAGCAGAGTGGTCACGCTGGCGATCACCGATTCAGGCAAGCCGAAGCGGACGCTCATGCTCATCGTGCTGACGTCGCGGGTTACCCGCGTGACCAGATCGCCCGTACTCGCGCTCTCGACCTTCCCCAAAGGCAGCCCTAGCACGGTCCGCACCACGTACTCGCGGGCCTCTGACAGCAGATCTTGGCCGAACAGCGTCGACATCCACAGCGCAAAGAAGGTCAGGATTGCCTGCAGCACGACAACACCGGCGACTGCCAATGCGAGCCCATTCAGCGTGGCTGCCAGAGTGCCGCCGGCGGCTTGATCCACCAGCGAGCCAAGAATGCGCGGCACCACCAGACCAGCCAGAGCGGCCAGCGCGTGCAACACCAGCAGCGCTGTGATCATGGCGCGTCGGGTACGAAGCAGTCGGGATGCGAAGGCACCTACCTCACGCCGATCGGCTACGGGAAGTCCCCGATCGGGGTTGCGGGAGGCGGCGAAGTACTCCTCCGCCCGTCGCTGCCGGAGCAGGTGGCGCTGCCGCCACGCCCGAAGCCTCGACCTGACGGATCCGCGCTTCGGCAGCAGCAGCTCCTCCGGCACTTCCGGTGAGGGAGGATTCGACCGCCAAGTCTCGGCCGACCCTCGCAAGCCGGTCTGCAGATCAGCCATCGGGCGCCTCCGCTGGCTCGTCGAGCGCGCGGGCCACCGTGCGCCGGTAGTCGGCGTTGCTCTGCAGCAGTTCCTCGTGGGTTCCGTACGCGGTGATCTTCTTGTGCAACAAGAACGCCACTCGGTCTGCATGATGGAGCAAGAGTGGCGAGGCGGTGGTCACGATCGTCGTTTTGCCGCGGCGGTGAGTCACCAGCCGCTCGGCGATCAGGGCCTCGGTGTGCGCATCGACGGCGGAGGTGGGCTCGATCAAGATCAAAATCTCTGGATCAAGGCCCAGTGCCCGCGCTAGTACGACCCGCTGTCGCTGACCTCCAGAGAGGCCCCGGCCGCGTTCATCGATCCGACCCTGCCAACCTCCGTACATTCCAGCGAACACGTCCTCGGCGGCGGCGACCCGCAACGCAGTCTCGGCCTGCTCCAGGCTGAGCCGTCCGTGCGGATCAACGACCGACTGCAATGTGCCGGCAAACACCTGGCTCGCGGTGTCGCTGACCACGATCCGATCCCGTACTTGATCAATGGGAACGTCGGCCAGATCGACGGTGCCCAGACTTACGCCCCACTTCTGTCCGGCGAGCTGTTGATCTCGCTCGACCAGCCGTGCCTGCTCGAGACGTTGCCGCTTCCGAGCCCGTCGCGCCGCGCGGCCCTTGAGACCATCGGCGACCTCGAGGCTCACCGTTTCGTGATCACTCGGCAGATAGCGGCCCAGCCGATCGGCCAGCGCGGCAGAGTCGTCCGGGACCGCACTGACGACGATGGTGAACTCTCCCGGCTGTGCGACAAACCCCGACTCTTGATCATGCAAGACGCCTTCCTCAGGCAGTGTCAACGGTGGCTGCGGGGGTCGCCACGGTGGCTGCTGCTCCAGCACAGCAATCGTTTTGCGCGCCGAGACCACCGCTCGGACCCATTTCTGTGCCAACTCGAAGAAGGTCTGAATAGGCCAAACCATGAAGATCGCGTAGCCAAAGAAGCTGATCAACTGGCCTACAGTGAGTTCGCCAGCAACCACCTCTCGGGAGCCGAGCCAGGTCAACGCGAGGAGGAACATGCCCGAGAACAACACGCTGGTGGCATCCACCGCGCTCTGCCAGATACCGGCCGAAACGGCGGCCTGCCGGGTTCGCTGAGACTGCTCGGCGTAGTTGTGAGAGAAGGTCTCCTCGCCACCAATGCCTCGCAGGATCCGTAGCCCGGCAACGATGTCGGTGGCCATCGACGTCAGTTCCGAGGTCCTGGTTCGCTCGATCTCCTCGCGCCGCTGCAACGGGCGGAGCAGCGGCATCGCGAACAAAACGATCAACGGCGCCGTGACCAGCACCACAATGCCGAGCTTGACCGAGGTCGAGAGCACCAGGCCGGCGATCACCAGGTACGCGATCAAGGCGCCGGCGAAGCGCGACACGATCTCGGTCAGCGCGCCGAACTCATCGGAATCACCCGCCGAGACGCTGAGCACCTCGCCAGTCGGCGTACGCTGCGGCAGCACATGACCCATCTGGGTCACCTTGCGGGTGACCAGCTTCATGGTGCCGTACATCGCGACTAGCCAGGTCCGAACCACAAAGGTATGACCCAGCACGCCGGCGATGATCCCAGCGATGACGAGGCCGAACATGATCAAGCTGAGCCGCCCGACTGTCGCCATGTCGTGCGGCACGATCCCGTCGTCCACGATCTTGCCGACAATGTAGGGGCCCACGGAGCCGGGTAGCCATTCGACCACCGCGATCAATGAGCTCAGCACCAGCGCCGGCAGCTGCTGCCACATCAACCAGCCGAGAAAACGCGATGCGCTGCGGGTATCAATGTTGCGGAAATCGCGCTTGGGCAGCCGCCTGCGCACCACCGCCGGCTCGCTTTGAGTGAGAGTGGTGTACGTGGATGAGTCCAGCCCCGCCATGTCCGGGACCAGCGGCGGGAAGTCATGCATGACCTGGTCAGCGTAGGACGTGGCTGCTGATCGACTCCACCGGTTTTCGCCACACCGACGATGGGTACAGCGATCCTCGGATACATCCCTCTCTAGGATCTAGAAACATGACAACTGACTCGACAGCTGGCAACGAAGAGTCCGAGCTGCCCCCCGTCGCCGGAGCGACTGATGACGGACGGGTCTATGTCGTGACGCCGCAGGCGATGGCCGTCGAGGGTCCGCCACGCGAGGAGGCAGCGGGGGACGAGGAGCCGAGATCGGTGACCGAGCTGGTCGAGCAGCCCGCCAAAGTCATGCGCATCGGCAACATGCTTCGGCAGCTCCTCGCCGAGGTGAAGTCAGCTCCCCTCGATGACGCCAGTCGGCAGCGGCTGCGGGCCATCCATAAAACCTCGATCACCGAACTCAAAAAAGGTCTTGCGCCGGAGCTGGCCGAGGAGCTGGAACGGATCACCCTGCCCTTCAGCGATGACACCACACCAAGCGACGCAGAGCTGCGGATTGCCCAGGCTCAGTTGGTGGGCTGGCTGGAGGGTCTGTTCCACGGCATTCAGACGGCCCTGTTCGCCCAGCAGATGGCTGCCCGGGCGCAGCTCGAGCAGATGCGGCGGGCGCTACCGACAGGTCCGATGCCTTCGGCGCCGCAGCAGGAGGGTCGGCGCGAGGGCACGGGCGGGATGTACCTCTAGCTGAGCTGGTCGCCGAGACTGAGCCCTGGCAAAGAAGACCTGGGGAAGTTCCTGAGAAACCCCGGATTAGTGGGAACCGAGCATCGCCCGCTGCCGTCCGAGACGAGGTCTGTTGAGACCGGAACCTCGGGAAGAGAGCTCATGCCAACATCGATCACCAGCCCCACATCGATCACCAGCCCCACATCGATCACTGCCAATCGGACGACCCCC
>DASVEX010000081.1:0-11209 GCA_036380335.1 Propionibacteriaceae bacterium | reverse complement strand
ATTAAGCCGATCACCTCCCGGCCGTATCATCCGCAGACCTGCGGCAAGAATGAACGCGGCCACCAGACGTTACAGAAGTGGCTGGCGGCCCGGCCCACAGCGGCCAGGCTCATTGACCTGCAAGCGCTGTTGAACCGCTATCAGCGGGAGTTCAACAACCGGCCTCATCAGGGTTTGGATGCCAATCAGACCCCGCTGGAACGTCGTATCGCCGCTGCCCGGCATACCCCGATCCAGGTCCGGCCGGACCAGCCCACTGTGGTGCGGCACTGCACCGCCAAACCGGGCGGTTATCTGAACTGGGAAGGTCTCAACATCGCGGTGGGACGCGAACTGGCGGGCCGCATCCTTGTGGTGTTCGCCACCGGAGATCATCTGCTGATCTTTTTCCGGCATCATCTGATCCGTGAGTTGATCTTGGACCGGACCCGGCGCTACCAAGGCCTGCCGCAACCTCGCCGTCGCGACTACAACCGTGACCGGCTACAGGCGGAGCTGCAAACCCATCCCAAACCACCGGCGCCGCGCGGCAGCGGGGGCAGGGCCCATCCTGCCCTCAAGACGCTGACCCGGGGCGGCGCAGAGGCTCCCGAGTCAAGGGCGGCCGCAGGCCGTCGCCCAGCGATCGCATCAGCGACCCTTGAGTCGGGAGGAGCGGCGCCCATACACTCAGCGCGGCGCCCCCCAACCACCCACCAACTGTCACCGATGTCCTGACACAACGTGTTACCGATGTCCTGTCACAAGACACCACAAATACGTGGTGCGTGGAGCAACTAGGTGGGTCGTCAAGCAAAAAGGTGGGGCGTAAACAAGAAGATGGGGCGTCACGCAAAAGGTGGGGCATCAGGCGGCCTTCTCGGAGACTGCGAGCATTGCCTCCGGCCAGCGCTGGTCCAGGATGCGACCGCCCTGCCTGATCCCGATGCGCAGCACGATGAACCCGCAGACCAGACCAACGGGCAGGGTCAGATAACCGACCCAGGGCGTGGCGAAGGACCAGATCACCAAAGCAATTGTCGGCAGGGCCAAGATCACGGTGCCGAACATGGTGAGTGAAAAGGACAGTAGGGAGGGCAAGCCGCCGGCGTTGCCGCGGGTGAACGGGTTGGCTCCCGGCTGCGGCGCCGGCCACTGCCAGAGCGTACCGACCAACGAACCGACGCCGAGGCCCGTCAGCAGCAGGGCTAGGGCAAGGCCGACTGCAGGTACGAGCAGCTGCCACTCCCCCGTAATGATCATGGCGACGCAGAGCAAGATCACCGTCAACGGCAGGTAGATCGTTATGGTCGACATCACCCGCCCGGTGCGATCCTCAGCACCACGAATCCCGGTGGAAATATGCAGCCAGAGCGCGGTTCCGTCGTACGAGAGGTCCTGAGCAAGGCTGAATCCCACCAGCATCCCCAAGAGGCTCGGCGCAAATACGGCGAGCACGGCACTGGCCTGAGGATTGATCACCTGCGTAATGATGAGCACAATCGGGCCGATCAAGAAGCCAGCAATCCCTGCCAGATAACGAGGATCGCGTCGCCAGTAGCGCAGCGTACGGCCGGCCACACCGCCGGCCGGCGTGGCCGGATAGAGCCGCTCGATCGCGGTCGAGTCACGCACTTTGCTTGCTGTTCCGCCGCCTTCGATGGGCGAGACCAATCGCAACGCGAGAAAGTGGCGCCAGGCCATCCAGAGCAGGCAAACCAAGACGACGGCCAAGATCAGATGAATGCCCGCTACGGCCCAGGCGCCTCGTGAGACGTCCGCCGGAATCGCCCAGGCCCAGCCGAACGGCGACCAGCCAGCCACGATGGCAATATCGGCCAAACTACGGCGGAGCTGATCGACCCCAGTGCTCACCACGACACTGATCATGTTTCCCGCGATGGCCATGACCACGCCGAAAAGGGCGAGCCCGATGAACGCAAGATCACGAAACCGCCGCGAAGCGAGGAATGAAGCAAAGGCGGCTGTCGCTGCCCGGGACAGCAGAAAGCAGGTCAGTACGCCGAGCGGCGCGGCAATCAGTGCTGCCATCGTGAGCGGCAGGCTACGGGCCCAGGTGATCACCAGACCTGTCGCAACCACGATCGTCGCCACGCCGGGCGCGCTGATCAAACCAGCGACCAGAAGTCCAGGCAGTAGGTCCGAGGCGCGAACGGGCAGCAGCGCAAACTTTGCTGGATCGATGGTCTCGTCCACCCCGAAGACCAGCATCGACATCAGTAGCCAGCCAACCGTCAGGCCGGCGTACCCAACAACTGTCAGATCGGCCGTCAGCGCCAGCGAGGTGAAGCGCAGGCCGATCAATCCAGCGAGTACCACGATCACCACGACAAGCGCATAGACCATCGCGATGATCATCCCAACAGTCCGCCAGACGCTGCGCTTCAGGCTGTTCTTCAGCAGTGTCAGCTTGAGCCGGACGAGGAGCGCAACCACGCCAAAGACTCCTCCCCAGCCGCGGTGAATCCGACCAGATCCAGGAAGCGCTGCTGCAGGCTGGAGCCAGCCCGCACTTCGTCGATGGTGCCCGTCGCCAGCACGCGGCCCCGCGCAACAACTGCCAGGTCATCGCACAGGCTCTCGACCAACTCCATCACATGGCTGGACATGACGACAGTGCCGCCCGCCTTCGCATAGTTGCGCAGGATCGAGCGAATAACCTCTCCAGACACCGGGTCAACGGCCTCGAAGGGCTCGTCCAAGATCAACAGCCGTGGCGCGTGGATCAATGCACAAGCAAGTCCGATCTTCTTCGTCATACCTGCCGAATACTCCACAACGAGCGTGTCGCGATCGTCGGTCAGTGCAAGTGCATCGAGCAACTCGGCAGACCGAGTCGCGATCTCGGCAGGAGGCACCCTGCGCAGCAGGCCGACATAGCGCAACAACTCCGCACCACTCAACCGATCAAAGAGCCGCAGTCCGTCCGGCAAGACGCCCATCAATGCCTTCGCTGCAGCTGGGTCAGCCCAGACATCATGATCAAGGACCCGTGCTGTGCCGGCATCCGGGCGTAGTAGCCCGGTGGCCATCGACAAAGTCGTGGTCTTGCCGGCTCCATTCGGCCCCACCAACCCGAACATGCAGCCGCGGCGTACCTCGAGATCGAGATGATCAACTGCCCGCTTGAGTCCGAAGGACTTGCAGAGCCCGACAAGGGAAAGCGCCGCAGTCACGCTGCAGTTCGCCGCTCTACTGAGCGCTCCTGCGGGTACCTCACGTACCCAGTCAAACACAGCACCAATGGGTGGCCAGCGCGATGTTCGAACAGCCGGCCACGTGGGTAGTTAGGTCATGGCTCCAGGTAGGGGCCGCACGTATGGGGCTGTGCCCAGGAGCGCGCATCCCTAGTCGTAGCATGAGCGTCAGTTTGACTTCCCGTCAGGACCACGAGCCGAGAGGACCGCAATGGCTGCCTACGAACTCCCCGATCTTCCTTACGACTACGGCGCATTGGAACCCCACATCTCCGGGGAGATCATGGAGCTACACCACGACAAGCACCATGCGACTTACGTCAAGGGCCTGAACACTGTATTGGAGAAGCTCGAAGAGGCACGCGCGACTGAGTCCTTCGATTCGGTGGGGGGACTGGAGAAGAACCTCGCCTTCAACCTCGGCGGTCACATCAATCACTCGGTGTTCTGGCCGAACATGTCGCCCCAGGGCGGTGACAAACCAGTTGGCGACCTGGCCTCGGCGATCGATGAATACTTCGGGAGCTTCGACAAGTTCCGGGCCCACTTCGAGGCCAACGCCACAGCGATCCAAGGCTCCGGCTGGTCGATGCTGGTCTGGGACACGCTCGGGCAGCGGCTGAACATCGTCCAGCTCTACGACCAGCAGTCCAACCTCCCACTCGCCCAGATCCCGATCGTCCTGCTGGACATGTGGGAGCACGCGTTCTACCTGCAGTACAAGAACGTCAAGGGCGACTACGCCAAGGCCTGGTGGAACGTGGTCAACTGGGCCGATGCGCAGGCACGCTTCTCAGCGGCCCGGGCACAGACTGCCGGGCTGATCGCACCTCAGTGATCAACTTCTGATCGGGAGCTCGGTGAACTCCTCTGCTCCAGAGGAGTTCACCAACAGCAGCCGCGCGGCTACGGTGCCAGGCGACTGCGCGTCCAATCCAATCCGGCACGCCGGTACAACAACCTGTCGTGCATCCGGCTCGGCTGACCTTGCCAGAACTCGATCATGGTTGGGGTAACCCGGTAGCCGCCCCAATCCGTGGGACACGGCACCGTGACACCGTCGAAGCGACGTTCGGCTGCGGCGTACGACGTGGTCAGCTCCTCGAGCGAGGCTATAGCCGAGGACTGCTCGGAGGCCCAGGCCCCCAGCTGTGAATCACGCGGTCGGGTCGCGAAATAGGCCTCAGACTCGGCCCGCGACACCAGTTGGGCAGTCCCCTCCGCGCGAACCTGGCGATGCAGCGGATACCAGCCGAAGTGCAGTGCGACGCGACGGTTGCGACTCAGCTCGCTACCTTTCCGCGAGTTGTAGTTGGTGAAGAACGTGAAGCCCTCGTTGGAGACGTTCTTGAGCAGCACCGTTCGAGCCGACGGCTGGTCCTCGACGCAGGTCGCGACGACCATGGCGGTCGGCTCGGGCAGCACGCCGCGTTCCTTGGCGAGGAACGCATCGGCCAGCCAGGCATCGAAGAGTACGAAGGGATCGCCCGGCGCGTTGGATTCCAGCAGGTGATCGCCCGCGTAATCCAGGCGCTCACCGTAAAGATCTGGCATGCCTGTCAGTCTGACACTGAGGTTTCTTCGAGTTGTCGAAATCCAGTTGAGCTATAGGTCAACTGGGTTCTGACAACTCGGCGGGAATCAGGGCTTGCGGGCGAACGCCACCACGCCCCCGGCGACGAGCGCCACGAAGCCAGCCAAGCCGAGCGTCAGCATCGTGCCTTTCTGGTTCTGGATGCTGTCGGTCTGGTCCTCGGGAACGTCGGTCTCGGCTCCCGGGTCTTCGCTAGGCGTCGGAGTGGGGGTTGCCTCACTCGGGACCGCGACCGAGTAGACCCTGGACTTCTTGCCCTCGCTGCCGACGAGCAGTGACTGCTGGTCCAGCGTCATCGTCAGTGACTCGGCCTGCGGCTGACGCGGGATAGGGGAGCTGGCCAGGACCTTGTAACTGCTCGCATCCAGCACCTCGATCGAGGTGTAGGTCAGCAAGGCGATCCGCTCGCCGCCGGGCAGAAAGGTCCCGTCGGTCACGTCTGTCGGCGCTGAACCGACCTTCTTGAGCTTGTTGACACCCTGGCGATCCGGTTTCCGCGGTGCCGCGTAAACGGCACCTTCTTTGTCCTTCGTCACAATGAACAGCCGCCCGGAGTCATTGACAAGCAGCGTTTCGGCGTTGTGAGGTCCATCCGGATAGCGAAAGTCGTACGCGTGAAAGCTCACGGTCAAGCCATTGGCCCGTGGATTGGAAAAGTAGAAGACGCGGACCGAGCTGCGCTGGGAATTGTTGTCTCCGATGTCGGCGACATACAGCCGATCCTCGTGGACAGCTATCGCCTCGACATCGATGGGTTGGGCACGGAAGTTGAGGGTTCCCTGGACCTTTCCGTCCAGGCCGATGCCGTACGCCACTCCGCGATCGCCCGAATCGTTGATAGTCCAATAGAGGTTTCCGGCCCGATCGACGGCGAGTCCAGACGATTCTGTGATTCGCGCGTCCTTGATCCTGAAGGCGACGGTGTCCTCAGCAGCGGCGACCGTCGGGATGATCGCGATCATCAGCACAGCCAACAGAAGCAGTCCGACGCGGCTTGACGCGCGGATCAGTCCCATCCTGCTCGACCCCTTCACCGACTTCTATGCGCATAGGGAGCGTACGCGCCAGCGGCCATCACCGTAACCAGTTCCATGCGGCAGTTACGAGGACTATCAAGACCAGGCCACCAAGTACGCCGGAGACGATGAGCCGACGTACCCGTGGGTTCATGGCCCCAGGATAGGCAGAATGCGCGCTGAGCCCTTCGACAAGCTCCGGGCACGTTCTGCATCGGTGCGGAATATTCGCGCCAGCTGCGAGCGTCAGGAATCGCGCGCCGACGCACGGAGCCGGGCTGGTGCTTGCGCCAGCCCCGCGAGCGGAGCGAGCAATGGATACCGGGAGCCGTTCTTTCCTCTGCAATCGACGACGACGGCGGCGACCCAGCGAACAGCGCTGCGAGTGGTAGCGAGCAATCAAACAGAGCGCGATGCGCGAGCAGCTCCAAAAAGAAGGGCTGCACTCGATTACGGTGTCAGTTATGGGTGAACTTCGCTTGTATGCCATAGGCATCGAGGAGGTTCGCGGCATGTTCGGAGCCTCGCCGCAGGTCGCTGACCACCTGCGCGAGGTGGCGCGGCGGGCGTTCGCTCCGCCGAGCGTGGAAGGCAGGGGCGGGCTACTTTCCAAGCTGGGGCCGATCTTCAAACGGGTGCCAGCGACGCCTGTGATCTCCCCCACACAACCTGAACCTCACGATGTCGAGGTGCTGCTGGCCGGCGCGTACGTGCCGCCCGATCGGACCGGCGCCACCTGGCGGCTGCTGGAGACGCTCGTGCAAGGCATCGCCTGGGGCTCGACGCGGATGGGACTGACTGCGCAGCAGCTTGATGATCTTGACTTCGCGCTGGCCCGCGGCGGGGCGTCGGCGGCGGTGGGCCTGCGCCACCTGCTCAACAGCACCCCCAGCCTCAATCTGGTTCCCGTTCAGGGACTCACCGTCGGTTGGCACCCGCACCAGAAGGCGGTCGCGATGGCGGCTGCATACCGCTCTGCGATGCCGGGAATCAAGACCGATGAGCAGCGGACAATGATCAACTCGCTGACGATCTGGCTGGATGGTTTCGTGCCATGGGCACAGGTGGCCGCATCGCTAGGCCGGCCGGTGCCCGATCTGGTTGGCTTCTGGGCCATCTGACGAATCCGAGCCTGGGCGAGGATGGCTCCACCTGCGATTCTGGGTCCTGACCCGCCGTTAGATGACCGCCCAGATCGCGAAGAGCCAGCTGGGCGTCGACATCGAGTTCCTCCAGACCGTGCACGGCTTCGACGAATTCCACGGCAATCTGTACGCTGCTCCGGTTCCTTCAAGGATCAACGTGAGCGGCATGTGACGTGAAGGAAAGATACGCGGCTCTGAGCCGACAAGAGGACAGGCCTAGGTAGGCGTAAGCACCAAGACCAGGTCGCCGCCCTCGACCTGCTGCACGTCGGCGAGTGCGAGGCGCTGTACGACCCCGGCGACGGGAGCTGTGATGGCGGCCTCCATCTTCATGGCCTCGATCGTGGCCACGGTCATGCCGGCCTCGACCTGGTCACCCTCGCTCACCGTGACAGTCACCACCCCAGCGAAGGGCGCCGCAACATGTCCGGGGTTGTTCGGATCCGCGCGCTCGGCGGTTTTGACATCGACCTTGATCGACTTGTCGCGCACCCGGACCGGTCGCAACTGACCGTTGATCGTGCACATGACGGTCCGCATGCCTCGCTCGTCGGCGTTCCCGATTGCCGACAGCCCGAGGATCAAGCTCACTCCCCTGCCGATCTTGGCGACGTGCTCTTGGCCGGGCTGCAACCCATAAAGAAAATCGAGAGTGTTGAGCCGCCCGACATCGCCATAAGTCACGCGGTTGGCGAGGAACTCCTTCGTCGGCCCGGGAAAGAGCAGGCGGTTGAGGGTGCCCTGTCGTACCCGCCCTTTGTCATCGAGATTGGCTGAGTCCTCAGGCGAAAGATCGATGTCGCGCACCGGCACCGTACGCCCCTGCAGCGCCTTCGTTCGGAACGGTTCCGGCCAGCCCCCCGGTGGGTCGCCCAGCTCTCCATTCAAGAAACCGATCACCGAGTCGGGAATGTCGTAGTTCTGCGGGTTCGCGGCAAACTCGTTAGGGTCGGCGCCCACCGCGACCAGATGCAGCGCAAGATCGCCAACCACCTTGGATGAGGGAGTGACCTTGGGCGGCCGGCCCAGAATTCTGTTCGCAGCGGTATACATCGCCTCGATCTGTTCGAACTTCTCGCCCAACCCCAAGGCAATCGCCTGTTGCCGAAGGTTGGAGAGTTGTCCGCCGGGAATCTCGTGGTCGTACACCCGGCCGGTCGGGCTGGGCAACCCTGACTCGAACGGCGCGTACACCTTGCGGACTGCCTCCCAGTACGGCTCCAGCTCCATCACCGCGCGTAAGTCGAGGTTGGTCGGACGCTCGGTGTTCGCACATGCGGCTACCAGCGCCGAAGCGGGCACCTGGCTCGTGGTCCCGGCCATCGGGGCGCTCGCCACGTCTACCGCATCGACGCCCACCTCGATGGCGGCGATCAGTGTCGCAAGCTGGCCACCCGCCGTGTCGTGGGTATGCAGATGCACGGGAAGGTCGAAATTCTCACGCAGTGCGGCGACCAGCTTTCGGGCGGCCGGTGGGCGCAGCAACCCAGCCATATCTTTGATCGCCAGGATGTGTGCGCCGGCATTCACCATCTTCTCGGCCAGCCGTAGGTAATAGTCGAGGGTATAGAGATCCTCGGTTGGTGAGTTGAGATCGCCGGTGTAGCACAGCGCCACCTCGGCGATGGTGCTGCCGGTTTCGCGTACCGCCTCGATCGCCGGCCGCATCTGCTCGACATCGTTGAGAGCGTCGAAGATTCGGAAGATGTCGACACCAACCTCAGCCGCCTCGGCCACGAAAGAGGTGGTGACCTTCGTGGGGTACGGGGTGTAGCCGACGGTGTTGCGGCCACGCAGCAGCATCTGCAGGCACAGGCCCGGGATGTTGTACCGCAGTGCAGCTAGCCGTTCCCAGGGATCCTCGGCGATGAAACGGAGTGCAACGTCGTACGTCGCACCACCCCAGCATTCGACCGAGAACAATTCCGGAGTCATCCGGCCAACGTAAGGAGCGATCCGTATCAGATCCTTGGTCCGCACCCGGGTAGCCAGCAGCGACTGGTGTGCGTCCCGGAACGTGGTGTCGGTGACCTCGACGGGGACGCGTTCCCGCAGGTCCGCGGCGAAAGCTTCCGGACCAAGATCAAGAAGACGCTGTCGCGAGCCCTGGGGCGACGGGACATCGAGATCGATGCCAACGGGTCGTTTGAGTCCGGGGTCGAGTTGAGTCGGAGCCGGGCCGTGCGGCTGGTTGACGGTCACCTCGGCCAGCCAGCGCAGCAGCTTCGTGCCGCGGTCGGCCGGCGCGTGGGTCGTCAGCAGGTCAGGACGCTCCTCGATAAAGGAGGTCGAGACGTCACCGGCGATGAAGTCGGGATCCTCCAGAACCGCCTGGAGGAAGGGAATATTGGTGCTGACGCCGCGAATCCGGAACTCGGCCAGGGCGCGTCGAGCACGGGTGACCGCAGATTCAAAATCCCGCCCGCGGCAGATCAGCTTGACCAGCATCGAGTCGAAGTAGGCACTGATCTCGACACCGATGTCGACGGTGCCGCCGTCCAGGCGTACGCCAGCTCCGCCTGGCGAACGGTACGCGGTAATGGTGCCGGTATCGGGCCGGAAGTTGTTCGCCGGATCCTCGGTGGTGATGCGGCACTGCAGCGCGGCACCGTTGATTCTGATCACTTCCTGCGACAGACCAAGATCAGCAAGACTCTCGCCCGCGGCAATGCGCATTTGAGCCTGCACAAGATCAACATCGGTGATCTCTTCAGTAACGGTGTGCTCGACCTGGATACGCGGATTCATCTCGATGAAGACCTGCTGGCCGGCGCGCTCCCCCTCGGTCTCGACCAAGAACTCAACGGTTCCCGCGCAGGAATAGTTGATCGATTCGGCAAATCGCACCGCGTCACGGCAGAGCGCCTCGCGCAACTCCTCGGAGATGTGCGGCGCCGGAGCGATCTCGACGACCTTCTGGTGGCGGCGCTGCACGGAGCAGTCGCGCTCGAAGAGGTGGATGGTGTTGCCCTGGGTGTCGGCGAGGATCTGCACCTCGATGTGGCGCGGCCGGCCCACGGCCTGCTCGATGAAGACGGTTGGATCGCCGAACGCACCCTCGGCCTCTCGCATCGCCGCGGCAACCGATTCCCTGAGCTGCGCCGGATCCTCGACGCGTCGCATGCCCCGGCCGCCGCCACCAGCTACCGCCTTGACGAATATCGGGAAGCCAATGGCC
Organism: Propionibacteriaceae bacterium; assembly: GCA_036380335.1. GTDB lineage: Bacteria > Actinomycetota > Actinomycetes > Propionibacteriales > Propionibacteriaceae > Microlunatus. The sequence continues at coordinate 1,079 of DASVEX010000081.1, read as the reverse complement.
TCCGCCCCCGCCATGAGCTCATCCAGGTCTGCCGATGGGGGCGTTGATCTCAGGGTGGGCACGCCCGCGGCCTTGGCCGCAGCGAGCGCGCGGACCTTGTTACCGGCAAGCTCGAGCACGTTCGCCGGTGGACCGATGAAGGTAATCCCCGCCTCCGCACAGGCCCGGGCCAGATCGGGATTCTCACTCAGGAACCCGTAGCCGGGATAGATCGCGTCCGCATCGGATTCCTTGGCGGCACGCATGATCTCGTTGATGTCCAGATAGGCGCGTACGGGGTGACCGCGCTCGCCGATCCGGTACGCCTCGTCCGCCTTGATCCGGTGGATCGCGTTGCGGTCCTCATGGGGGAACACGGCAACGGTCCGCACGCCCAGCTCATATGCCGCTCGGAAGGCGCGGACCGCAATCTCGCCGCGATTGGCAACCAACACCTTGGCGAACATGGATCGAATCTATCGACTGTTTGTTACCGCAGCGAGACGAACTTCGTCGCGGCTGAGCGGCGGCGCCGAGCGGAGACGAGGAGGCCCAGTCACAGCGAGACGGTCTTTAGGCTGAATCGCACGGTCACTTGGCCCGACACCGTCTGTGTCGCCGGCTCGAACTCGAAGGGGGTGTCGTCGGCTCCTTTAGCCATCGAAAAGGCGCGCATCTCGCGTACGCCGTTGAATCCGGTATTCAGATCTGACACCTCGACGAGACCCGCCACGGTTGTGCCGAAGGCTGCCGCATAGTCGTCGGCGCGACGGCGAGCGTCCGCGATCGCGGCTAGCCGCGCCTCGCGATACATCGGATTGTCAGCACGCAACGACCACCATGGGCCGTCGAGCTGGCTGTTACTCAACGTGGTGAGAGCGAGGACCAGCGGAGACAGAAACTCGAAATCAGACACCACGATCTGGGTGCTGAAGGTGCCCTGGTAACCAATGATCTTGGTAGGGGTGCGCCGATTGAAGACCGGAGCGACATGGACGCCGCTGGTGCTGGAGCGTTCGATTGCGGCTTCGTATCCCTGCAGGAGCTCGGCAACTGCGACCGAACCCTCGGCGAGCTGTCCCCTCGTTCGCTCGGCTGAG
>DASVEX010000080.1:0-17545 GCA_036380335.1 Propionibacteriaceae bacterium | reverse complement strand
TGGAAGCTGTAACCGTCGCAGTGTTTCTCCGCGGGCGGGTGAGCGGTATCGGTGTTCTTGATCCACCTGCCCGCGAAGATATTCCTTCTCGTCCCTCGGAAGTTGAATACCGCAAGGCGAAAAGCTATCGTGATCTAGAGGGTGTTACGTCGCTGTCAGCGAGCAGCGCGGGCACTTGGAGTCGCCGCATTTGTGTTTGGTCGTCCGCAGAGCTCCGCTTAGAGGCGGTTCCACAGTTCTAAGGAGTGAAGCGTGACCGTACGAGTCGGTATTAACGGTTTTGGACGCATCGGCCGCAACTTCTACCGGGCGGCGCTGGCGGCGGGCGCGGACATCGAGGTTGTCGCCTTCAACGACCTGGGCGATGACACCATGCAGGCTCATCTGCTGAAGTACGACTCGATCTTGGGGCGCCTGGACCAGTCCGTCCGGCTAGTGGAAGGCGGCATCCAAGTTGGTGGTCAGGTGATCCAGTCCTTCGCGGAGCGTGATCCGGCAGCCCTGCCGTGGGGTGAGCTCGGTGCCGACATCGTGATCGAGTCAACCGGATTCTTCACCGACGCGACCAAGGCGAAGGCGCATCTCGATGCAGGTGCCAAGAAGGTGATCATCTCGGCACCGGCGAAGAACGAGGACGTCACTGTGGTGATGGGGGTAAACCACGAGACCTATGACCCCGCCTCGCACTACATCATCTCAAACGCCTCCTGCACCACAAACTGCCTTGCGCCTATGGCCAAGGCGATGGATGAGGGGCTCGGGATCGTCAAGGGTCTGATGACCACGATCCACGCCTACACTCAGGACCAGAACCTGCAGGACGGCCCCCACACGGATCTGCGCCGGGCGCGCGCTGCCGCACTGAATGTCGTGCCGACCTCCACTGGCGCTGCCAAGGCGATCGGTCTCGTACTGCCGCAGTTGAAGGGCAAGCTCGACGGTTACGCCTTGCGGGTGCCGGTGCCGACCGGCTCAGCGACCGACCTGACCTTCGAGGCGAGTCGGGAGACTGGCGTGGAAGAGGTCAACGAGATCGCCAAGGCCGCCGCCGACGGCCCGCTGAAGGGCTACCTGCGGTATTGCAGCGACCCGATTGTGTCCAGCGACATCGTGGGGGACTCGCACTCGTGCATCTTCGATTCCGGGCTGACCAAGGTGATCGGCAACCAGGTCAAGGTAATCGGCTGGTACGACAACGAGTGGGGCTACTCCAACCGTCTGGTCGACCTCGTCGCCCTAGTGGGCGAGAGCCTCTGACCTCTTCTGGGATCGGCTGCTTGCCGCGAGTACCTAATTAAGTTAGTGCGATGGAATGTCATCGGGCTCACAAGTCGTCGCCACGAGCTCGCCTCCGGTCCCCGTGGGAGTGAGGCGAGCGCATCGAGCCTAGAACCCTGAGCCGCGCAGAATTATCAATCTTTCTCAGTCTTGTCAGCTGACAGAACGGGCCCGAGTGGCATCGAAGGCGGCGCTGATGTCAGCAGCTGCGGCGTGAAGCCGTGATGCGATGAGCCGTGCATCGGCCATGCGTATGCGGCTGCTGGGACCCGAAACCGAAAGCGCTGCCGTGAACGGGAGGCCCTCGATTGGCACAGCAATGCATCGAACGCCAAGTTCTTGCTCACCATCATCAATGGCGTACTTGTTCTTCCGGACGTGTGCCAAATCAGCCAGCAGCGACTCTGGGGCGGTGAGGGTGTGTTCGGTGATGGATGGCATCCCTGCCCTCTGCAGAATCGCGAGGACCTGCTCATCTGGAAGGGTCGACAACAACGCCTTGCCCACACCCGTGGAGTGCAGCGGCACAACTCGACCGACTTCGGTGAACATGCGGACAAAATTAGGAGAAGGTGCTTGCGCGATATAGACAGACGCGTCGCCCTCAAGCATGGCCATATTGGTGGTCTCCCCGCAGCTAGCTACAACCTGCGCGAGATGCGGTAGGGCCCAAGAGCCGAGCGTGCGGCTGGCCGATTCTCCCAGCCTGATCATCCGAGGGCCGAGTGTGTAGCGCTTCGATGATTCTTGCCGCACGTATCCGTCGCTAATCAACGAACGCAGGAGACGGTGAATGGTTGGCATAGGCAGGCCGGTGAGCCGGGTCAGCTCGGAGAGGCTGCGGGAGCCACCATCGTCCGCCAGATGCTCTAACAAGTCGAACACTCGGTCAACCAATTGAATGCGCTCGCCCATGCGACCGCCATCTTCCGCCATGTGGAATAGAATAGTCGATTGGTACACCGTTCATTCGATTCATCTGGGGACGGTTGCGCTGTCTCGTAGGGGTTCTCGCCCGGGATGCGCCTCGACGAGGTCCCAGTTGATCCCAGAAAGTTCTCTTGATATCTTTCGTGTGCCAAAAACTTCATTTCGCAAGGTGGAAGTATGGATCAAGAGTTGCGTTACGCCGCAAACTGCTCTCTGCTCTTCGCCGAGCTGCCCCTGCTGCAGCGCCCGGCCGCCGCACACGAGGCTGGCTTCGATGCAGTTGAGTTCTGGTGGCCGTGGCCGGATCAGCCGGTACCAGGTGACCACGATGTCGACCGCTTCATGACCGCGGTGCAGGATGCAGGCGTTTCCCTGATCGGACTGAACTTCTTCGCTGGCGACCTGGCTGGACCAGACTGCGGAGTGCTTTCGATCCCCGACCGAGCAGGCGAGTTCATCGACAACATCGATGTCGCAGTGGGAATCGGTGAGCGCCTCAGTGTTCGCGCATTCAATGCCCTCTACGGGAACCGGGTGCAGAGCTCGTCCCCGCAAGAACAGGATCAGCTCGGGGTCGAACAGCTGACAACAGCTGCAGAGGCGGCAGCCCGCATTGGAGCCACGGTGTTGCTGGAGCCGGTGAGCGGGCCCAAGCCCTATCCGCTACGCACTGCCGCCGATGTGGTGTCCGTGCTTGACCGGGTGGTGGCAGACGGCGGAGTGAGCAACGTCGGCTTCCTGTGCGACCTGTTCCACCTCGCCAACAACGGCGACGACCTCGATCAGGTGCTCGATCGATACGCCGACCGGATCGCCCACGTGCAGATCGCAGATCACCCCGGCCGTCATGAGCCCGGCACCGGCACGCTCGACCTGCAGCGATACCTGAGGCGTATCGAGGATGGCGGCTACGACGGCTACGTGGCATTGGAATACATCCCAACCGGCGCAACGGTGGACAGCCTCGGATGGCTGCCCCGGGAGCGTCGATCCCTTTTCCTCACCTGAAGAGCTAGGAGACACGCATGGCCACCATCGCGTTCATCGGCCTCGGCATCATGGGTGCCCCCATGGCCGACCACCTGGTACGGGCAGGACACAGCGTGATCGGGTACAACCGCAGTCGAGGACCGGTGGACAAGTTGATCGAGTCGGGCGGTCAAGGGGCCTCGTCAGTCGCAGAGGCAGTCCGCGATGCCGAGGTCATTATCACGATCGTTCCTGACTCCCCCGACGTGCAGGACGTGGCCCTGGGCGAGGAGGGGATCTACGCCAACGCGAAGCAAGGCGCGATTCACGTGGATATGTCCTCGATTCGCCCCGACGTATCGGTTGAGCTTGCGAAGGCGGGCAAGAAGGCTGGGATCCGCGTCGTTGACGCCCCGGTCAGCGGCGGGGAGGCCGGCGCCAAGGAGGCCAAGCTGTCGATCATGGTCGGCGCCGAACCGGCCGACTTCGACGAGGTGAAGCCCATTCTCGAAGCCGTGGGTACCACGATCGTCTTGGTGGGCCCACCCGGCTCCGGCCAAACGGTTAAAGCGGCGAACCAGCTGATCGTCGCCGGAAACTACGAGTTGGTGGCCGAGGCCATCGTCTTCCTCCGGGCGTACGGCGTGGACACCGAAGCTGCCCTCGAGGTTCTCGCGGGCGGACTTGCCGGCAGCACGGTATTGGACCGCAAGGGGGCCAGCATGCTGGCTGGCCAGTTCCAACCCGGCTTCCGGATCGACCTGCATCACAAGGACATGGGCATCATCATGGACGCCGCCCGGGCGAAGGACGTAGTCATCCCGCTGGGGGCAGTGACCGCTCAGCTGATCGCTGCATTGCGGGCGCAGGGCGATGGCGGACTGGACCACTCGTCCCTGCTGCGCGGCGTGGAACGGCTCTCCGGCCAGAAAGTGAGCGGACAGTGAGCACAATGCGCGCGGTCGACGCGGCCGTGAAGATCTTGGAATTGGAAGGGGCGACACAGGCGTTCGGCCTGCCCGGTGCAGCGATCAACCCGTTCTACGACGCCATGCGCCGGCACGGCGGAATCCGGCACATTCTCGCCCGACACGTGGAGGGCGCTTCCCACATGGCTGAGGGATATACCCGGGCCAAGGTGGGCAACATTGGCGTTTGTATCGGCACGTCTGGTCCAGCTGGCACCGATATGATCACCGGGCTCTACTCCGCGTCGGCCGACTCGATCCCGATCTTGTGCATCACCGGCCAGGCGCCGGTCGCTCGGCTACATAAAGAGGACTTTCAGGCCGTCGACATCGCTTCTATCGCCGCACCGATCACCAAGATGGCAGTCACGGTGCTGGAACCCGCTCAGGTGCCAGGCGCGTTCCAGCAGGCGTTTCACCTGATGCGCTCCGGCCGACCCGGGCCGGTACTGATTGACCTGCCCTTCGACGTCCAGATGGCGGAGATCGAGTTCGACCCCGAAACCTACACGCCGCTCCCGGTGTATCAGCCGGTGGCCAGTAGGGCTCAGGTCGCCAAGGCTCTGGACATGTTATTGGCAGCCGACCGGCCCCTGATCGTGGCAGGCGGAGGTGTCATCAATGCCGACGCCGCCGGACTGTTGGTGGAATTTGCCGAGATCCTCCAGGTGCCAGTCATTCCCACCCTGATGGGCTGGGGCGCGATCCCCGATGATCATCCGCTGATGGCGGGCATGGTCGGTCTGCAGACCTCACACCGCTACGGCAACGCCACGTTCTTGGAATCGGACTTTGTCCTCGGCATCGGCAACCGGTGGGCTAACCGCCACACTGGTGGACTGGATGTCTACCGGGGTGGCCGGAGGTTCGTCCATGTCGATATCGAGCCGACGCAGATCGGCCGGGTGTTTGCCCCGGACTACGGCATCGTGTCCGACGCCAGGGCGGCGCTGGAGCTGTTCGTCGAGGTGGCCAGAGAGCGTGCCAGCTCGCACGAGGTTCCCGACTACGGCGTGTGGGTCAAGGACTGCCAGCAGCGTAAGCAGACATTGCAGCGTCGTACTCATTTCGACAACGTGCCGATGAAGCCGCAGCGGGTCTACCAGGAGATGAATACCGCATTCGACCGGAACACCCGTTACGTCAGCACCATCGGCCTCTCTCAGATCGCCGGTGGCCAGTTCCTCCACGTGTACGGCCCTCGTAACTGGATCAACGCCGGCCAGGCCGGACCACTGGGCTGGACGCTGCCTGCCGCGCTAGGTGTCTGCGCCGCCGATCCCGACGCTACGGTCGTCGCGCTCTCCGGCGACTACGACTTCCAGTTCATGATCGAAGAGCTGGCGGTCGGCGCACAATTCAACCTGCCTTACATCCATGTGCTGGTGAACAACGCTTACCTTGGCCTGATCCGGCAGTCCCAGCGTGGCTTCGCAATGGACTACCACGTCCAGCTGTCGTTCGATAATGTCAACGCCCCCGAGGTGAATGGCTATGGTGTTGATCATGTGAAAGTCGCCGAGGGGTTGGGATGTAAAGCGCTACGCGTGTTCGAGCCGGCCGAACTCCCCGATGCCTTCACACAAGCCCGGAAGCTGATGGCTGAGTTCCGGGTGCCCGTCGTTGTCGAAGTGATCTTGGAACGGGTCACCAACATCTCCATGGGCACCGAGATCGATGCGGTGATCGAGTTCGAGGAGCTGGCCGTCCGCGGTGAGGATGCGCCGACGGCCGTGATCTTGCTGGACTGATCGATGCGAATTGTTGTCGCACCTGACAAGTTCAAGGGATCGCTGACCGCTGCCGAAGTGGCAGATGCAGTGGCGTCTGGCTTTCTTGCCGTCGCCCCGGACGCCGACGTGGTGCGAGTGCCTATCGCTGACGGCGGCGATGGGACGGTGGCGGCAGCCCTTTCCAGCGGCTTCAAGGCGGTGCCGGTAGACGCCTTGGGGCCTACGGGCGAGCCAAGGTCGGTGACCTACGCCCGACATGACCACCAAGCGGTGGTCGAGCTGGCCGGCGTGTGCGGGCTCGACTTGCTGCCCGGTCGGCGACCAGACCCGCTCGGAGCCTCCACATATGGGCTCGGGCAGGTGCTGGCGCATGCCATCACTCACGGCGCGACAGACATCGTGCTCGGCATCGGCGGCAGTGCATCCACCGACGGCGGAGCCGGCATGGTGCAGGCACTGGGCGCCCGGCTTCTCGATGAGCAGGGCCGCGATCTACGGCTCGGCGGCGCCGCATTGCAAGCCCTGAACAGCCTCGACCTGACGGGGCTGAGGCAGACGTTGGGCGATGTACGAATCGTCGTCGCCAGCGACGTGGACAACCCCCTGCTCGGCCCGCGAGGGGCCGCTGCCGTGTTCGGCCCTCAGAAGGGAGCGAGCCCTTCCGAAGTGGTCCAGCTCGATCGGGCGCTCGCAATGTGGGCGAAGCGGGTGGGTGAGGCGACCGGGAGCGACCTCGCGAACCGGGCCGGCGCAGGTGCGGCCGGCGGCACCGGCTTCGCGGCCCTGGCCCTGCTGAACGCCGATTTGCGGCCCGGTATCGAGCTATTGCTGGACTGGCTGGACTTCAACCAGGCGCTCGTCGGCGCGGATCTGGTGATCACCGGTGAAGGCTCCCTGGACGAGCAATCACTGGCTGGCAAGGCCCCCGTCGGAGTGGCGCAGGCGGCGGCGCGGGCAGGAGTGGCGACGATAGCGGTTGCCGGCCGCAGCCTCTTGAGCGACCAGCGTCTGCGTTCCGCCGGCATTTCCAGGGTTTACACGCTCGCCCATCTCGAGCCGGACGTCGACAAGAGCATCGCCAATGCCGCGGCGCTGCTGCACGAGACAGGACAGCGCATCGCCGGCGATTGGTCGGCTTAGACCTGGCCGCGACGCAGCAACTGTCCGTGCGGTTCCTGGTAATCCACCTCCTTGCCGCGCACGAACGTACGCCGCACCACTCCCGAGAGCGTCTTGCCCTGGTAGGGAGTAAGGGGGTTCTTGTGGTGCAGTTTGGCAGCATCCACCACGAACGCCTGGTCGGGAGCGAAGACCGCGAGGTCGGCGTCGTAGCCGAGGGCCAACTTCCCCTTGGCCGGCAGGCCCACACGCTCCGCCGGTTTGGTGGCCATCCACTCGACCACCTGCTCCAGCCCGAGGCCGCGGCGCCGCGCCTCGGTCCAGATCAGCGACAGCCCGAGCTGAATCGAGGCGATCCCGCCCCAGGCCACGCCGAAGTCGCCGTTGTCGAGATCCTTGAGCTCCAGAGTGGAAGGTGAATGGTCGGAGGCGATGTCGTCGATTGTCCCGTCCAGCAGCGCCTCCCAGAGCAACTCCCGGTTCGCGACCTCTCGGATTGGCGGGCAGCACTTGTAAGCGGTCGCCCCATTGGGAATCTCCTCGGCGAACAGGGTCAGGTAGTGCGGGCACGTTTCGACCGTGAGCCGGAGTCCGTCCGCTTTTGCTGAGCGCACCATCGGCAGCGCGTCTGAGGAGGACAGGTGCAGGATGTGGGCGCGCGCTCCTGTCCAGCGAACCCTCTCGATCAGCTCCGCGATAGCCAGGTTCTCAGCGCCCCGGGGTCGCGAGCCGAGAAAACGCAAGTACTCATCGCCCTCGGCCTTCGGCGCTCGGTCGATGGCCCGGGAGTTCTCGGCGTGCACGATGAGGACAGCGTCGTAGGTCGTTAGCTCGGCGAGGTAGTCCTCGACCTCCTCAGGATCGAGCTGCGGAAACTCGTCTACCCCGGAGAACAGCAAGAAGCACTTGAAGCCGAAGACGCCCTCATCGTGGAGGGAGCGGAGATCGCCCAGGTTGCCGGGCACCGCACCGCCCCAGAACCCTACGTCCACGAATGCCTGAGGCCGGGCGTGCAGGCGCTTGAGCTGCAGAGCGGGCACGTTGACCGTGGCGGGAATGGAGTTCAAAGGCATGTCGATGATCGTCGTGACTCCCCCGGCAGCCGCAGCCCTGGTCGCGGACGCAAAACCCTCCCACTCCGTACGCCCCGGCTCGTTGACATGCACGTGGGTGTCCACCAGCCCGGGGATCAACGTTTCGTCGTCGGCCAGCTCGACGGTCGAGGCCGCGGCGAGCTCACTGCCGAGCGGTTCGATAGCCACGATCCTGCCGTCACGGATGCCGACCTCGCGGGCGACCACGCCAGCAGTCGTCCAGATCTGCCGACCCCGAATCACCAAGTCCAGCTCGGCCTGCGGCTCGCCGCGCTCCGCCCCACGAGGTGATTCCACCCGCTGGTCCGGGTGGCTGCGGAGGTACTCATCGATCTGCTGGCGGACCTGCTCCGGATCGTTGACGCTGCGCAGGCCGCTGCGCTCGGGCTCGGCCATCTGTTGTGGATCAGCAGAAGCCGGCGACCCCGGCCCACGCTTCGTCTGCGGTGGCACTGCCCTTGCGTTGGATCGTCGCCTCGATGAGACCGTACGGCCGGTCGGCGGCGTAGAACACCTCGCCCGGATTATCGAGACCAAAGACCGAAAGGTCGGAGAGGAAGTGATGCTTGTTGGGGCAAGAGAACTTGATTTCATCGATCTCGTCGCAGGAGTCGATCACGGCAGCGGCCATCCTAAACAGATCCTGCTGGAGCGCCTTCGAATAACCCTCCGCGAAGCTGGCGAGAATGACCTGTTTGACGGTGTCGTACACCGCGTTGAAGTCGAGGTCGTTGGTCGTGCTGTAACGCCACTTCGTGGCGATGTCAGTGGCCAGGATCCGGTCCTCGGTCTCCTGGAGTGTCGTGTACTTGTCCTTCGGATAACCGACGAAGCCGGACTGGGTGGTTTTCATCACCGTGAGCCCGTAGAAGCCGGAGAACATGGTGTCGGTGTCGCCGTCCCGGATCAACACCGCGGTCCGGACCTCAGGCGAGCCGCGGTAGAACGCGTGGTCGTGGTCATTGATGCGGGTCCAGCCGTACTGATCGGCCGCCCAACGCCCGCCGCTCACCCAGTCAAACTCACTGGTGAAGTGGTCGGCGAGCCGCAGCAGAAACTCTTCGGGAGAGGGAATGCCGTCCTTGGCGAACGCGAAGATGGTGTTTTTCTGCGTGTCGGTCGCCACCACATGGGAGTTGTCGCCGGCGGTGTGCGCGGCCTCGAAGTCGCCGCGCAACTGCGAGGTGACGTTGAGGTCGGCGACCTCGTGTCGGGGGGTGTCGCGGGTCACCCGGACCACGCGGTTCTCCGCCTTGCCGTACTGATTGCTGGCCAGTTGGACTTCAGCCATTCCGAGTCTCCTTTGGTTTGTGGGGTGGATCTTCCTCGAGTGCGGTGCCGGGCTCAGCTGCCCCGGTAGGTGGTATAGGAGTACGGGCTGAGTAACAGCGGGACGTGATAGTGCGCCTGCCCCGGTGCCACGGTGAAGTTCACCGCCACGAATGGATAGAAGGTTCCATGGCCGTTCGCGGCGAAATAGTCGCCGGTGGCAAACCGGACTTGGTAGTTACCGGTTTCCAGCCGGTCCGGGCCGAGATCGGAGACTCGCCCATCGGCGTCGGTAGCTGCGACACCGAGCAGCTCGCCAGTTTGGGTCTCCAGACTTACGGCGAGCCCGCGGGCTGGTGTGCCAGCGAGGGCGTCGAGGACGTGGGCGGAGATGAAGCTCACGGCGCCACCACCCCGGCTAGACGGAGTAATGCGATCTCTCGGAGCTGGTCGGCCACAATCGAGCGCTCGATCTCCTCGTTGTTGCCCAGCCGGCTTTCCAACGAGGCCAAGATCTCCTCGGCCGATCGGCCCGCCGCCTGGATCAAGAAAACTCGACCGAAACGCTGCTCGTAGGCCTGGTTGCCCTCGCTGATTTGGCGCTGCACATCTTCGTCGGCCACCACGCCAGACTGCTCGGATCGGGACAGCGCCGCCTCGGCCGAGCCACCGGTGGCGCGTTCTCCGATCCGCGGATGGTGTGCCAGGGCGGCCTCCACTTCCTCGTCAGTGAACGGTTCGGCGGCTCGACGTGCTGTCTCGATGACGTCGGCCACGCGGGCGTACGGGCGATCCTCGATGAGTACGCGGACCCAGCGGTCAATGTCGAGGCATGGACGCAGCAACCGCTCGGCCGCCTCAGGACTCAGCTGATTGAACTCCTCGAGAGGCAGCGGTCCTGAGCTAGCGGCTGCCGCTGCACCTGAGCTTGTTGCGCGCGCATCGACAGGCTCAGCGCGAATGTCTGGTCGGTTCATTGCTTCGGCGTTTCAGTCAACGGCACGGCAACGACGCCGGCGTACATGCTCAACACATGGTGAAGGCCATAGATAAACATCTGCCCGAACGGCAGCACCTCATTGACCGGATGGTCCTCGGCCGCGGAAAGTCCTACCGCCATGACGTAGTCTTCCTAACTCAGCAATTTCCGTTTTGCGGAATTTACCTTTCAATAGATGAAAATTACGGACCCAGTCCTACACTGTCAAATTGAGTCAAACCGCCACCTGCCTTCGCAGCTCTGCGACGTGAGACTTGGCGTCGACCGCGTACTGGGCGGACTTAAGCACGCCCTCGGCGTCGACGATGAAGGTCGAGCGGACCGGGCCGGTAGTGGCTTGCCCGTCGACGGTCTTGGGCCCCCACGCCCCCCAGCGCCGCGCGGTCGCGCCGCCGGGGTCTGAAAGCAGGTCATGATTCACCGCATTGGACGCGCGGAACTCGCGAAGCCGAGATGGTGGATCGGCGGACACGCCAAGCAACACGTAACCAGCTGCGGCGAGAGCGGCCTTGTTGTCGCGGAAATCGCAGACCTCTGTAGTGCAGCCTGGAGAGAACGCCTCGGGAAAGAAGTAGATGATCACCGGATGCCCGCGCAGGCCGGCAAGGCTGACCAGCTGTTCATCCTGGTTCTCCAGCTCCAACTCGGGGGCCTGGTTGCCTGGCCGCAAAACCTCAGACATCGAAAGAGCCTTATCCACTTGGACTATAGGAACTGGCGGCTGAGCCGGGCGTGCCGGTTGACGTCCTTGTACAGCAGGTAGCGGAATCTTCCCGGACCCCCTGCGTAGCAAGCTTGCGGGCAGAAGGCTCGCAGCCACATGAAGTCGCCCTCCTGAACCTCAACCCAATCGGTGTTCAGGCGGTAGACCGCCTTGCCCTCCAAGACGTACAGGCCGTGCTCCATCACATGGGTCTCAGCGAACGGAATCACGGCGCCGGGTTCGAACGTGACGATGTTGACGTGCATGTCGTGGCGCAGGTCAGCGGGGTCGACGAATCGCGAAGTGACCCAGCGGTTGTCCGTGCCCGGCATCGCGATGGGGTTCACTTCGCGCTCGTTGGTGACGAAGCCCGGAGGTGTTTCCAGACCATCGACGGGCTCGTAGGCCTTGCGAACCCAGTGGAACCGCAACGGTTGCTGCCCGTCGTTGCGTAGGGTCCAGCGCTGCCCGGGCGGCAGGTACGCGTAGCCACCAGGGCCTAAGCCATGCCTGTCATCGTCGACGCTGAGCTGCATTTCCCCTTCGACGACGAACAGCACCCCTTCCGCACCCGGGTCTAGCTCGGGTCGCTCGCTGCCTCCGCCCGGAGCGACCTCGACGATGTATTGCGAGAAGGTCTCAGCAAAACCCGACAGCGGCCGCGCAATCACCCACAACCGGGTGTTGTCCCAGAAGGGCAGGTAGCTGGTGACGATGTCGCGCATCACGCCACGCGGCAGCACCGCGTACGCCTCGGTGAACATCGCCCGGTCGGTGAGCAGCTCAGTCTGGGGCGGATGCCCGCCAGATGGGGCGTAATAGCCGCTTTCGTTCGTCGCTGTGTCAACCCGCTGCGGGTCGGCGCTCGTTCCCATACCTATGGTCACCGTGTCACTCCTTCGTGTCTGCTCGTCCGATGTTGTCCGTATCGGACTTGGGTCTGGACAGCTGCGCCAGCTGGTCGGGGGTAAGGGGAATGGCCGCCTGCAGTTCCGCAGCGTCCAGCGCCCCGCAGCTGTAGCCGCGGTGGAGGTAACGAGCCAATGCCCGGGCGGTGGCTGGCTCGTCCAGTACGCCGGACCCGGACTTGGAGAGGTAGTCCGACAGACGCTCGGTGGCTCGAGCAAACCCTTCCCGGTAGAACGCAAAGTTGGCCACGAAGCGGGTCGGTAGATGGCCGAAGTGCATGTCCCAACCCTGGTAATAAGCCCGTTCGAGGCTGCGCCGGACCAGCGAGTGGTGCAGCCGCCACGCGTCGAAGACTTGGTCGGCTGCTCCCACCGGGAGGACGTTGGTGGAGCCATCCGACAGGTGCACTCCGGTTCCCGCGACGGCGGCCTGCATGACCTCCTTGGCATAGTCGGCCGCCGGATGCGCCAGCGACTGGTACGCCGCCGACACACCCAAAGACGCGCTGTAGTCGAAGGTGCCGTAGTGCAGCGACGTTACCCGGCCGGCGCCGGCGTGCAGGGCGAGAGCGATCTCGGCCCGCCCCTCCGCGCTCAAGATCAAGGGCGGCGTCTCGACCTGGATCTCGAAGCCGAGCAGCCCGGGGGTTAGCCCTGCGGCCGCCTCGTACCCGGCACAGACCTCCACCATCGCCTCGACCTGGCTCGCCGTGCTCACCTTCGGCAATGTGATCTGCAGCCCGTCTGGCAGCGGCCCGGCGTCCAACAGGGTGGTCAGGAACAAGTCGAGAGTGCGCAGCCCGCGGCGCCGGGTGGGCTCCTCGAGACACTTGAACCGGAGGCCAACGAAGGCCGGGGCGGTTCCTTCAGCGATCGCTTTGGACAGCTCCCTGGCGGCTCGGATGGTGTCGGCGTCCTCAGTCTCGTCCAGCCGGCTCCCATAACCGTCCTCGAAGTCGAGCCGGAGGTCCTCTATGGGCTCGCGGTCGAGCTTGGCAGTCACCTTCGGCGCCACCTGGCTGGCCAGATCGTCAGCCAGGCCGAGTTCGGCGCACAGCCGTTCAATCCCGCCGTGCTCGTCGATGAGGGCGGCGGCCGCACTGCCCCACCGGTGCGGCAGGTCCGTCGTGTACTGATCGGCCGGCACATAGACGGTGTGCACCGGCTGTCGCCGGTCGTCCTCACCCGGGTAAGCGCGGGCGAGGAAAGCATCGGTCGCGGTCAGCCGCTTGTCAATGCGAGCAAGAAGGTCCTCGGTCAGCCGGGTCGGCACCGAGACGGACGGATGGGCAGCGGTCATTTCACCAGCTCGTACGCCGGAAGCGTCAGGAAATCGGTGAAGTCATCGCTGAGGCACAAGTCGCTGATCAACTTCTTCGCGGGCTGGTAGTAGCGCTCGAAGCTGCCCTCAGGCACTTCGCCGCGGAGCCGTTCAGCCTCCTCGTCGAGGAGGCCGGAGATCAGCTCAGCTGTGACCGTCTCTCCAGTGTCGGCCAGCTTGATCTGGTTGTACCGCAGTTGCCACACCTGGGATCGGGAAATCTCTGCGGTGGCGGCGTCTTCCATCATGTTGTGAATGCCCACAGCGCCGTTTCCGGACAGCCACACCGCCGTATAGGCAACCGCGACGTAGAGATTGTTCCGCAAGCCTTCCTCGGTATTGCTGCCTTCAGCCGATTGCACGTCCAACAGCTGCTCAGCTCTGACCTGTACGTCGTCGCGGCGCTTGTCAAGCTGGTTTGGCCGGTCGCCGAGCACGCCGTCGAACACTTCCTGGCAGACCGGGACCAGGTCGGGATGGGCAACCCAGGAGCCGTCGAAGCCGTCGCCGGCTTCCCGAGTCTTGTCCGCCTTGACCTTGCGGAAGGCGTCGGCGTTGATCTGTGGGTCCTTGCGGCTGGGGATGAACGCCGCCATCCCGCCCATCGCGAAAGCGCCGCGCTTGTGGCAGGTCTTGACCAACAGCTCGGTGTAAGCCCGCATGAACGGGGCGGTCATCGTGATGTCTCCACGGTCGACCATGACGAAGTCCGGCCCGCTATCGCGGAAGTACTTGATGATGCTGAACAGGTAGTCCCACCGACCGGCATTGAGCCCGCTCGCGTGGTCGCGCAGCTCGTACAAGATTTCGTCCATCTCGAACGCGGCCGGGATGGTTTCGATCAGCACCGTGGCGCGGATGGTGCCGTGCGGGATGCCCGATTCGACTTCGGCAAAGGTGAAGATGTCATTCCATAGCCGGGCCTCGAGGTGGCTCTCCAACTTCGGCAGGTAGTAGTACGGGCCGTCTCCGTTGTCGATCAAGAGCCTGGCCAGATGAAAGAAGTGCAGCCCGAAATCGACCAGAGCGCCGACGCCCGGCTTGCCGTCGAAAAAAACATGTGCCTCAGGCAGGTGCCAGCCGCGGGGCCGGGTCACGACAACGGCCAGCGGCGCATCGGTTCGGAGCAGGTAATCCTTGCCCTCTCCGGAGAAGGCGAGCGTACCCAGAGCGCCATCGCGCAGGTTGAGAAGCGCGTCGATCACGTTCGGCCACTTGGGGCAACTAGCGTCTTCCAGATCGGCCAACCACACCTTCGCGCCGGAGTTGAGCGCATTGATGGCCATTTTCGCTGGAGTTGCTGGTCCGGTCATCTCCACTCTGCGGTCCTGCAATGCCGGTGGTGCCGGAGCCACCCTCCAATCGCCGTTCCGCACCCCCTCGGTGTCCGACAGGAAGTCCAGCGTCCCAGCCGATGCCGCCCGCTTCCGCTTGCCAATGCGAGCAGCGAGCAATTCGTCGCGACGAGCCGCGAAACGCGCGTGCAGCGACTCGACGAATGTCAGTGCCTCTGGGGTGAGGATCTCCTCGGCGCGCTCGATCGGCCGGGGGTCGGTAAGTTCGAGAGACATCCGGATAGAGCCTTCCTAGGAGTGGATCGGGTGGGCTAAGTGAACGACGCGGCCGGCCATCTTCTCGTCCACCCTGTCCAGCGAGTTGATAAGGGCCAGCGGCGACCTGCTCACGTACTCATCTCCTGAGGTGTGGCGGGTGATGTCCACAGCTGCTTTCTTGTACGCTGACTCGACCACCTCGAGGGCGGCGATCGCCGCGCCGCGTGACGCAACAGCCACTACAAGTTCCGAGATGGTATTGAAGCTCGCTGGCGCAGCAACCCGAATGGCATATCCCACACTGAGACTAGACATGGGAGTTCCTCCCGCAACCTCGTCGCAAGGGTGGCCTAAAGGAGACTTCCGTATGGCGGATAATAGGTTCTGGCAAACGAAAAGGCAAGACAACTGCCCCAAGATACCGACTAGTGACCATTAGTCGGGCCTCCTCCATGTGAGCATCGCACGAGTGGTGATCAGATACCCGACCGCCTGCGGACTGATCGACCGCCAGCAGCTGGTGGCGACGGCACGAATTCGGCCTAGCCGAGGCTATTCAGTCCCTGCGACAGCGGATTCTCCGAGGAGTCTGCGCAGCTGCATAAGACTTTGCGCGTGTCGCTGCAATGCGTCGTCTTCGTCGTTGCCCGGGATCCAGGGAGCCGTTTGGATGGGGCGCCCTCGATTATCCAAGGGCACGAAGATGATGAGGCAGTGGGTAGTCAGTTTCACCGTCGTGGTGCTCGGATCCCCCGAACGGACGTGGACGCTGATATGCATACTCGAGTTGCCGGTGTAAAGAAGTCGTGCCTCAACCTCGACGAGGTCTCCGATGCGCAGCGGCTGATAGAACCTCACCCCTCCGGCGTACACCGCAACGTTCGACGCACTGTGGGTCCACTGAGTTGCCAGCACATGCGCGGCCTCATCGATCCATCGCATGACAGCACCACCATGGACCTTGCCACCCCAGTTGACGTCTGTCGGAGCCGCCAGGAAACGTAGCAGCACGCGAGGGGCCGTTCCAGCCTCGGTGTAGCGCTGATCCCGCATCGCCGATTCGATGTGGGCGCGGACGTCCCTAAGGCGAATGGCGGCTGCCTGGCGTTGCCGGTCACTCTCGGCGCGCGGGGTCCAAGGAGGAACCGGCGTCGATCTCCCATCGGAGTCGGTTGCCACGAAGATCATCAGGCACTCAGTGGCTTGATGTACCGCACCGCTCTGCACATCTCCGGACCGGACGGTGACCAAGATGTTCATGCTGCTTCTGCCGGTAAGCACCAGGCGGGCGGTCGCCTCCACGAGATCACCAACCTGGACCGGTCGAGTAAACGTGACGTTACCCACGTAGGCCGTAACACTGTAGGTTCCGCTCCATCCGACCGCGCACGCGTAGCCAGCCTTATCAATCCACTCCAGCACTCGTCCGCCACTGACTGTTCCGGAGTATCCCGCATCGGTTGGTGCCGCCAGGAAGCGCAGCGTGATCTCGGTGCTGCGAGGTGCGTTCTCCACGTCAACAATTAATCATCAAAATGACCGTCCAGCATCGTCGCGATCCTCGACCAGCAATAGGCATGTTTTTCTGCACCAGGTGATCGACCCGGCTCTGGTCGACCCGGCCCCGGAGGCCTTGACGGCGTAGTGCGCTCGCGATACGTTCAGTTCCGTTAATGGAAATCATTCTTTCGCAGTACGGAAACTGATCTCAGACGCGTGCGTGAAGTCAGATGCCAGCACGCAGAGAAGAGGTCACCGTGCTTGTTGCCAGCCCGGCGACCTTGGCCGAGGTTCTTGACGACCGGCTGAACTCTTACTTAGCACCATCAGTGCGCCGCGACTCGTGCCGGCCGCGGCTCAGAAGGGGAGGACCATCATGGCGCAGGACGTGGCACTAACTGAGGCGAAACCCGCGGTTCACCCCGTCGACCAAGTGCTGCCGGTACCCAAGCTGGCCGTCTACGGGTTCCAGCACGTGCTGGCGTTCTACGCAGGCGCGGTGATCGTCCCGATTCTGCTCGGCAGTGCGATCAAGCTGACCCCGGAGCAGCTGGGGTATCTAATCAACGCCGACCTGTTCACATGTGGGATCGCGTCGATCATCCAGACAATCGGCTTCTGGAAGATTGGCGTGCGGTTGCCCCTGCTACAGGGCGTCACCTTCGCCGCCGTGTCGCCAATGATCAGCATCGGGCTGTCACAGGGCGGCGGCGTGCCTGGGCTAAAGGCGATCTTCGGCGCTGTCATCATCGCCGGGATCGTCACATTCGTGGTCGCGCCGTTCTTCGCCAACCTCATCCGGCTGTTCCCACCTGTCGTCACCGGCACCGTCATCACGATCATCGGGGTCGTCCTGCTGTCTGTGGCTGCGCTGGACGCCGGTGGTGGAGGCGCAAGCCAGTTCACCGAGCCGCCGACATTCGGTGCGCTGCGCAACCTCGCGCTGGCAGGCTTCACGCTGGTCTTCATCCTCGCGCTCTACAGGTTCTTCAAGGGGTTTGTGCAGACGATCGCCGTCCTGATCGGGCTCGTCGTCGGCACGATAGTCGGGGCGATCTTCGGCTTCGCCGACTTCAGCCGGGTAGCGGATGCGCCCTGGTTCGGCGTGACCACGCCGTTCCACTTCGGAGTACCGACCTTCAACGCTGCAGCCATCATCGCAATGGTCATCGTCATGCTGATCACCATGGTCGAAACCAC
>DASVEX010000079.1:0-18950 GCA_036380335.1 Propionibacteriaceae bacterium | reverse complement strand
TGATGATCATGTGCGACGACCTACCGGTCGTGGCGCGATTTGAGGTGATGCGCGAGGGGGCAGGATAGGCGTTGTGACACCACTGGCCGTGCCGGAGCCACTGCTGAGCCGGACGCGCCTCGGCGTCGAGGTCGTGATCGTCCTTGGCCTTTCGCTCGGCCAGTCGGCGGTCTATTCGCTCCTGCGCATCATCGAGCGACTGACGCGCAATGTGCCGTTGGCCCAGCAAACCTCCACTCTGAATGCGTCGGTCACCCCTGACCGTCCTTGGCTCGACCTGACCTACCAGCTTGTCGGCATCATTTTCGCCCTGATGCCGGTGCTGTTGGTGCT
Organism: Propionibacteriaceae bacterium; assembly: GCA_036380335.1. Lineage (GTDB taxonomy): Bacteria > Actinomycetota > Actinomycetes > Propionibacteriales > Propionibacteriaceae > Microlunatus. The sequence continues at coordinate 18,617 of DASVEX010000079.1, read as the reverse complement.
CTACCTGCTCAATCTGACCGATCCTCCGGCCGGCCGCACGATCGGCTTCGATCTAACGCGGCCGCGGTTCGATCTCGGCTTCGGAGCCTTGATCGCGCTGGCGATTGGCATCCCGGGTCTCGGCTTGTATGCCCTCGCCCGAATCATCGGAATCAACACCGATGTTCAGGCGTCTGGGCTAGGCGACAACTGGTGGACGGTGCCAGTTTTGATCTTGTCCGCTGCAGAGAATGCCTTACTCGAAGAGATCGTGATGATCGGGTTCCTGTTCACCCGATTGCGGCAGCTGGGCTGGAACGTGATCGCCATCGTCGCGTTCAGCGCGATCATCCGCGGCTCATATCACCTCTACCAAGGCATCGGCGGATTCATCGGCAATCTGATCATGGGCTTGATCTTCGGCCTGATCTACCTGCGCTGGAAACGCGTGGCTCCGCTTGTCGTTGCTCACACCTTGCTGGACATCACGGCTTTCGTGGGGTACGCCCTGGTCGCGCCGCACGTCGACTGGCTCTAGTCGGCGCTAGGCCCCACCACCTGACACGTCCTCTAGCTCAAAGATCATGCTCCGGACGCGACCGTCTGGCGCGAGCTCGGCAACATCGCGTGCCGTGGCCTGTCCCTCCGGCGACGCGAACGCCGCCCGCAAGGCGTCCATGTCGTCCCAGTCCAACTCAGCTACCAAGTAGAAAGGCTCACCACCACGTACCGCAGTGGCGCCGCGACTGATCGTGTATCGGCGAAGACCCGCCAACTTCCTAGCCAGCGGAATGTGCACCCGCCGATAGTGAAGATCGAATTTCTCAACGTCGCTTGGCGTCTCATACACCACCAGAAACCGCACCACGTGGCCACGATAGTGATCTCAAGGATCTCAACCGAAAGGTCGTCAACTTTTCGTGATCAGGCTCCGGGCGAAGAACCTCAAATTGGAGGGGCGCTCGGCGAGACGTCGTACCAAATAGCCGTACCAGTCCGTGCCATAGGGCACATAGACGCGTACGGCATGGCCGAGTCGGGCGAGCCGTTGCTGTTCGGTCGGCCGAATGCCGTACAGCATCTGAAACTCGAAGTCCTTCGGCGCGCGCGCATGGTCACTGGCGAGCTTGAGTCCGATGTCGATCAAGGTCGGGTCATGAGTGGCCAACATGGGGAAGCCGCTCCCCGCCATCAAGATCTTCATGCAGCGTACGTATGACTTGTCGATCTCCTGTCGATCTTGAAATGCCACGCTCTCCGGCTCCGCGTACGCGCCCTTGCAGAGCCGAACCCTCGATCCCGCCTCTGCGAGATCCCGGCAGTCGCCCTCGGTGCGGTACAAATATGCCTGCAGCACAGCGCCAGCCCCGGGGTACTCCTTGCGCAGCGTACGCAAGATCTCCAGGGTCGAGTCCGTGGTGGTGTGATCTTCCATATCGAGGGTCACCGCTGTGTCGGCCATCCGCGCCGCGTGACAGATCAGCTCGGCATTCTGCAGCGCGAGTTGCGGGCCGTCACGCAGGTGCAGGCCCAAGGCGCTGACCTTGATCGATACCTCGGCCGAGGAGCTCAGACCCGATTCCCGGAGCTTGGTGAGCAGGTCAAGATAGGCGACCACCACGGTGTCGGCCTGGCCCCGCTCGGTCGTGTCTTCGCCGAGGTAGTCGATCGTGGCGAGGAGTCCCGAACCGATCAACCGGCGAGTAACCGCCACAGCCTGGTCGGATGTCTCGCCGGCGATGAAGCGTTCGACGACGCGAGAAGTCACCGGCGCTGTCGTCACCAGGTCCTTGATCTTGTGACTGCGGGATAGTCGAAGCAGGGCGCCGCGCAGCATTCGCTTCCTCCCTTCGCGGAGGCCATCTGACCGAGGTGCACCGTCCACGAATTGCCCCGACTCTAGTGTCGCGTCCACCAAGTCTCTCAGCGTTTGGCGCCGCCCATGCACGCGCCTGAACGACGCCAAACGCAAAGGAACTTGGGAGACACGACACTAGCCTTGAGCACATGAGCATCGATCACACGGTCGTGCTGCTGCCCGCGCTGGGCAACACTGACGCTCAGACGGCGGAGCTGCGAGCTGCCGTGAGCGAGGTAGCCCAGGTGCTGATGCCTGACATCGGTGTTCGTGGCAGCACACCGGTGATCTTGGAAGAACCGGCCCTTGCGGTGCTCGACGCGCTGCCGGATGCTCACTCTCATCAGGTCGTACTCCTCGGACGCGGCTGGGGAAGCATGGTCGCCCTCCAGCTCGCCGCCACTCATGGTGACCGGGTGGCGGCTCTGATACTCAGCACGAACGCCCGCGTCGAAGCAATTGCTATCCGGTCGCTCTTCCACGGCGTCCTCAGCCTTCTGCCGGCCACGTTCGTACAGCAACTCGGCGGACGGCCGGCTGACGTCGCAGCACTGCTCGATCAGGTACGACCGGTGGACGTCAGATCGCTCGCCCCCCGCGCGGCGGCGCCAGCACTGGTGATCGCTGGCGAGCGGGATGTCGCCAACCGAGGACCGAGCGCCGCCTTGGCCCGATCCCTGCCGCTCGGCAACCTGCGTGTTGTGCCGCAGGCCGGGCCTGATTGGCAAGCGCACCATCCCAGTCTCGTTGTCGAGCTACTGGTCGACTTCTTGTCAAGTCTGACCTAGTAAGAGGGGCTGAAGGCGCCGTCGGCTGATCACAACCAGCCCTGTTTCCACGTCCAACGCAGCAAGATCAGCGACATGATCAGCATGATCAACAACAAAATGGCCAGCGCTACCCAATGCGTGGAACCGTTGACGATCACGTTCATGCCGAGCACCGACGACAACGACGTGATCGGCAGTGTGATCGCCGCAATCACGGCGAGGCGCTCGGCAGCAATCGTCATTTTCGTGTCGGTGCGTGCCCGGTAGAACTCAGTGACGCCCATCAGGAACAGCCGCTGCGAGTCGGCGATATGGGCGACCGTTTCGTACTGGTCGAGCACATCTTTCATCAACTCCAGGGCCTCGGTGGAGGCAAATCTCGTCAGCTTGATCGCCCGCCGATAGATCTCGCTGCCCTGCTCGGCCATGGTCTTGATCGCCAGCAGTTCATGCCGAGCCGAGAAGAGCTCGCTCAGAAACTTGTGCGGGTCCTCGTCCGCCTCAGCCATCACCCGCTGCTCCATCAGGCCGACCTCACGCGCGATTTCGGCCACCATGTCAGCCTCCCTACGGGCGATCGAGGAGACGATCGCGTAGCTAAGTCCGAATGGTGACGCAGGGTGCAGCCTGCCGCTGTCCATCCGAGCGGCGACGGCGCTGGTCTCGCGCAGGGCTGCGTCAAGCGGCACCTTTGGGCTGATGGGCCCGTGTACGGTGACGAGGAAGTCCGCGCCAACGAACTGGTCCAGCTCGAGGTAGTGCACATGGCCGCCTACGCCGATCTCAGGCGCATGCACGACAGTGAACACATGGTCCGGATACACATGGAGTCGGGGCACGTGGTTACGGTCCCTGCTCTTGGCGATCGCCATTGGGTGAAAGTGAAACTCATCCGTCAAGATCGCCTGGGCATTTTCGCTCCACTCAGGAATGTCGAGCCAAAGAAATCCGTCGGTGCGTATTCGCAGGGCCGGCAGTTCAGCCAGCTCACGCTCAGTTGCTCCTGTGGAATCGATCCAGCGCAGCTTCATGGCCAGTTCCCTTCAACCCTTTTCTACACCGCCCCCCGGCAACTGGCGTGGGCCGAATGGGGTAATTGCTGATCATGCCCACTGCATCACTCGTCCTCGACGCCGCGTACGCCATTGCTCCGGTGCCGCGGCGCCTCTTCGGCACCTTCGTCGAGCACATGGGGCGCTGCGTGTACACCGGCTTGTACGAGCCCGGGCATCCTCGCGCCGACGACAGCGGCCTTCGGGACGACGTGCTCGCGTTAACTCGCGAGATCGGCCCAACAGTCGTGCGCTATCCCGGCGGCAACTTTGTCTCCAGCTACCGCTGGGAGGACGGCATTGGACCAACAGCCGAGCGGCCCACGCGACTGGATCTGGCCTGGCACTCGATCGAGACCAACCAATTCGGACTGCATGAGTTCGCCGGCTGGGCCGACCGAGTCGGCACCGAAATCATGCTGGCTGTCAACCTCGGCACCCGCGGGCTGCAGGAGGCCTGCGACCTGCTCGAGTACACCAACCATCCCGGCGGCACCTACTGGTCCGACCGGCGCATCGCCAACGGCGCCCAAGACCCCTTCGACATCAAACTGTGGTGCCTCGGCAACGAACTGGACGGCCCGTGGCAGGTAGGACAGAAGACCGCGTACGAGTACGGCCGACTTGCCAATGAAACCGGCAAGGCGATGCGCCTCATCGATGGCGGAATCGAACTCGTCGCCTGTGGCTCGTCCAACTCGAGCATGCCAACCTTTGGAGCATGGGAGTCGACGGTCCTCGAGCAGTGCTACGAGACGGTGGACTACGTATCACTGCACAGCTATTACGAGGAACTCGACGGTGATCCGCTGAGCTTCCTGGCATCGGCCGTGGACCTGGACAACTTCATCGAGGCGGTGATCGCTACCAGCGATGCGGTCGGAGCCAAGATCAAGAGTCGGAAGCGCCTCAACCTCAGCTTCGACGAGTGGAATGTCTGGTACGCCAGCCGCTTCTCCAGCGACCGCGCCCAGACCAAAGACACGCCGTGGCTGCCCCACCCCCGCATCATCGAGGACGATTACACGATCACCGATGCTGTCGTCGTCGGCACCCTGCTCAACTCACTGCTTCGGCACGGCGACCGGGTCACCGTCGCCTGCCAGGCTCAGCTGATCAATGTCATCGGACTCCTGCGCTCCGAGCCAGGTGGCGACGCATGGAAGCAGACGATCGCCTACCCGTTCGAACAGATGCGCCGCCTGGCCCGTGGCCAGATCCTCCGGGTGATCGCTCATGCCGATCGTTACGACTCGGCCAGCTACACCGACGTACCACTGGTGGACGCGAGCGCCACCTATGACGACGACACCGGCAGAACTGGGCTCTTTGTCGCCAATCGGAGCCTGACCGAGCTGGCTTCGCTTTCGGTCGACCTGCGCGGGGTTCGAGCGAAGCGCGTACGTGCTTCCCACACCTTGCACGCGCGGCCCGGCCAGGACCGCCACAGCAGCAATAGCGTCTCGCACGATGCGGTGACTCCCCGATCGTTCGATGCCCACGCCTTCAGCGACGGCCGATTGACCGCCAACCTGCCGCCGCTCTCCTGGACCGTCTTCGACATCGAGGCCTGATCGGGGGCCACGGCTCTCCATCGTCAATGCTGTTGGCATGCGCGACTACCTGAAGTGGCACGAGGCGTACGACGACCCCTCTTCCGATCTCTCCTGGCGGCTCCGCCAGGTCCAGGCCTACATCCGCTCCGCGCTGGACCAGATGGATGGGCAGGGCAGCGTGCTGAGCTTGTGCGCTGGCGATGGCCGGGACGTGTTGCAGGTATTAGCCGAACGCGACGACTCTCCGCGGATCCAGACGACGCTGCTCGAGCTGCACCCGGTCTTGGCGCAGCGAGCGCGGGAGTTCGCCGCCGCGTCAGGCTTGGCGAACGTCACCGTGCGAACCGTCGACGCGGGGAACTCCACGGCGTACGCCGGCGCGGTTCCGGCAGACCTGGTGATCATGATCGGCATCCTTGGCAACATCAGCGACGACGATGTGCGGCGCACGATCATGACGGCGCCTCAGCTCTGCCGATCTGGCGCGACGCTGTTGTGGTCACGCGCCACCAGCCCTGACGACGCGAACAGCTTGGTCCGTAGCATGCTGCCAGCAGCCGGTTTCGTCGAGCTTGGCTACCGTGAATTTGATTCGGGCGAGGAGGAGCGGGCGGCGCTTGGCTCGGCACGCTACGACGGCCCGCGGCAGCCGTTGATCACCAGTCAGCACGTCTTCACATTTGTGCGATGAATTCCCGGAGGGATGATGAGGATGGCCAAGGTCTTACTAGACATGGCGATTTCGCTCGATGGATACGTCGGCGGGCCCGAAGGCGCCGATGTCGGACTGTACGACTGGTACTTCAACCCGTCGGAGGTGAGCCGCCCGGTGATCACTGAACTCGTGGAGACCACCGGGGCCATCGTCATCGGATGCGGTGCGTTTGACACCGGCGAGGACGCTGAGGGCTGGGGCGACACGCCGTACGCCGTGCCACACTTCGTCATCACCCATCATCCGCCTGCTCCGGTGCCGGGCCATACGGTCGAATTCATCTTCATTACCGAGGGAGTTGCGGCGGCCGTCGAGGCCGCCAAGCAGGCCTCGGGCGATGGCTACGCGACCATCGGAGGCGGTGCCGACGTCGCACGACAAGCCTTGGCGGCTGGGCTGGTCGACGAGCTGCAGCTGCACGTTGTGCCGATCCTGGTTGGAGACGGAGTCAGGCTCTTCGACCGTTTTGATCATGGCTGGCAGCTGTCCCGGACTCGGGTGATCGACGGGCCCAACGTCACACACCTGCGCTACCACGTAGATGGTCCACGCGATACGGAGTGAGGTGGTCGGGGGACAGGTCCTGCACTGTCCGGACGCCGAGTAGGCCCATGGTCACGTCGAGCTCGGCAACAATGTTCTCGATGACTTGGCGCACGCCATCCTCGCCGTCTAGGGCAAGCCCATAAATGTACGGCCGGCCGAGCAGGCAGGCATTAGCGCCGAGCGCCAGCCCGATCAGCACATCAGTGCCAGACCGGATTCCGCTGTCCAGCAAGATCGTCGGCTGAGGTCCGACCGCTGCACGGATAGTGATCAGCGCGTCGAGAGAGGCGATCGCGTTGTCGACCTGCCTGCCGCCGTGGTTGGACACGATGATGGCGTCGACGCCGAGCTCTATCGCCTTGCGCGCGTCATCGGGATGAAGGATTCCTTTGAGCACAATCGGCAAGGACGTGCGATGCCGAAGTGTCGCCAGGTGGTCCCAGGACAGTCCCGGGTTGGAATAGATGTCGAGAAACGCCTCAACCGCTGCCCGCGGCTCTGCAGATCGCAGATTCTTGCCGAATGGCCCTGGATGCTGTTTCGACATGGACACCAGCGTGCGCACCGCGCCCAGACTGGGTCGGGTCTTCGGGCGATCCGTAGCCACGTCAGCTCGACTGTGAATGATCTTGTTGAAGCGTGGATCAGAGGTGTATTGGGCGATGCCGTGCCCGCGCGTAAACGGGAGAGAGCCGAGGTTGAGGTCCTGCGGTCGCCAACCCAAGATGGTGGTATCCAGGGTGATCACGAGCGCCCCGGCGCCGCAGCCCTCCGCTCGGCTGATCATCGAGTCCACCAGCGCCTCGTCGGTGGACCAGTAAAGCTGATACCAGAACGGCGTCGACCCCATGGCGGCAGCCGTCTCCTCCATGGGATTGCATCCCTGGCTGGAGATCACGTACGGCGTACCGGCCGCTGCGGCGCCTCGGGCAATGATCAGGTCGCTGTCTGGTGTCACGACTGACGCCGCGCCGATGGGTGCCAGGAGTATCGGTGACGACATCTGGGTGCCGACGATCGAGATGCTGAGGCCGCGCTCGGTGACTCCGTGCAGCATGCGCGGCACGATCCGCCATCGCTCGAAGGCCTCGCGGTTGTGCCGCATGGTGCGGCCTTCTCCTGCGCCACCGGCAACGTAGGCCCAGGCGATGCGAGACATCGCCTTCCTGGCGCGTCGCTCGAGGCTGGCTGCATCGGTGGGAATCGATGGAGCGCGACCGAGCGCCCCGGCTCGATAGATCGCGGCCTGGCGTGCTCGTCCGGGGCCGCGGCGAGGTGGCCGGTCGGCTGGTGATGTCATCGTGCTAGCACCGATAAGTCCCATTACTCAAAACTCCACCACTCATAAAGACAGTGTCATCTTTGGGAGGCATTCGTGGCTGAGCAAACCCAATGGCTACACGTCTTCATCGACGTGGCACCTGGCGTGTCAGAGAAGTCAGCTGCCTTCTGGTCCGCGGTGCTGGGCTGGCCGGTCGGCGAGCAGTGGCCGGGGCACCCGGAGTTCCACAGCTTCACCCCTTCAGCCCCGCGATTCCTACATCCACCTACAGATCGGAGACCACGGCCCTCGGATCCATTTCGATCTTGAGGTTCCCGACCGTGGCTCCGCCGATCGGCTTGTTCAGTTGGGAGCGGTCGTCACCGGCTACGGCGACGGGTGGTGCCCGATGAGGTCACCTGGTGGACTGCCGTTCTGCCTGGTCGACCGAGTGGATCATGCCCGCCCACCCGCACAGCGCTTCGCCCAGCACCACCCGCGTCTGGTGCAGATCTGCATTGACTCGCGCCGAAACTGCATGATCAAGAGGTCGCGTTCTGGCAGCAGGCGACTGGCTGGCGGTGGCGGGCGGGCACCAGCCACGAGTTCGCCGGCAAGCTCTACCCACCGACCGGCTCCAGCGCTCAACTCCTCCTCCAGCGGCTGGGTTCCGACGACCCGGCGACTGCGGTGCGGGCCCACATCGACCTGGGCGCCGACGACATCGCGGCCGAGGCGGCTCGGCTGGTTGGGTTGGGCGCCGAGCGTCTCGGGGCGGGTCGTGGCTGGATCGTGCTCCGTGATCCGGTCGGGATGGTGTTCTGCGTCACCGGCAATTCACCGGATGACCCGTAAGTCGTACGCCGGCTCGGCGCGCAGGGCGGCCGTAACTCAGAGCGCGCTGGCGATTCCCGCTGCGTCCACGGCGTAGGAGGGATGGACCGGCGCTGCCAGGTGCAGCCGCGCAAAGGCCAACGACTCGGCGAGGTCGGCTTCCCGCTGTGCGCGGGTGCCGCTCTTGCGCGAATTGACCTCCAGGACGACGTGCCCGGCAAAGTTACGCTCGGCGAGGTACTGCAGCACTCGCCCGGCGCGCTGGTCACCTCGGCCTGGCACGAGATGCTCATCCTTGACTGAACCCGTTCCATCGGTGAGATGGACATGCCGCAAACGCGAACCCCAGGACCGAACAATATCGATCGATTGCTGGCCGGCGGTCGAGGCGTGCGAAAGATCCAGCGTGAGATCGGCGTAGTCGAGATCGGTTGGATCCCAGCCCGGCACGTACGCCTTCAGCTCTCCGCCCGGGGTGCGCCACGGATACATGTTTTCCACGCAGAACAAGATCCCGGTGGCCTCGGCGAGTCGTCGGACGCCCTCGACGAAGCCTCTGGCGTAATCGCGCTGCCAGCGAAATGGCGGATGCACCACGACGACATCGGCGTCCAGCCGCAATGCTGCCTCAGCTGATCGCTCCAGCTTCGCCCACGGATCGGTACCCCACACTCGCTGGGTGATCAACAAGCACGGCGAGTGGATGGCCAGCACCGGCACTTCGTGATAGTCGCGGAGTTTCTCCACCGCATCGATATCGGCCGCCACGGGGTCTATGCCAACCATGATCTCCACGCCGTCATAACCGAGCCGGCGGGCCAGTTCGAACGCGCTCGAGGTGCTCTCCGGATATACAGAGGTGGTGGACAGCCCTACCCGAGCCGGTGGGATCTTGATCAGCTGGCCCTGGGAATTCACCCGCACCGGCTCCGGTCCCCGCGACGTTGCGGGTGAAGAATCTGCTGCGGGCACGCGCCAAGCCTAGCGGCGCGCGATGACAGATGCTCACGCCCATTTATTGGGGCGTTCGCGCATCGCGCTCGGAACCCGCCCACTTCGTCGTCACTCGCAGACGATGAAGCGTGTCTGCTCTCTCCTCCTCAGCACGGCGGCGCGCGATTACCGACGCTCACGCCCCTGCGCGTCAGGCATACACTGGCGCGCGTGCCTGAAGTGCTGATCGGCTTCCCCCGGGCCTTCGTGGAGTTCGGAGATCCAGCTGACAACAGCCAGGTATTTCGCTGCGATCTCACCTGGCTCACTTCTCGATGGGCCTGCATCTACGGCAACGGCTGCCAAGGCATCTACGCCGACCGGCCGCATGACGGCTGCTGCACTCTGGGCGCCCATTTCGCCGACGCCGAGGATGAGAAGCGGGTCGGCAAGGCGGTCCGCCAGCTGAAGGCAAGCCAGTGGCAGTACAAGAAGGACGGCCGCGTCGGCGGCTGGGTCGAGGACGAGCATCCTGATCATGTCGCCGAAGGTGAGCTGCCCGGCCGTAAGACGAGGGTCATCGACGGGGCATGCATCTTCCTCAATCGCCCTGGCTTTCGGGCCGGTCCGGGCTGCGCGCTGCATCTGCTCGCCCTGAGTCAGGGCCGCGATTTTCTGGAAACCAAGCCCGATGTCTGCTGGCAGCTACCGATCCGCCGCCAGTTCCGAAACGTCACCCGCACCGACGATACGACCTACACAGAGATCACCATCGGCGAGTACGGCCGCGACGGCTGGGGTCCTGGTGGCGCCGACCTCGACTGGTACTGCTCCTCCAACACCGAGGCTCATTCCGGCGTACGCCCGGTGTATCTGGAGAACCGGGCTGAGCTCGTTGCGCTGATGGGTGCTGCGGCGTACGAGGTGCTGGCCATGGCGTGTGAGGATTTCGAATCCCGCCGCGGCGACACCATGCGGCATCCGGCCGATCCCAAGCTGATAGCACGCAGCCGTCCCAAGCGCTGAAGCGGACCCCGTGCTCCGGGTGAAAGAGTCCCGGCAACAATGTGGGCATGCACTTGGATCACCTGTCGTTCGCGGCCGGACCGGAAGGCCTGGAAGCCACGGCGCAGCGGCTGGGTGCGCTGCTGGGGGTGAACTTTCTCGACGGCGGGTTCCACCCTCGTTTCGGCACCCGCAACCAGATCTTGCCGCTGACGGCTGGGCGCTACGTGGAGGTGGTCGATGTTCTTGATCATCCTTCGGCCGACAAAGCGCCGTTCGGCCAGGCGGTTCGGGCACGATCGGCTGAGGGCGGCGGCTGGCTGGGCTGGGTGGTGGCCGTTGACGATCTTGCTCCGCTGGAACAGCGAATGGGTCGTCCGGCAATCGAGGGGCATCGCCACTTGCCCGACGGAACGGTGCTGACCTGGCATCAGCTGGGGGTCAAGGATTTGCAGCTCGATCCACAATTGCCTTTCTTCGTGCGGTGGTCGGTTGATGCGATCCATCCGTCTGTCGGCGGCCGCGAAGTGGAGCTCCTCAAGATCGAAATCGCCGGCGATCCGGCGCGGATAGACGAATGGCTCGGTGGCCGGAGCAAAGAGATCTTGTCCGACGTCGACATTGGCTGGTGCGCACCGCAGGACCGGCCGGGGCTCGCCGCGGCGATCTTCTCAACGCCGCGCGGTGAGGTCAGAATTTGATCAAGATTCGGCCGGCTGTTGCTGGACTGCCGAGCTACTCGGCGGTCAAGCCAGCTCCAAAGACGGGCCCGGATCTGTCATTCAAGCTGTACGCCAACGAAAACCCGTTCCCACCACTTCCTGGCGTCATCGACGCTGCTGCCGCAGTGATTGCCTCGCAGGTGAACCGCTACCCCGATATTGCTAACACTGAGATGACCTACGCGCTCAGCAGGCGACTTGGCGTGCCGGCCGAGCAGCTTGCTTTCGACACAGGCTCAGTCGGGGTGCTCTACCACCTGCTGCAGGCTACCTGCGAGCCGGGAGATGAGGTGGTCTACGCCTGGCGCAGCTTCCAGGCGTATCCGATCGCGATAGCTGTGACCGGCGCGACCCCGGTGCCGGTGCCACTAGGACCCGGCGCTGTTCATGATCTTGATGCGATGCGACGGGCGGTCACGCCGGCTACCAAGGCGATCATGCTGTGCACGCCGAATAACCCGACGGGCCCGGCGCTGCGACATCAACCGGTGATTGATTTCATCGACTCGCTGCCTGATCACATCATGATCGTCCTCGACGAGGCCTACGTGGAATTCGTCAGTGACCCGAAAGCATTGCGCGGTCTGGAGGCGATGTTGGCACGGCCCAACGTCGTGGTGCTGCGGACCTTCTCCAAGGCGTACGGGCTTGCGGGGTTCCGGGTGGGCTACTGCGTGGCCGATGCTGATCTTGCTAGTGCGGTGCGCGCGGTATCCCCGCCGTTCGGGGTGTCGATCGCCGCTCAGGCGGCGGTAATCGCATCGCTGGAAGCCGAGAGTGAGCTGCTGGACCAGGTGGCCGAGCTGGTCAAGGCGCGCGACGCTCTGGCGAGTGGACTGCGTGATCTTGGCTTCGATATTCCAGACGCCCAAGGCAACTTCGTGTGGATGCCTGCTGGTTCAGACGCCGAGGCGTACCTGGCAGCCTTCGCGGAAGCCGGACTGATGGTGCTGGCGTACGCCTCCGGCGGTGATTGGGATGGTCTCCGGATCACCATCGGTGAGCCGGCTGCCAACGCGCGTGTCTTGGAGGTCGCGGCAACACTGCCGCGGCCAGCCGATCGGTAGCTCTTCGTTTGACCAAGCTGGGCTAGCCCAGCATCGAAACGTCCCAAGCGCTAGGAGGCTTCTTCCGCGCCCAGATGGTCATCGCGATCACGCCCGCACCCGTCAAGACGAGAGTGAGCGCGGTGCCGATGCCCAGCAACCGCGGCACTCCGACAGCGGTCTGGTTGGTGAGGCCTAGCAAGGTGAACTCGGCGGCTTGATGCATGGTGCCGAAGGCGGTAACTCCGAACAGCAGAACTATCAGGCGCTGCATGATCACCCGATTTACGGCTTCGCGGCTCAGGGCCGCGTACAGCAGGAATGCGATGCTCACGAACTCCGAGATCGTGCCGATGATGATCCAGGTGCCGCCGTGCGCGACCCATCGCTCGACCGACCACACCCCGAACCACCCGGCGCAGGTCATGATCAGCAACGGGACGGCCACGACAGCGCCGAAGATCTTGATGCTGCGGCCCAATGGGGTCAAGATCAGGAAGGCGATCCACGCGATAGTGGCAAGCGTCAATCCCGTGGTGGCCAACGTCGCGGACCACGGCATGCGCAGTGCGATCGTGTCGGCCTGGATTGGCAGCATGTTCATGGTGGCTCGCAATGCCACGCATGTCTCAGATGGCGGGGTGCTATCGCACAGCGACCACTGCCGCAGCACCGAGACCGCCGTTGCCACGCCAGCTGCAACCAGCAGAGCGCCAGCGGCGTACCAGCCGGTCTCGGATGAGGTGGCCTGCCGGACCTCGCGTGCCGGCTCGATGGTCATCACGCTCCCAGCGACGAATGATGTTCCGGTCAGAGTAGCTGAGTCGCATCGGCGCGCCGTTGTAAAAGTGTCAGCCGAGGGCCTTAACTTTCTCGGCATGCCGAAGACCAGCACCAAGCCCAGCCACGTCTGCACCGAGTGCGGCTGGCGATCGAGCCGCTGGGTCGGCCGCTGCGGAGAATGCCAGACCTGGGGCAGTGTGGTGGTGGCGGCCGCGCCGACACTGAGCCAGATCTCCGTGTCGATGCCGGTGAGCAAGGCGGTGCCGATTGGCAGCGTCAATGCCCGGCTGGCCACCCATGCCCGCACCGGGGTCGCAGAGCTGGACCGGGTGCTCGGTGACGGTCTGGTGCCCGGAGTCGTCGTGCTGCTTGCTGGTGAGCCCGGGGTGGGAAAGTCCACCCTGCTGCTTGAGGTGGCCGCCCGCTGGGCGCGCAACGGCCATACGACGCTCTATGTCACAGGCGAGGAGTCAGCAGCTCAAGTGCGGCTACGTGCTGGCCGTACTGATGCAGTTGCTGATCAGCTCTACCTGGCCGCTGAGACCGACCTGGGCACTGTGCTCGGGCACATCGAGGAGGTCCAGCCATCGCTGATGGTGCTTGATTCCGTGCAGACGATTGGTACGGCGGAGGCGGATGGGTCGCCTGGCGGCGTAACCCAGGTCCGTGAGGTGACCAGCGCTTTGGTCCGGGTCGCCAAACGGCGTGGCATGGCCGTGATCATCGTTGGACATGTGACCAAGGATGGGACCGTCGCTGGTCCTCGCCTGCTGGAGCATCTGGTCGATGTGGTGTTGGCGTTTGAGGGCGACCGGCATTCCGGCTTCCGTATGGTGCGAGCGACCAAGAACCGATTCGGTCCGGCTGATGAGGTGGGCTGCTTCGAGATGGTCGACTCCGGAATCGTGGAGGTGCCTGATCCCTCTGGCCTCTTCACCTCCCAGCATGGTGAGCCCGTGCCAGGCACTGCCGTCACGGTGACCCTTGAGGGTCGCCGACCGCTACTCGCCGAAGTACAGGCGTTGGTCGCTGGGTGCACCCTGACCCACCCGCGTCGCATCGTGAACGGGGTCGAATCTGGCCGGCTCGCCATGGTGCTGGCTGTGCTGGAACGCCGCTGCGGCATAAGGCTGAGTGATCGAGATGTCTACTCCTCCACTGTGGGTGGGGCAAGGGTGAGCGATCCCGCAGCCGACCTGGCAGTCGCGTTGGCGGTCTCCTCAGCAGCGGGCAACAAGCCGGTGCCGCAACGCATCGTGGCACTGGGCGAGGTAGGCCTGGCTGGCGAATTGCGTCGCGTGCCGGGTACCAGTCGCAGGCTCAATGAGGCCGCGCGGCTCGGCTTTGTCGAGGCGGTGATACCAGCGGAAACGCGCGACTCGCGGGAGCAGATGATGACAGTCCATGCTGGCTTGGTGGTGCACTCGGTCAGCACCCTCGACCAGGCTTTGGCGGCGCTGGGGCTCCGGCCAGGGGACCTAAAGTGACGCTGCTGCTTCCCTCGGCCACGCGGTTGATACGGTCGGCCGAGGGAGTGGGTCTGGTCGCAACGGCGCGACAGGACCCGCCCCCGCTTGAATCTCTCACGCTGACGGAGGGAGCGATTGTGGCGTCAGACCTCGATCGTCACCGTCGGCTGCTGGAGTATCTCGCGATGATGGCGCCTGGAACTCCGCTCCGCGATGGTTTCGAGCGGATCCTACGAGGCCGCACCGGGGCGCTCGTCGTACTCGGCCGCAACAAGATCATCTCTCAAGTCTCGACCGGCGGCTTCGCCTTGGATGTTGTCTACACGCCGACTGCGCTACGCGAGCTGGCGAAGATGGATGGGGCCATCATCTTCGACTGGGAGGATGGCCGAATCGTTCGTGCCGGGGTTCAGCTGATGCCCGATCCGAGTATTGACACGGTGGAAACCGGCACCAGGCACCGTACGGCTGACCGCGTGTCGCGACAGTCGGGCCTGCCGGTGGTCTCGATCTCGGCATCCATGTCGACCATCACGCTGTACCTGGACCAGCACCGCCATCTCGTCGAGCACTCCGACCAGATCTTGACGCGAGCCCATCAGGCTCTGCAGACGCTGGAACGCTACCGCGGGCGGCTTTGGGAGGTGACGACCCGACTGTCGTCGCTGGAAGTCCAAGATCAAGTAACGGTCCGGGACTTTGCGCTTGTGGCGCAACGATTGGAGATGGTGCGGCGGCTCGAGGACGAGCTGGACACCTATGTTGTTGAGCTGGGCACGGACGGGCGCCTGCTGACGCTGCAGCTTCATGAGCTCCGCGCCGGGATCAACGAGTTGCGCTGTCTGTTGGAGCGGGACTATCGACCACCCGGCTCCACCGGGTTCGGTCTCGTTGGTCTGCAGCACCTTAATACCGACGAATTGCTGGATCCCCTCACCGTCGCACGGGCCGCCGGTTTCCCGCACAGTGTGCACCTCGAAGCTCACGTCACGACTCGCGGCTTCCGGCAGATGGCGCAGATCAACCGCCTGCCTTCCTATCTGGGAGACCGGCTCATCGAGCACTTCGGCACGCTGCAGGCACTCTTCGGAGCCAGCGCCAATGACTTACAGGCGGTCGAGGGCGTTGGCGAGAGCCGTGCGCGGGTCATTCGGGACGGTCTGGTCAGGCTTGCCGAGTCGGCGTACACCGAGCGTGTCTCTCAGCAGCTCACCTGACGCGACACTAACCTTTCAAGATCATCCGCAGTTTGACGGGCTCGGCACCATCCAGGCGTGCAGTGGCGACGTAGCGTCCTGGCTTCGGCGCGGGGCGGGAGGATCTGCAGTCGGCCTTCGACCCTCTCCCATTCCAACTGAGTGACCATGCGACCGCGGTGTCAGCGGCCAGCTTGCGGCTGATTGTCTTGACAGCGGCTGAACAGTCGTTGGTGCTCCACATCCGGCCGCTGCTGGAAGAGATCTTGAGCTCGAAGTTCTTCCTCGTCACGCGCGCGATGCAGGTCCGATCTGAACCATTGATCAATGACAACTGGAACGTGGTGCGCTGCCGTGGCGCTAGGCGAATCCTGCCGGTCAGGGTTGGTCGCAGGTCCTTGGCTCGGCAGCTCACCGAGCTGCTGTGCTGAGACTTCCTCTTCTTCGTCGATGCTGTCGGCGTCGGACGCGGTGTTGCTGGAGTCGTGGACAAGGCGCCGATCACCGATGGGGTAGGTAGCACCGTCTGCGTCGGGCTCGGCGAGGTCGGCACTGAGTACGCGGCGGAGGGAACTGCCGATCGTGCTTCGGCTGCCGAGCCGCTGCCGACCCCGGTGATGATCAACGGCAGAGCGATCGCGAGTACGACCGTTGCACCGGTAACGAACGCGCGCCGAACCCAATAGGTCCCCGTGGTCTCGGGGCCGACCGGGTGGAGCAAGCCGATCATGGCGCCGAGCCTAGGCAGCACGACTTGGCCCCGACCGGAGGCGCGCCGCAGGGTAGCCTCAGCCACGTGGTGGATGCCGCCAGAGGCCCGGTGCTGCAGGTCGGCCAAGCCCGGACCGTGGTGCGGCGAATCTTGAGCTGGTACGACGACCATGCTCGCGATCTGCCATGGCGACGCCCGGACGCGACACCGTGGGCGATCATGGTCAGCGAGTTCATGCTGCAGCAGACGCCCGTCGAGCGGGTACGTGGCCCGTGGCAGGCCTGGTTGGAACGCTGGCCAACGCCCCCGTCGCTGGCCGCAGCATCGCCGGGCGAGGCGGTGCGCGCGTGGGGTCGCCTTGGCTATCCGCGCCGAGCGCTCCGGCTGCACCAAGCGTCACGCATGATCACCGATGACTTCAACGGGCAGGTGCCCAAGGATCGCGACTCGCTGCTAATGCTGCCTGGTGTCGGTTCCTACACAGCGGCGGCAATCGGAAGCTTCGCCCACGGCCGCCGGGAGATCGTTCTGGATACCAATGTTCGCCGGGTAATCGCCAGAGTTGCATTAGGCGTCGCGTTCCCCTCTGCCACGCAAACAACCCTGGAACGAGCTGTTGCCGAGCAGCTCGCACCGCCTACGCCGCATCGCGCCGCCCGCTGGGCCGTTGCCTCGATGGAGCTCGGCGCTCTGGTATGCCGCGCTCGCAGTCCCCGCTGCGATGCCTGCCCCGTAGCCGATCTGTGTGCCTGGCGGCAGGCGGGCAATCCAGCCTGGGTAGGGACGACGAGACGCGGTCAGACATATACGGGGACAGATCGGCAGTGCCGAGGTTCCCTACTCGCCGTGCTCAGGTCCAGCGACGACCCCATTGATGATCACCAGCTGGCAGCGGCGTGGCCAGATGTCGCACAGCGAAAGCGCGCGCTGGCCTCGCTCGTCCAGGACGGGTTGGTGGTGGCCGCGGGCAGCACGTGGTCGTTGCCAGGCTAGATTATCGAAACTCGATCAGAAGGGATTCGATGTGATGTCCACACTGGCTCCAACCCTCCCGCTTCGCAATGGTGCTGATATTCCCGTGCTCGGTCTGGGCACGTCGCCACTGGTCGGCGGAGAATCCGTACACCAGGTTCGGACGGCCCTTCAGGCCGGCTATCGGCTGATCGATACCGCAGAGAACTACGGGAACGAGGACGCGGTCGGACAGGCAATCCGGGAGTCAGGCGTCGACCGCTCCGAGATCTTCATTACGACGAAGTTCAATCGGCGCTGGCACAGTATCGACGGCGTCCGTGAGGCTTACGCGGCAAGCTTGCAGCGGCTTGGCGTCGACTACGTCGACCTCATGCTGGTGCACTGGCCGAACCCTGACCAAGATCGTTACGTCGACGCCGTGCGAGGCCTCCAGGCGATCCTGGACGACGGTGGACTTCGGGCCATCGGCACTTCGAACTTCAAACCAGTTCATCTGCAGCGGGTGCAGGAGGAGAGCGGAATCATCCCTGATGTCAATCAGATCCAGCTCAGCCCGTACTCGACCAGGAGCGATGCTCGCGAGTACCACAGCGCTCACGACATCGTCACGGAGTCGTGGAGCCCGCTCGGCGCGTCAAGCGACGCGCTGCGGAGCGACCCTTTGATCACCAGCATTGCCAATGATCATGGCAAGTCCCCCACCCAGGTCGTGCTGCGCTGGCACGTGCAGCTTGGCTTGGTCGTCATTCCACGGTCGTCGCATCCGGGCCGGATGGCCGAGAACATCGACATCTTCGACTTCGAGCTGGGCGAGGAAGAGATGAGCAAGATCAGCTCGCTGGATCGCGGCGAGTCCGTGGTCACTGACTCCGATCAGTTTGGCCATTAGCCGCTACACCGATGAGTCCTCCCGCGGTAGAAACCGCTCTGGTGGCTGATATCCCGGTGCTCTTCGCGCGTCCCGACACCACCAAAGCCGGCGGGCGTCTAGCTCTTTGGATGCATTTCCTCGGTGGCTCCAAGGAGGCGATGGTCCCGTTTCTCTTGCGGCTCGCCGAAGCTGGCGTTACCGGAGTGTTCTTTGACGCGTGGCAGCACGGGCAACGGACGAATGAGCCGCTCGATCAACTGATGATCCGCGCGTTCAGCCAATTCCGACGCAACGTGTGGCCGATCTTGGGACACACCACGCTGGACGCGATGCG
>DASVEX010000078.1:0-11788 GCA_036380335.1 Propionibacteriaceae bacterium | reverse complement strand
AAAGCGGAGGTGAAGTAGTTCGCAGCGCCTGCCTGCCACGCGGGGTCGACGAGCTGCTGCAGATCGATGTACGGAATGGGGCCGAGCAGGTCAGTAATCGGCGTACCGAGCGTCCGCAGCGGCTTGACGACCTTCACGCCGTCTGCCGGGTCGCCGGCCCAGCATGCGCTCACTGCGGCGACCTTGTGGTAGTGCCACCTGGCAGGGACGAATGGCGCCGGCGGAGCCGTTATCAGGGCAATCGTTGTGGAAAGCTCGTCTGGCATACCGTCAAGAAGGTCACGCCAACCGTTCATGACCTGCGTCGTTTGTTCGCCCGGGTAGAAGATGACACCGCCCAGGACGACTGGACCGACTGGATGCAGGGCCAGTTCGAACTTCGTGACGACCCCGAAGTTGCCGCCGCCGCCCCGAAGGGCCCAGAACAGCTCCGCATTCTGCGACTCGGACACCTGCACGACCGATCCATCCGCTGTGACCAGTTCAACGGAAAGCAGGTTGTCGCAGGTCAGGCCGCATTTGCGGACCAGATGGCCGATGCCGCCGCCTAGCGCGAAGCCGCCGATACCGGTGCTGGAAACCAGCCCACCAGTTGTCGCCAGCCCGTGCTGCTGCGTTGCCGCGTCGAAGGCTTTCCATGTGGTCCCGCCGCCTGCAAATGCCCGTCGCGACTCGATATCAACCTGAACCTCATTGAGCTGGGCGAGGTCGATGACGATTCCGTCGTCACAGCTGGAAAAGCCGGCAACGCTGTGCGCGCCGCCGCGTACCGCGATCGCCCTGCCTTCACTTCGGGCAAAGCGGACGGCTCGCACCACATCCTGTGTCGACGCCGCCCGTACGATCAGCGCCGGCCTTCTGTCGATCGCGTGGTTCCAGACTCGACGGGCCGCATCGTAGTCCGGATCCCAGGGCCCGACCACCGAGCCGGCCAGTCCGATTTCCAGCTCGCGTATCGTCGCCTCACCGAGTACGCCGGCGGTCACGATGCACGCCCATGGCTTCGAGTCATGCAGGCAGGCTAGGAAGACCTTCTTTGCAGATCCTTTGCACCGCAGCCACGCCGCGCCGCTCGCCGAGCTGAGAGAACACCGTCTGCGCGGCCGCCGCCGAGACCATCGAGCCGTCTGCATCGCCCAGTTGTCGCAGCACGTGGGCTCGAAGCAGGTGCAGCCAGCCGAGCGAGCGATGGCCGCCAGGAATGGGGAAGACGGCAAGGGCGCGATCGAGCCAGCTCAGCGCTGCCGGCAGGTCGGCCAGGAGCAGCTCGGCCACGCCGAGGTTCACGCTGGTGACGGAGACGCCGGCGATGTCGCCTGATTCCTCCACCATCGCCAATGACTCACGACCCAGGGTTCGAGCCTCATCGGCGGTCCCAGCCGAGGCTGCCGTCAACGCCCGGCCCGCGAGTGCCATTGCTAACGCGCGCTTGTCACGAAGCTCCCGACGGAGCGACTCCGACCGTTGCAGATAGCCGTCCGCCTCCACGTACTGGCCCACCCATCGCAAGGCGTGTCCATGCTGCGACAGCGCGTAGGCCTCTCCGTAGCGATCATCCACAGCGTGGAACCGGGCGTAGGCGTCGTCGATAAGCGTGAGAGCCGTGTCGACCTTGCCGCCCAACCGCTCGCTCAAAGCAAGGGCCAGCCTCACATATCCGGCCGCCTGCTGAGCACCTACGCGACGGCCGAACAGCACCGTTTCTTCGCCGAAGGGCAGGGGCGGGTCACGACGCTCATCCACGGCCCAGCCCAGCGCTACAGCAACGAAGAACGGCGCCGCGTCGTCAGGCACGTGCTGCAGCGCTCGCAGCGCGGCATTGAACCGCGTGCGGGCCACGTCCACCTCGCCACGAGCGAGCGCAAGCACGCCAGCAAAGTGTTGCGCCGAAACAGTCACCGCGGGAAAATCCGCGGCGACGCGCAGCGCCTCGTCGCTTTGAGTCTGTGCCAGTCTCCAGTCACCGGCCATGAATGTCAGCAAGGCGCGTTGGTGGTAACCATGGGCCCGCTCGCGCGGCTCGCCGTGCTCGTTCAGCAGGTTGACGATCTCCTCACCGATTGCCGTTAGCTCAGTCGCCTTGGCCTGGCGAATATGCATGACGGCCATCGCGGCCAATGCGCGCGCCCGTAGCGCAGACCGCTCCTCGGAGGCGTTCAGGGCAAGAGTGAGCGAGCGCGCGCCTTCGGCGATCAGGCCCCGGTTGACCCAGAAGCGCCAGCTCGCGGCCGCTAGCTCCAGGGCTCGCGTCGGATCGGTTGCCAGGGCCGTGGCCGACGCCGCGCGCAGGTTGTCATGCTCTACGTCGAACCAGGCGGACGGTTCTCCGACGACGGCGGCGCCGCGGTCCGGATCGTGGGCCGCTGCCGCCGCGGCGTACCACTCAAGATGGCGCCTGCGACATACCGCCAGCTCCGCAGCGTCGGTCAATCGAGCCTCGGCGTACTGCCGAACCACCTCGAGTAACCGATATCGCGTCTTCGGCTCTGCCGTGTCCGCATGCACGAGCGACTTATCGACCAGACGCGAGACCAGGTCGATGATCAAGGGGCCGAGCACATCACACACCGCCGCGGCGGCGTCGAGGTCGTATCCGCCGGCAAACACTGCCAACCTTCGGAAGACCAGCTGTTCTTCGAGATCCAGCAGCCCGTAGCTCCAGTCCAGGGTGGCCGCCAGCGTTTGCTGCCGATCCAGCCGCCCGCGGCGCCGCTGTCCGAGCAAGGTGAGCGCGTCGCCGAGTCCGTCGGCGAGCTCGCTCACGGTGAAATGGGCGAGGCGAGCGGCCGCGAGCTCGAGGGCGAGTGGTATGCCGTCAAGGCGATGGCAAATCTCCGCGACCGGCGGCGCTGTCTTGCTGTTGAGCTTGAACGAGGGCACCGTAAGCCAGGCGCGTTCCACGAACAACTGCACTGCTTCCAGCCGGGACAGCTCGCGGACATCGACCTCACCGCCGCTAGGCAGCTCAAGCGAAGGTACCCGGTAGACGAGCTCGCCGGGAACCGAAAGAGGTTCCCGACTCGTGGTGACGACACTGATTCCGGGACACCGGGCGAGCACCTCCTGAACGAGGGCGCTGCAAGCGTCCAGCAGGTGTTCGCAGTTGTCCATGATCAACAGCAGGGTGCGGGAAGCGAGTTGCTCCGCGAGGGCGGTCGTTGGGGGCGACCCACTTCGCAGCGTGATGTGCAGCGCCGATGCCACTGTGGACGCGACGATCTCCGGGTCTTGGATGCCAGCCAGCTCTATCAGCCAGATCCCGTCCGGAAAGTCGTTGCCGGCGCCCGCCAGCCGGGCCAGCTCCAAAGCGAGCCGGCTCTTTCCGACGCCGCCCACCCCAGTGAGCGTGAGCAGACGCGTACGTGCCAGGCTTGCCGACAGCTCGACGAGCAAGCGTCTGCGGCCAACGAAGCTGGTTGTTGACTCAGGCAGGTTATGCAGAGTCGTTGCACGCATGGGTTTGCCGCCGGTGAGCAGGCGGCGGTAGACGGCCTTGGTCTGGGGTTCCGGTTCCGCGGCGTACGCCTCGTCGAGGGTGTCGCGTAAGCGTTCGTAGCGCTCAATGGCTTCCCAGCGTCGGCCGAGGTCGGCCAGCGCGTCGATCAAGATTCGGTGCACGTGTTCGTCCAGGGGGCGCTCTGCTGCGAGTGGTTCGAGTACGGCCAAGGCGGCTGCCGGCTCGCCCTGTTCGATGAGCTTGGATCCGAGCAACGTTGCGACAGCGGCGTGGGTTTCGCTGAGTTGTTCCCGATGCTGATCTGCCCAATCGGCGTAGCGGTCCTCGGGCAGCAGCGGGCCGGTCCACAGATCGAGCGCTTGTCGCAACGCGGAGATTTCGCTGCTGCTGCGGGCGGCGGCGGCGGCTTGCTCGAATTGATCAACATCCACGGTGAGGTCGCCGACCGGGCAGAGCCGTAGCACATCCTCGTTAAGCGTGATCGACGCTGCGCCCAGCATGTGCCGGATGGCGAACATGATCTGATACAGGTTGTTGGCTGCAGCCTCCAGTTCGGCATCCGGCCACAGCCTGTCGGACACCACATCGCGGTGCAGCCGATGCCTTGGCGCCAGGGCGAGCAGCTTCACCAGCGTCTTGGCCTTGCGCAGCCGCCAGCGATCCGGAACCGGCTGTCCGTTGACCGTGACGGAGAATCCACCCAGCAGCGCAACGTGGACCCTCGCTGCCGAGACGATTCCTTCCACGGCCGCATTTTCCCGCGTTCCGACCGAAAAGAGGAAAGGTTTTGTGACTACGCACGATCGAATCCGTCAGCGGTGCGTGGCATCACACCTGACAGTGATCTACGGAGCAGAGGTCAGCTAGCTCTGCTCCGTAGATCATCCGATGGAGGACGGTCTGTCCGACCGTCAGCTTGTTGGGATCTTGCAATTCGGCTGCTTATCCGTCGGGATGCTGAGCGGCGCGGTCCCCGACGGGACCTCCAAGAATGTTGCGAGGAGTACTGTCACCGTCTTTGTGCTGTTGTACGCGGTGTGCACCTCATGTCCTTGATCGACGAATGCCGTCCCGGCCGGGTGGCGATGGCCGACGCAGTCGCTGGACAACACGTAGGTCATCTCACCGTCCAGGACCGTGACCAACACCGGCCCGTGGTGTGTGTGCCATGGGAATTGCGCGCCGGGTTGCACGGTGATCTTGGTCGTCACCACATGGGACGGGTTCGAAGTCTTGATCACGTCGGTACTGCGCCCATCCAGCTTGAGGCGAAATTGCATTGCTGTCTGCTCGGTGAAGGCCGCTCGCGGCGTGAGCGGTTCAACCGTAAACGGGGCTGGCGGGGTCGGGGTCGGGTCAGCGTGCGCGCTGCCGCCGTACAAAAAGCCACCGATTGCTGCGATACCCAGCACGACGGCGCCTCTCCCTAATATTCTGGACATCTTCTTTGCTCCGTTCAAATTACACTGTGTTGTTATTTCTGCGGTGTTGTTATTTCTGCGGTCGAACAGGCCGCAGGCGCTCGGCAGGTTCAGTCGGCTCACGATCAGCTTTCTCATGTGACATTTCCGAGTCACTATCGCTGTCACCGACAGGTAACGGTTTATTCAAGTGATTGGGATTTTTCGATGCGACGAGGGCAGCTTGCACATCGTCGTATATTAAGCTGAATCTCACGTAGCCCTCCTTTCTTTATAGGGTTGGCCGAATATTGATGTTGAATCGGAATACGTTGAGCGGGTCGTATTGATTCTTGACTGCCTGCAGACGGGCATGAATTTGAGGTGGATAGCTACGATCCACATCGCCTTCTCGAGCATCGCCGGGAAAGTTCACATACATTCCTCCTTTTCCGTAGGTTGCCAAGGCATCTCGCGCGGCACGTGCCCAGTCGATATGTTCTGAAAGTTCGGCTCGGCCAGGTGTACGCGTGACGCTGAAGAGCACAAAGTTCGAAGTGCGGTCGGTAAAGGCGGTAGTGCCGGCCGGAACTCGCGTAATCGCTCCGCCGAGGTGATGAATGTGCAGCTCGGAACGCACCGGCAGGTTAGCGGCGTGCCGCTGATAGTCGACGACGGTATTGACGGCCTCGTCCGGCATCCGATCGAAGAAAGCCGACGTGAAGTAGTTCGCCGCACCCGCCGGCCACGCGGGATCGAAGAGCTGCTGCAGATTCACATAGCGAACCGGGCCCAATAGGTCTGCGATTGGCGTCCCAAGTGACCGCAACGGTCTGACGATGTCTTGACCCTCGGTTGGATCGCCCGCCCAGCAGGCCACCACCGAGGCAACCTTCTTGCCCTGCCATTCCAGCGGGATGAACGGCGCCGCCGGAGCTGCCGCCAGGGCAATCTTGGTCGTGAGCTCGTCTGGTACGCCGGGCAGCAGGTCACGCCAACCGGTCATGACCTGGGCCGTCTGTTCGCCGGGGTAGAAGATGACACCGCCGAGGACGACCGGACCTACCCGATGCAGGTTCAGCTCAAATCTTGTGGCGACTCCGAAGTTGCCGCCGCCTCCGCGCAGCGCCCAGAACAGCTCTGAATTTAGTGATTCGGAGGTTTGCACGATCGATCCGTCAGCGGTCACCAACTCGGCAGACAGCAGGTTGTCGCAGGTGAGGCCGTACTTCCGGACCAGATGTCCCACACCGCCGCCAAGCACGAAGCCACCGAGACCAGTGCTCGAGACCAGTCCACCCGTTGTCGCTAGCCCGTGTGCCTGAGTGGCCGCGTCGAAGATCTTCCAGGTGGATCCGCCTCCGGCGAACGCTCGTCGTGAGTCAACATCAACCCGGACGTCATTCAGTTGTGCGAGGTCAAGGACAATCCCGTCGTCACAGGTGGAAAAGCCGGCAGCACTGTGCGCACCACCGCGTACCGCAATCGGCTGCCCCACGCGTCGAGCAAAAGCGATCGTTCGCGCAACATCTTCGGTGGAGGCAGGCCGTACGATCAGGGCGGGCCGCTTGTCGATCGCGTTGTTCCATACTCGACGCGCCGTCTCGTAGTTGGGGTCACCCGGGCCGACGATCGAACCGGCTAAGGCGATTTCCAGTTCGCGTATCGGCGCCTCACCGAGTACGCCGGTGTGGATACCCGGTCTGCCAGCTGCGGTCATGCGGCCAAATTATGAAGGCCCACTTAACAGCCACTTTGCACACCAGCGTGGCCGGACCGCCTATCCCAGCTGTGACAATGAGGCGTCCAGTAGCCTCCGAGAATTCCTGAGGTCGGATGTCTCAGATCCTTCAGTGAACCAGCTGTAGATCGGTGCCAGTAGCAAGCGCGATTCTTGAGTTGGGCCCTGATTCAGCCAAAACCGCGCCAGGCTGGTTGCGGCTCGCAACTCAAACACTTTGGCCTGCTGTTTCTGCGCGATCTGCATCGCTTGGCGAAAAGCAGCTTCGACCTCCATCGCGGGGGCGCCTTGCGCCAACAACAGCTCGCCGCGCAGCCGGTGCAGTTCCGCATCGCACCAATACCCATCACTGTTGGCGCTGGACAATGCATCACTGACGAGGTCAAGGCCATGCCCAATCTGACCTACCTTTACCAACTGTTCGGCCAGCAGAAACGAGACAAAAGGTTGCAGGAAGACTGAGCCTTTCGCGCGCATCTGCTCATCACCGCGTTGCATCTCTGCGACACCTTGCTGCGGCTCGCGCTCAGTCAGCGCCCACCCACGTAGCACCGTCGCCCATGAGGACCAGAGTCCGAGGTGATGTTGTTCGCTCAGCGCAATCACTGCGTCGGCTGACTTGAGTACCGAATTCAGATTACCGATCACTCCCTGCAACATCGCATCCCACGTGAGGGCGTAGGCAAGGCTGAAGGGATGGCCCAAGGCTTGTGCCTGGGCTAGGCCTTTGTTTTGAGCTCTCTGCGCTTGGTCGACATAACCCAGACACCACAGATCAAAGGCCAGTCGGCAGCGGCATATCACACCGGGATCTTGTGAATATCGCGAGATGTGCGATGCCGAATACATCGGATCATAGCCTGCCAGCGCTTGTTCAAGCTGAACGCGCGATCGCGTAAATGATCCGGCCCAGGAAAGCGTCACCCCTAGCACGTAGTGACCCTCGACCAGCAGAGTTGGATCGTCTTGCTGATCAGCCAACTGGAGCAATTGATCGCCAAAGGCAAGACCTTGCTGAAACTTGCCAAGATTGAGAGCGGCGATTGCCGCCGCCCGTAGCAGCAAAGGATCCGGTGGCTTCGCCAACTGTTGATTCAACGTCTGCGCCCGGGACAGGGTCTGGAGAACCTCAGGCGTCCCGTAGCCCTGCGTTGCCACCAACGCGAGACTCAGCAGCCGTAGCAGATTCAACCGCAGCTCTTTGTGACGCGCCTGGTCTGGCGCATTGTCCAGCAACCCCAGGCCGCGTCTCAAAAGGTAGGTGGCCTCGTGGTGGGCATATACCCGCTGCGCAACGTCGGCAGCCCGCTGATAGAACGAGATCGCCCGCAACGCCTCGCCGGCCTGGTCGTAATGAGCTGCCAATTGAGCACTAACCGGATCGACGTTGTCGGCATGCAGCGTTTCCAGGGCCTGAGCTACTTGTACGTGCCAGTAGCGCTGCTTTATAGGGCTGAGTTCGGCGTACGCCACGTCGCGAATCTTGTCGTGGGAGAAGTCAAAATTGTTGTTCTGGACGCTGCGCACAATGCGTCGCTGCCACAACTCGTCCAAGCCATGCGCCAGATGGGCTTCGTCGCCCCCGCTGGCCATGCGCAGAATATCGACGGCAAATTCCCGTCCAACGGTGGCGGCTAGCCCGACCAATTCGTGGGCACCTGTCGATAGTTGCGCCAGTCGGGCGGCGATGACTGCATAAATTCGAGGTGGCAGATTAGCCGTCGAGAATCCAGGTACGGAGAAGTCGCCTTCGGCGCTCGTTCGTTCACTGTAGGCATCGCCCAGACCCGCAGTCGCCATCTCCATCACAAACAGCGGGTTTCCCTCGGATGCGCGATACAGCAGCAAGGCCGACTCGTCGTCCAGCTCCCGCTTGGTCACTTGCATGGCGAGCTGATTCGTCTCGGCGGCATCCAATGGATCAAGGGCGAGTTCGATCACGCTGCCATCGCTGCGCAATTGCACCAGCCATTGAGCGACGGGGTGCCCGGGCAGCATCTCTTCAGGCCGTGCCGTGCCTATCACCAAAAGTCGTTTTGTCGGGTCGAAGCGCAGCAGAAAATGCAGCCATTGCAGTGTTTCCTGATCGCACCACTGCACATCGTCAATCAGTAGCAGCAATGGCTGCGGCGCCGCGAGCACAGCTCGAGCGAGGGCCTCGAAGAAGCGTTGCCGATGACCGAACTCGGTCATGTGATCCGGATGTGGCAAGCGGGGCCGTTCGGCCAGAAGCTCCGGCAGAAGCCGCGCGATGTCAGTCAGCCAGACGTCGCCCAGCCGACCCAGGCCTTCACGAAGGTCGTCGCTGCGCAGCCATTCGGTCACGGGGGCAAGGGCTAGCCGACCTTCGGCGCTATAGGAACGCGTCCTGGCAGTCGCAATGCCTTGCTGGTCTGCCCACATGAGAAGTTCTTCGGCTAGGTGCGTCTTCCCGATGCCGGCCTCGCCGGTGATCAGCAATAGATGCGAGTCTCCGATACTTGCCCGTTGCCAGGATGACCACAGTCGCTCCCATTCGGGCTGCCGCCCCACGAGGAACCGCGTGTCCGGCGGCTTCTCCGTGCCTGCGGCAGAAGCGTCGAGCCTAGGTTTGCTCCGGCTCAACAGCCGACGGTAGAGGGCTTTGGTTTGGGGTTCGGGTTCGGCGGCGTAGATCTCCTCGAGCGCGTCGCGTAGCTGTTCATACGCTTTGATCGCCTCCCAGCGTTGACCGAGGCCAGCGAGGGCATCAATCCGTACGCGTTGCACATGTTCGTCGAGCGGACGAGTGGCTGCCAGCGGTTCAATCACGGCAAGAGCAGCCTGCTGGTCGCCTTCTGCCAAGAGCTTTGCTCCTAGCAGCGTTGCTACGGCGGCGTAGGTTTCGGCGAGTCGTTCCCGATGCTCGAAGGCCCAGTCGGCGTACTGGTCTTCCGGCAAGAGCGGGCCGGTCCACAACTGATGTGCACGCCGCAGCGGGTCCAGATCGCCGCTGTTGCGAGCGGTGACAGCGGCTTGCTCGAAGACATCGACGTCAACTGTGAGTCCGCCAGTGGGGCACAGTGCCACGATGTCGTCAGTGAGCGTAATCAGCGTAGGGCCGATCGTGTGACGTAGCTGGTGCAGCGTTTGATGCAGGTTGTTTGATGCCGCTTCCGGCTCGGCATCCGGCCACAAGCTTTCGGACACGACATCGCGGTGCAGCCGATGGCTCGGAGCTAGGGCGAGCAACTTCACCAGCGTTTTGGCCTTGCGCAGCCGCCAGCGATCCGGAACCGGCTGTCCGTTGACCGTGACGGAGAATCCACCCAGCAGCGCAACGTGGACCTCGACTGCCGAGGCGATCTCTTCCACAGTCGCATTTTCCCGCGTTCCAACCGAAAACGGGAAAGGTTTTGTGAGCGCGCGTGATCGATCCAGCAGCGTGCTTGGCAACCTTCGGCGTGCCTGAGACACTCCAACGATGGGCATCAGCACCAAATCGATGGAGATTGATAGGGCAGCTCTTCGCGGGTACGTCGTCGAACCTGGAGATCCAAGCTATGAGAAGGATCGGAAGATCTGGAACGGCTCGATTGACAAGTATCCTGCGGTGATCTTCCGCTGCCTCGGAGTTTCGGATGTCATCGCCGGTGTGAAGTTCGGGCGGGCCAGCGGCCTGACTGTCGCCGTCCGCAGCGGTGGACACTCCTTCCCCGGACTATCTGTGGCTGACGAGGCCGTAGTGATCGACCTCTCGCTCATGAAAGGAGTGCGAGTCGATCCCGAAAGACGGATCGTTCGAGTGCAGGCCGGCGTGCTCCTCGGCGACCTCGACCGGGAGACCCAGGCGTTCGGCTTGGCGGTGCCGTCGGGCATCGTCACGCATACCGGCGTGGCCGGACTCACCCTGGGCGGCGGGATCGGTTGGATCATGCGTAAGCACGGGCTATCGATCGACCAGCTCGTCTCAGTCGATCTCGTCACGGCCGACGGTGAGTTCATTCAGGCGAGCGCGGATCGGAACGCTGATCTTTTCTGGGGAGTGCGCGGTGGAGGGGGCAACTTCGGAATTGTCACCGAGTTCGAGTTCCGCTGCGTGCCGTTGGGTCCGCAGGTGATGGCGGGACCAGTGTTCTGGCCGATGGTCCAGTCGCCGGAGGTGCTGCGCTTCTATCGTGACTGGATCGCTGACGCTCCGGACGAACTGATGACCATCGTGATTCACCGGATGGCGCCGCCGTTGCCGTTCGTGCCGCCTGAGCTGCACGGCAAGCCGGTTGTCGTGGTGGTCTGTTGCTGGGCCGGTGACGTGGAGGAAGGGCAACGCTTCATCCGGCCGTTGAAGAAGTTCGGCTCGCCGGTCTTGGATCTATGCGTGCCGAAGCCGTTCCTGACCCATCAGGCGATGTTTGATCCCAGCTTTCCGGCCGGTCGTTGGTACTACTTCAAGAGCTGCGATGTCGCCGAGCTGAGCGATGACATCATCGACATCACCGCTGAGCACTCGCTGCAGATCTCATCGCCGCTAACGGCATACCCGATTTGGCAGATGGGCGGCGCCGTCGGCCGAGTGGGCGACGATGAGACCGCGTTCAACGGCCGCTCCGCCGGCTTCACCTACAACATCGGCGGCTGCACGGAGACAGGTGCGGGATTCGACGAGGAGCGCGAGTGGGTACGCGACTTCTGGTCCGCGCTCCAGCCCTGGCACGAAGGGGTCTATGTGAACTTCTTGGGCAACGAGGGTGCCGAGCGAGTACAGCAGTCGTACGGCCCGAAAAAGTACGAACGGCTGCAGGCCTTGAAGCGGAAGTACGACCCGGACAACTTCTTTCGCATCAACCAGAACATCCCGCCCACCTAGTGCCCTGGAAGGGAAATCTCTTGGCGCTTCGCGGCGCCCAGGCACGCACCTCGCGGCGTTCTCCTCGGTCGGCATACGACCCGGTATTCCTCCCTCGTCGGCCTTGCGATGCACGCACCTGAACGTCGCCAGGCGTCAAGGAACTTCCCTTCCAGGGCACTAGCCGCAGTCAGCGGTTGCTTGCGGCGATGCTCGGTGCGACCCGCAAGGCGTTTGCAGCGATGGTCAGGGCAGGGTTGAGAGCAGCTGAGGACGGGAAGAAACTGCCGTCCACGACGTAGAGGTTGTCGACATCGTGGCTGCGGCAGTCAGCGTCGAGAACGCTGTGCGATGGGTCCGTGCCGGCGACCGCGGTGCCGCACATG
>DASVEX010000077.1:0-9025 GCA_036380335.1 Propionibacteriaceae bacterium | reverse complement strand
CGTTGTGAAGGCGTACGGGGCGTCGGCAGCAGGTCAACCGGCTGGTTGGGACTACGAGACCGAAACGCCACTGCGGGACATCCGCGGCTACGAGATTTCCAGGGCCGCCGCCCACCCGGATCAGCTGACCGACACTGATCTCGGTATGGCGAACGTGATCTTGACCAACGGCGCGCGGCTTTACGTCGACCATGCCCACCCGGAGTATTCCAGCCCTGAAGTCACCAACGCGTTGGACGCTGTGCGCTACGACAAGGCTGGAGAGTCCGTGATGGCGCTCGCGGCCCAGCGCGCCACACAATCCTTGGGCCGCTCTGTGCGGCTCTACAAGAACAACACCGACGGCAAGGGCGCCTCGTACGGCACGCACGAGAACTACCTGCTGCAGCGCAGCACGCCCTTCGACCGCATCGTCACCCAGTTCACCGCATTTCTGGTCTCCCGGCAGGTGATCATCGGGGCCGGTCGAGTTGGCCTCGGTCAATCCAGCCAGACTCCCGGTTTCCAGATCAGCCAGCGAGCCGATTTCTTCGAGGCAGAGGTCGGTCTGGAGACCACCCTGAACAGGCCGATCATCAACACTCGCGACGAGCCGCACGCCGACGCGAGCAAACACCGCAGGCTGCACGTGATCACTGGAGACGCCAACCTCTCCGAAATCTCGACGTACCTCAAACTGGGCACTGCCTCCTGGGTGCTGCGGGTCATCGAGGCTGGCGAGTTGGGTAGCGATGTCCGGCTGGACGGGCCCGTGGCAGCTATGCGGACAGTCAGCCATGACGTGTCGGTTCGTGAGCCGCTCTATCTGAGCGATGGACCGAGCATGACGGCGCTGGACCTCCAGGAGGTGTACCTGGACGCCTGCCGCAACCACTACGAGCGGGTGGCCGAAGACCTCACCGAGACGGCGCGGATCGAGGCCAAAGACATCTTCACTCGCTGGCAGGACTGTCTGGACGCGCTTCGCAGCGACATCTTCAGCCTTGCCGATCAGCTCGACTGGGTGGCCAAGCTGAAGCTCATGGAGTCTTACCGGGATCGCGACGGACTCAGCTGGTCTGCTCCCAAACTGGCGCTGATCGACCTGCAGTACGCCGACGTCGACCCGCGTCGCAGCCTCTACCGCGCACTGCTGGCCAACGGCAAGATGCGCCGGCTCATCAATGATGACGAGATCGAACGCGCCCGTAATGCGCCGCCCGAGGACACTCGGGCGTACTTCCGTGGCCGGGTGATGCAGAAGTTCGGCTCCGCCGTGGTTGCCGCTTCCTGGGATTCGGTGATCTTCGACGTACCCGAACGTCCGGCGCTGCAGCGGCTGCCCCTGTTGGACCCGCTGCGGGGCACTCGTGAGCAGGTTGGCCAGCTGATCGATGAATGCATGTCCGTCACCGAGCTGTTCGCTGCGCTTGGCCGGTAGACCCGCGGCTCTTTGTCGTGGTGTTGTCGGAGACGTTGGTTAGGCTGGACGCCAGTACAGACGGGAGCAGCTATGGCTGAGTCAGAGCAGAGCCAACGCAAGGCGCGGCGAGCCGACGATCGTGAGGTCGAGGAGCTGGCGCCTGCTGATACCGCGCACAAGGCGGAGTTGGACTCCGAGGTGGACTCGCTGTTGGACGAGATAGATGACGTACTTGAGGTGAACGCTGAGGAGTTTGTGCGCTCATTCGTTCAAAAGGGCGGCCAGTGAACGACGGACGCCATGAAAGTTGAGCTGACCTCTGAGTTTTTCCGGATCGGGTCGTCATCGTTTACCGACTTCGTGTCACGCGTGGCTCCGGACGCATTGCCGTCCTCGCGGCCTGCGCTCGCCGGAATGGGCGACCTCACACCGCATGGCACCACTATCGTGGCCGCAACCTTTCCCGGCGGGGTCGTGGTGGCCGGCGATCGGCGGGCGACGATGGGGAACATCATCGCGCAGCGCGATATCGAGAAGGTGTTCGCGGCGGATGAGTTTTCGATCATCGGAATTGCCGGTGCCGCTGGGCTCGCGGTCGAGCTCGTGGGTTTGTTCCAAGTTGAGTTGGAGCACTACGAAAAGATCGAGGGCGCCCCGCTTTCCCTAGTCGGCAAGGCAAACCGGCTAGCGACGATGACTCGCCTGAATCTTGGCCTTGCCATGCAGGGCCTCGTCGTCGTGCCTTTGTTCGCCGGCTGGGATGAGGCGACAGGCGAAGGCCGCATCTTTTCCTACGACGCAACCGGAGGCCGCTATGAGGAGCACGCGTACTTCTCGGTTGGGTCCGGATCGGTATTTGCCCGGGGATCGCTCAAGAAGCTCTATCGAGGAGATTTCAACGCTAGCGAAGCGGCCATGGCGGTGATTCAGGCGCTCTATGATGCTGCCGATGATGACTCAGCAACGGGCGGACCGGACATGGCGCGGAAGATCTTTCCGGTGGTTTTGGCTGCGACCGAGGACGGCGTGCAGCGTTTCAGCGATGAGCAGACTGCCGAACTGATCGACCAGCTCATCGCGAGCCGGGCAGCGCGGCCCGATGGACCTGGGGCTCCACTTGCTTAGTCCCTTGCGCCAGGAATGTGGAGCGCACCGATGAGCATGCCGTTCTACGTTGCCCCCGAGCAGCAGATGAAGGATCGGGCGGACTACGCCCGAAAGGGCATCGCTCGGGGTAGGTCAGTTGTCGTGCTCTATTACGCCGAGGGCATCTTGTTCGTTGCCGAGAACCGGTCCCAGGCGTTGCACAAGGTCAGCGAGATCTACGATCGCGTCGCCTTCGCTGCTGTCGGTCGATACAACGAGTTCGAGAATCTGCGTCAGGCCGGCATTCGTTACGCCGATGTGCGCGGCTATACCTACGACCGGACCGATGTGACGGTGCGGGGGCTGGCCAATATGTACGCCCAAGTGCTGGGCACGATCTTCTCCTCCGGCGGTGACAAGCCCTTCGAGGTAGAGATTGTCGTGGCTGAGCTGGGAGCCACCCCGCTACAAGATCAGATCTACCGTCTGACCTATGACGGTTCAGTTGCCGACGAGGCGAACTTCGCGGTGATGGGCGGTTCAGCCGACGTCATCACTGAGGTCGTTAGTGCTGGATTCCGTCCCGGGCTTGGTCTCAACGATGCGGCGAGGCTGGCGGTACGCGCGCTCAGCTCCGACGGCGGCCAGAATGCCGCGCCGCGAGAGCTCGGTGTGGAGGCATTGGAGGTCGCCGTCCTGGACCGGACCAGGGGAATGCCCCGCAAGTTCCGGCGGATCAAGGGTGATCGACTTGCCGCGCTGCTCGCCAACGGGCCCGAGCCCGCGACCGCGGCTACCGACCAGACGTGAACGAAGCCGCACAGGCCATGGGCGCCAGGCAGAGCCCAGTCGGCCGAGTTGTGATCATCGGGGCTGGCCTGATCGGGGCATCGATCGGATGCGCCCTCTCGGCGGCGGGCTACGCCGTACACCTACGTGATCACAAGATCAGCCACTCCCGGGTCGCAGCGGGCCTGGGCGCTGGCACGATCGAACCTCCGGTGTCTGCAGACGTCGACCTGGTCGTCGTCGCGGTGCCGCCTGGTGCCATCGCCGATCTGGTCGTGCACAGCCTTCAGCACTATCCCAACGCGACCGTCACCGATGTCGGTTCGGTGAAAGCTGGGGTCCTCGACACCTTGTGGCAGCGTGATGTCGAGCTCAGTCGTTACGTGGGATCGCACCCAATGGCCGGCTCGCATCACTCCGGTCCGGTGACTGCCCATCCGGGACTGTTCGTCGACCGGACCTGGGTCGTCACACCACACAGGCGTTCGGCGCCCCAATCCGTGGCACAGGTACAGGCGGCCGTCCAAGCGT
This sequence comes from Propionibacteriaceae bacterium, assembly GCA_036380335.1. Taxonomy (GTDB): domain Bacteria; phylum Actinomycetota; class Actinomycetes; order Propionibacteriales; family Propionibacteriaceae; genus Microlunatus. The sequence goes on along the minus strand of DASVEX010000077.1, from coordinate 5,217 downwards.
GCGGCGCACGTGAGGTGATCATGGATGTTGATGATCATGATGCGGCGGTAGCGCGCCTCTCCCACCTGCCGCACCTCATGTCGGTACTGGTTGCAGCACATGTGACCCGGGCTTCCGAACCTGACCTGTTGCTTGCTGGCCAAGGCTTGCGCGATGTCACTCGCATTGCCGGTAGCGACCCTCTGCTGTGGGAGCAGATTGTTGGGGCGAACTCGAACGCGGTGCTCGAGGAGCTCCGCAGTATCCAAGATCAGCTCGGCTTGTTGATCAAGGCGGTGGAGGCTGCACCGGCTACCGACGAGCTACGCACCCAACTGGAGCGCGGCGTCGCCGGCACCCAAAAGATCGGCGGCAAGCATGGGGCGGCAGCGGTGCGCTACAGCGAGGTCGTTGTCGCTATTCCTGACTCGCCAGGAGCGCTCGCGCGACTCTTTGCCGACGTCGGCGCTGCGGGGGTGAACGTGGAAGACATCTCCATCGAGCACGACCCGGTCCGAGAAATTGGCTATCTCGCTTTGTCGGTGACACCGGACCACGCGGATGCGCTGGTCGAGACGATGTTGTCGCGTGGCTGGGCAGTCTCCTAGCAAGCGGCCGGTACGCTGAAGCGCGTGTCTGAGCTAGCGATGACCCACCAGGTCCAGACGTCGACCCAGTCCGTTTCGGACTCGGGATCACGTCGGCCACTCGTCATCGCTATCGATGGACCCAGCGGCTCAGGCAAATCAACTACGGCCCGTGGAGTTGCCGACAGGATTGGTTTGGCCTTTCTCGACACCGGTGCCATGTATCGCGCTGTGACGTGGCTGGCCCTGCGCGAGGGCGTCGACCTCGACGACCGGCCGGCTGTCGCAGAGCTGTCAGCCCGCGCCTCAATGAATGTCGACACGGATCCTCGTAAGCCAGCAATCTCGATCAACGGAGTCGATGTCTCCGAAGCGATCCGGGCTCCCGAGGTGTCGGCCGCTGTCAGTGCCATTGCCACCAACCTGGACGTACGCGCCGATCTGGTCGCCCGCCAGAAGAAGTTGATCGCCGACGCGGCCGGGGGGATCGTTGCCGAGGGCCGAGACATCACAACGGTCGTGGCGCCCGACGCCGACGTACGCGTGTTGCTGGTTGCTGATCCGGCGGCGCGAATAGCGCGGCGGCATGCCGAGCTCGCGGAGCATCAGATAGATGTGGATGACGTTCATGATCAGGTGATCCGCCGCGACCGCGACGATTCATCGGTCGCGGAGTTTGAGTCGGCGGCTCCAGGTGTGCACGTTGTCGACTCGACATCCCTCAGCCTGGAAGAAGTGATCGAAACGATCTGCGCATTTGTTCCGCTCCGGGCGCTTGGAGACAGGCGTGATCGAAGGGGTTAGCCCCGATCTCCCGTACACGGATCGATTGCCGGCCCCAAAGGTGTGGGGACTGCGGCTTGCCAGGCCTCTCGTACGGCTCGGCCTGCGCCTTTCCTGGCGGGTCACCCTGCATGGCGCCCAACACGTTCCGCAGTCGGGAGCCGTGATCTTGGCAGCGAACCACATCGGGATCTTGGACGGGCCAGCTCTGTTGGCTCTGACCAGGCGGCTGACCTTCGCCCTGGTCAAGCGGGAGGCCTTCACCGGAGCTGTCGGTCGGTTTCTCGCCTATATCGGTCAGATTTCCCTCAACCGCCGCGAGGTTGATCCGCAAGCCATCCGGAGGGCAATTCAGGTGCTGAGAGCCGGCAGGGTGCTGGCTGTCTTTCCCGAAGGCGTTCGCAGTGGCGGTGAAGTCGCCTGGGCCAGGCGAGGTGCTGCCTATCTGGCCATGGTGTCAGGCGCGCCCATTGTTCCGGTGGCCATTCTCGGCACTCGTGAACCTGGTCAAAGCAAAAACCAGCTGCCCCGGCTGCGGGGATCGATTCATCTGGTCTACGGAGAGCCTTTCATCCTCCCGCGAACTCCGTGGCCGCGCCGTAAGGCAGCAGTTGCAGAGTGGACCGCCGTCGTGCGGGAGCGCTTGGCCGATCACATAGTCGCTGCTCAGGCGTTGACCGGGCTACCCTTGCCGGGGCCACCGAAGGCACGCATCCGTCGTCTACACCCATCAAGTCCCTAACCTCAGCCCACTCGAGAACTCGGAGCGAAGCGACATGAATGACATCGCAGCTACCGAGGAGTCTCAAGTGCTCCCCGTTGTGGCGGTGGTTGGTCGGCCGAATGTCGGTAAGTCGACGCTGGTTAATCGCATGATCGGTCGCCGGGAAGCCGTCGTCCAGGATGTGCCAGGAGTAACCCGAGATCGCGTCTCCTACGACGCCACATGGAATGGGCGTCAGTTCGTGCTGGTGGATACCGGCGGCTGGGCTCCTGATGCCAAGGGCATGGCTGCCCAGGTCACCGAGCAAGCGGAGCTGGCGGTCGCGGCAGCCGACGCGGTGGTCTTCGTCGTCGACGCGAGGGTCGGGACGCAGGACATCGACGAGGCCGTCGTGAAAGTGCTGCGTCGTAGCGGAAAGCCAGTGGTGTTGGCCGCCAACAAGGTCGATGATCAGCGAACCGAAGCAGAGGCTGCGGCCCTTTGGCAGCTTGGTCTTGGCGAGCCAATGACGGTGTCTGCCTTGCACGGCAGGGGGAGTGGCGACCTGCTGGATGCGATCCTCGCTGCGATCCCTGACGCGCCTTCGATGGTGTCGGATGGTGAGCGCGGTCCAAGGCGGGTGGCAATCGTTGGAAAGCCGAACGTCGGTAAGTCGAGCCTGCTCAACAAAGTGGCTGGGCAGCAACGGGTGGTCGTCGACGAGGTTGCTGGAACCACCGTGGACCCCGTCGACGAGCTCGTCGAGGTCGACGGCGAGATCTTCCGGTTCATCGATACGGCTGGGATCCGCCGCCGGGTGAAAGAGGCCTCCGGACACGAGTACTACGCCAGCCTGCGTACCCACGGTGCGATCGAGCGCGCGGAAGTATGCATCGCTGTCGTCGATGCCAGCGAGCCGGTCACCGAGCAAGATCTTCGTATCCTGACGTCGGTGGAGGAGGCCGGCCGCGCGCTGGTGATCGCGTTCAACAAATGGGACCTGACCGACGACGAGAGACGCCGTTATCTGCGCCGCGAGATCGAACGTGATCTTCTGCATTTCGAGTGGGCGTCCAAGATCAACATCTCGGCTCTGACCGGTCGCCATGTCGATCATCTTGGTGCGGCGATCAAGGAAGCCTTGGCTGGGTGGGAACTGCGCGTCTCGACCGGAAGGCTGAATGCCTTTCTGGGTCGAATCGTGGCGGCGCACCCGCATCCAGTACGTGGCGGCAAGCAGCCCCGGATCCTGTTTGGAACTCAGGCCCATGCCGGCCCACCGACCTTCGTGCTATTCACCACCGGGCAACTCGAGCCTGGTTATGTGCGCTTCTTGAGGCGCCGGCTGCGGGAGGAATTCGGCTTTCAAGGAACGCCGGTGCATGTCGAGGTGCGCGTGCGGGAGAAGCGAAAGCGAAAATGACCAGCGACCATGTGCAGGTGAGTGATCAGCAGGCGCTGGTGATCGAGCTGATGCAGGCCCTTGAGTCCGGCGTACACGGCGATGCGCTGCGCCGCTTCTTCCACAATGAGGCCGAACAGATTGAGTATCCGAGTCTGGTCGATCCTCGGGTTGGGCGTCGCGGTCTCGACGGCATGATCGCCGCGAGCGAGCTGGGTGCCGGGATGCTGGCATTCCAGCGCTATGACGTCAGTCGCTGGATTGAGAGCGACGACACTGTTGTCTGCCAGGCCGAGTGGCATGCTGAGCTGGCGAACGATGCCGGGCCGCTGCGGAAGGGCCAGCGGCTTCACACGTACAGCGTCTTGATCTTCACCTTCCGCGACGACAAGATCATCCGTCAGGAGGCGTACGACTGTTACGAGCCGTTCTCGGATGCGCCCTGAGCCTGTCGAAGGGGGCCAGCATCATTTCAGTCGGTGTTGAAGTCGTAGGCCTCACTCAGCCATTCCCTAAGTTGATCATCAACTTGATCGGCGCTCGTGAGGTTGATCATGTGGACGATTCGATCCGCGGCAGTGGGCAGCGTCCGCGCGAACCGAGCATCCGTAAGCTCGTACGGGAGATAGAGGCTTAGCTGCACGGACCGTACGCGGGGCCGAAACTCGCCGATCTTGCGATCGCTCTTGAGGAAGATCCCGACGTTGACCGCATCCTCATGGAGCGGACCGCGACTGTTCAGGTGGTCTATGACAGCGGCGTAAATCTGCCGCACCCAGGGCGGATGTCGAGCCAAGAGATCATTGACCGTGATGCCAGGCACGCAGAAATGCGCCTGGTGGGCAGACGCGAACTCACGATCACAGTTCGGGCATACCCAACGAGCCACACCGCCGATTGTGCCGCAGTAACGGTTCGGGCCCGACGCCTTAGACCGAGATGGCAGCTGCTTCAAAGGTCCGGGCAAGGTGCTCAGGAGAAAAGAAGACCTCAGGCGAGAGCGTCCCTGCATTGACGCTGATGAAGTCGTCCATGGCCGGCTGGTTGCCCTGAATGGCACCGAGCAATTGCTGCATCTCCGGTGGCGGCGGCTGCAGCGTAGCCAGCTGGGTCGTGAACTGATACGTCGGAAGAACCTTCCGGTCCCGTTCCCGATGCCATCCGAGGAACGCGTCGTCGAACGACATCCGACCGCTTAACCAATGATCAACAGCAGCGGAGCATTGTTCGGCGTCGCGAAAGGCGTCGGTGATCCCCTGTGCAGTGATCGGGTCCTTGGTATAGCCCGCATCGCCGACAAGCGCCCAACCAGGACCGAACGGCACGCGCAGGTAGTTGGGTACGGCACCACCGAGGAATGGTGCCTCCCGCTTCGCAGCCTTGACTCGGGACGCAAATTGCGGCACGAGCTCCAATGTGCGGTAGTAGTTCCCCTCGACATCGGCCTTGTAGGAGTGGGCCTCGGCGTACGGCCAGCCCACGACGAGCATGGTCAAGCCGTCGTTAGTGGCCGCGGCTGCGAATCCGCGGAACGGTCGAATATAGGTCTCGAAGCCATCGACCGGCAGTCCACTGAAATAGGTGTAGAAGGGCCATTGCAGACGCGGCTTCTCTTCATAGGAGCGAGCCTGCACGGCCTTGGCCACGCGACTGGCGCGACCATCCGCACCGATCACAATTCGTGCCTGGAGATTTTCCTCCTTCGTGTTGTGAGAGTGCCCGCGAATGCCGCTGACTTTGCCGTCGTCGAAGATCAAACCATC
>DASVEX010000076.1:0-2273 GCA_036380335.1 Propionibacteriaceae bacterium | reverse complement strand
GTGGTTTGTCGAGCCCTACCTGGAACCCCGTAGCCGCGGCGTTGTGGAGGCGGTGGTCCGAGCAGCCGAAGGGCTGGACTTCACTCCTCTTCAGGTCGCGTTGCTCTGGGTACGCGATGCTCCAGGCGTCACTGCCCCACTACTCGGAGCGCGCACAGCCGGCCAGCTGAGCCCGGCTCTCGCAGTCGAAGATCAGAAGTTGCCCGCCGAGATTGCTTCCGCACTCGATGATGTTTCCGGCGGGCCGAACGCATCTCGGCTGTGATCTTGTTGGTATTGACGGCTGGTATTACGTCTGACTAGCCGCGCATCCGGATGATCTTGCGACGGATCCAGGCGTCACCGCTGCCGTCCCGATAGCGACGTAGCCGGGCGAGCTCCCAGCCGCCGTACTCGGCATGATCAGTAAGCAGTTGGCGAACGGCATTACGCGAGAGGTGCCGGCCTAGCCGGATTCGCTCCACCTCGTATTCGACACGACGCACCGTCATTGGCCGACAGCATAGCTGGGCCTCACGCCCGGTCCAGGAAGCGGTCTAAAACCCGGGCACCAAATTCCAGGGACTCAGTCGGTACCCGCTCGTCGACGCCATGGAACATGCCCCAGAAGTCGAGCTCGGGTGGCAGGCGAAGCGGAGCGAAGCCAAAACATGCGATGCCGGCCCGATCCCAGGCCTTCGCGTCGGTAGCTGCGCTGACCAGGTACGGCACCGCTTGCGCGTGCGGATCCTCCGCAGCAAGGCACACCTGCATTGCCTCGACGAGAGCGCCGGAGAACTGGGTCTCGACGGCGGGCTGATGGTTGACGACCTCATAGCGAACCTTGTCGCCGAGCAGATCGGTGATGGTGGCGTAGAACTCGTCTTCCCCGCCGGGCACGAATCTGCCATCGATCCCGCCTTCGGCTTTGCTGGGGATCACATTGTGCTTGTAGCCGGCTGTCAGCATCGTTGGATTGGCGGTGTTCGACATCGTCGCCCCCACCATGCGCGCGATGCTGCCGAGCCGGCCAAGGGTCTCCTCAACCTGATCAGGATCAAGATCAATATCGAATGCCTCGGCGACGGCCTCCAGAAATGCGCGCTGCGAGTCTGTGATCTTCCGCGGCCACTCGTACCTGCCGATTCTGGCAACGGCAGCACTGAGCTCGGTGACCGCGTTTTCCTGGTTGCGTAATGAACCGTGCCCGGCCCGTCCTTCGGCGATCAGATTGAGCCAGGCTATGCCCTTCTCGGCGGTCTGGATCAGATAGAGCCGAAGATCATCACGAACCGTAAGGGAGTAGCCGCCAACCTCACCGATCGCCTGTCGGCAACCCTCCACGGCCTCAGGATGCTCGTCAATGAGCCACCGCGCACCCAGTCCGCTGCCAGCCTCTTCGTCGGCGGTGAAGATCAACCGAATTGGCCGCCGCGGAGCCGCCCCGGCCCGGGCCCGAGCGCGTACGACGCTGAGCACCATAGCGTCAAAGTCCTTCATGTCGACTGCGCCGCGACCCCAAACGCAACCGTCGACCACCTCCCCGGAAAACGGTGGCACCGACCAGTCAGCCGCCTGGGCCGGCACCACATCTAAGTGCCCGTGGACCAGAAGTGGCGGCAGCGATGTGTCGACACCTTCGGGTTCCCATCTCGCCACCACGGACGTACGCCGCGGCTCGGGCTCCAGCAGCTCGCATGCGATACCGACCTCATCGAGCAGCTCGGCGACGCGCTCTGCAGCCGCGCGCTCACCAGGTCCGGGCTCAGAGCCAAAGTTCGAAGTGTCGATCCGAATCAGCTCCTGGCACAGCTCGACAACCTCAGCGTCCGGCCGGTAATCCTCAGTCACCGAATCATCTTCACTCATGCATGTGATTGGCTTCTGGTCCGCCTACCTCGGCGGACTGAAACCCTTCGGCCGGTGTCGGCTCAGTTGCTATAGTTCGTGGGCGCCCCGCAGGGAGCAGCCGCAGGTCCGGGTGGCGGAATAGGTAGACGCGCTAGCTTGAGGTGCTAGTGCCCTTGACAGGGCATGGGGGTTCAAGTCCCCCCTCGGACACAACGAAATGCCTAGTCAACGGCATGATGCCCGACCCCAATCGGGCCCGGTGCTAACGGATTGCTAACCGGGAAAAACATGGCCGCGACATCCTCCGCTGCTTCCTCGTGCAAACCGCCGACGACGTGGCTGTAGGTGTCGAGCGTGATGCCGATATTGGCGTGGCCCAATCGCTCCTGAACCACCTTCGGATGGATGCCTTTCTGCAGCGCGAGGGTTGCCCAGCCGTGCCT
>DASVEX010000075.1:0-9804 GCA_036380335.1 Propionibacteriaceae bacterium | reverse complement strand
GCCGCGTGGTGCATGTGGATAGACAGCTCGTAACCGTGACTGGCCGTCCGTCGGTCACGCGTCGGCGAGCGAGACGCTTGATACCTACTCCCACCTCTGGCCCGACAGCGACGATCGCACCCGCACGGCGGTCGATTCTGTACTTTTTGCGGACTCTGTGCGGACTGGAGAGGTGGTCGATGGACATAATCCCTAGCCAGATGCTGATTGGCGGACGAGTCGGTCGGTAAGCCGGATTCTGTCCCGGCCGTTGCCGACCGGGGGCGATCATCCATCTGCGACCGCTGTTACCAACGGCCTGGTGCGATCTACCCGAAGGCTCGGGCGAGCAGCCCTCACGTGCCTCCGCAGACGCGCGGACGCGTCCTTTTGATCTTGCTCCAGGTGGGGTTTACCGAGCCATCCCAGTCACCTGGGATGCTGGTGGTCTCTTACACCGCCGTTTCACCCTTACCTCCGTGCGATGAGATGCCAGGCACCTCACCGACTGAGTCGGAGGCGGTCTGTTCTCTGTGGCACTGTCCCGCGGGTCACCCCGGGTGGGCGTTACCCACCACCATGCTCTGTGGAGTCCGGACTTTCCTCGACGATGCAGGTGCATCGCCGCGATCGCCTGACCGACTCGTCCATGGTTTAGCCTAATCGACAACGCTACGGATGCGTGAGGACTTCCGCGCCGTTGTCGGTAACCACCAGGGTGTGTTCGAACTGGGCGCATCGACTGCCGTCAGCGGTGAGCACGGTCCAGCCGTCGTCCCACATGTACCAGCCGCCAGCGCCCAGGGTGATCATGGGCTCGATGGTGAAGGTCATCCCCGGTTTGATCACCGTGTCGTAGCCGGGCTCGTCGTAATGCGGGATGACCAAACCGGAATGAAAGGCGGTGTGTACGCCATGTCCCGTGTACTCCCGCACCACGCCGTACCCGAAGCGCTTGACGTAGCTTTCGATCACCCGTCCGATGACGTTCACCTCCCGGCCCGGCTTGACGGCCTTGATCGCGCGAACCAGCGCCTCGCGGGTCCGTTCGGTCAGCAGTCGGCTGGCCTCATCGACCTCGCCGCAGAAGAAGGTTGCGCAGTTATCCCCGTGTACGCCGCCGATGTAGGCGGTGACGTCGATCTTGACGATGTCGCCGTCCTCCAGGGGGCGGGTATCGGGGATGCCGTGGCAGATGACCTCGTTGACCGATGTACAGCACGACTTGGGAAACCCGCGATAGCCGAGCGTTGAGGGGTATGCGTGGTGCTCGATCAGATATTCGTGGACCACTTGATCAAGATCATCAGTGGATACCCCGGGCTGGATGGCCGCTGCCGCGGCGTGCATGGCCTGCGCAGCGAGCCGGCCTGCGATCCGCATTCTCTCGATGATCTCTTGAGATTGGACGTCGTCGCCGGTGTAGGGATCGGGCGCCAGTCGCCCCACGTAGTGCGGCCGAGGAATGCTGGCTGGCACCTCACGCAGGGCTGATACGGTCGCGGGCTGGATGGTCACCTGGCGATCTTACGATCGGAGAAAGTGGTCGCCAACAACATCAAACTCGGCAGGACTCAGGTGGTTGATGACCGCTTTCAGAGGGAGTGGGCGGAGGAGTACCGTCGAGATGCGAGCGTGAGGCGTAGCCCGAAGGAGGGTGAGATGGCTGAGGGCGATTGGTGGTTCGATCTCGAGACCCATCAGGTGGTGCCTGACAACAACGACACCAAGGTCACTGACCGGCTCGGTCCCTACAAGACTCGCGAAGAGGCCGAACGTGCGCTCGAACGGGTGGAGGAGCGCAACGAGGAGTACGACAACGACCCGCGCTGGAACGACGACCTCTAGCTGAACGTGGGTTGCGGCACCAACTCCGCAGAGCTGACCGGACCTGAGAGGCGTTGGCCACCGGGGTGATCCACACCGGGACACCGACCTCGAGCGCCTTGGCCGTCGCTTCCGCCTTCGTCAACGTCACGAGCACCGGAGGTGCTTCGTCGTCCTGAGCTAGCTGGACGTCGAGGAAGGAAAGTCCTCTATCTCTACTGCATCGCTAGGACCGGCAGTATCCGGCTCCTCACGATGTGAGACGTTCGAGCAGGCAACGACCATCGGCCACGAAGGATTAGCCAAGCCGAAGTGCGGGTACGGACTGACTAGGATTGCGCGGCAGTAGCGCCGTGCAGACTCGGCTGATGGGCGAGGGGAGAGCTTCGTGCTGGTTCAGAAAAGGGTGGGCTGGTCGCGGTGACCCGGCGCCTCACGATCGGTTGCGAGTTCGTGCATCAGGCCGACATCGACACTCCCGCCGTGTTCCAAGTCGAGCCGCTGAGTGATCAAAAAGTTGATGTGATCGATGCGCGTTGGTCGCTGCAACCCGATGTTGCGACTCGCACATATACAGACCTCTACGGCAATCCCTGCCGTCGCCTGATCATCACTGCCGGGCGTTCGGTGATCAACTATCGCGCGAGTGTCGTGGTGCCTGATGCGGTCGAGGACGTCGATGAGGAAGCTCCCGAGCTGACTCCCGATCAGCTCCCCGACGAAACGTTGATCTTTACCCTCCCGAGCCGCTTCTGCCTGCCAGACGTACTGGGCACTGAGGCGTGGAACCGTTTCGGCAGCACGCCGCCCGGATATCGTCGGGTTCAGGCGATCTGTGATTACGTACACGATCACCTGCGCTTTCAGTACGGGGCGAGTAACCCGTGGACCACTGCCGCAGATGCCCACAACACCGGCTACGGGGTCTGCCGTGACTTCACCCACCTCGCCGTGTCGTTCTGTCGTGCGCTCAACATTCCCGCACGCTACGTCTTTGGCTACCTGCCGGAGATCGATGTTCCACCGCTCGAGCTGCCGATGGACTTTGCCGCTTGGATGGAGGTCTACCTCGGTGATCGGTGGTGGACCTTCGACCCGCGCAACAACGAGTCACGCAAGGGTCGGGTGCTTATCGGGCGCGGTCGCGATGCCGGCGATGTCGCCATGGCGACCACATTCGGCGCTCCGCTGCTTGAGTCCATGATCGTAGTCGCGGAGGAGACCGCCGAAGGCTAGCGCGGTCAGCTTGCCCGCAGACCGCGGATGGTCGTGGCGAGCACGGCGTCCAGCCGCGCATTGCCGATGGGTACTGCGCCGAAGAAGAAGCCCCAGTCCTTACCGTCGCGTACCACCAGGAAGATCACGTGATCTCCTTTGACCTGAAGATCAGGACGGTCGACGGTGATCTCGCTGTCGATCAACCATCCGCTCCGACCGTCGATGCTCAGGCTCTCGCTGCGGATGTCGGTTCGGGTGGGAAGGTATGGGCGGTACATCTTCCCGGTGATCACGCACTGCACCAGGCTCTCGACTGTGTTGCGTGGATCGTTGACGAAGCCGTCTTTGGCGCGCAGCTGCCCGACCGCAAGCTGCGCGATCCAAGCCGGATTCTGGCTAACCATCACTTGCTGCTGCAGCACGTCGTAGGCGAAGGTGAAGCGTTGCTCGATCACTGCCAGCTCGAAGGTCGGCTGCTGGTCGAACGACAGATTGCCGCCATAGACGCGGCCGTCGATGGGATGGGGCGCCCGCAGAGTCGGGTCACCCTTCGGACAGCGGACCAGCGCTTGGGGAGTCGGAGACGTTGAGGGGGACTTCGTGGGGGTCGCTGCCGGCGTAGGCGAGGATTCGTCCAGACGACTCGGAGCGGGCGTCGCTGGCGAGGCGTCGGTGATCTGCGGCAGGCCACTGCCGAAGACGACCGCCGCGACGACCGTGGTCAGTGCAACCGCGAGTACACCGATGATCACAGCGAGCCGACGTTTCCGCGACCCTTTGCCGGCCGATCCGCCTTCCGCGGGCGGTGGCGAGACGACTTGAGTCCGCTCGGCAGGCGGGAGCTGGCGAGGGTCGCCAATGGTGGTGGTCGACCAGTGTGAGCCATCCCAGTACCGAAAGCGTCCAGGGGTCCCCGCGGGGTCGGGGTACCAACCAGGCAAGGCTTCTGACATATCCAGCTACCTGAGCAGCGGACTCGACCGTACCGACATCCGGTCGCGGAACGGGGTCACATCAGCGACCTTCACGCCAGCCGTTGGTGATCGGCAATCGCCGATCGCGACCAAAAGCCTTGAAACTGATCTTGGTGCCCGGCGGATACTGCCGCCGCTTGTACTCTGCGCGATCGACCATCCGGATCACTCGATCCGCAAGCTCGGGATCGAAGCCCATGGCCACGATCTCTTCGTGACCAGCGTCGCCTTCCACGTAGTCGTCCAGGACATCATCGAGTAGCTCGTACGGCGGCAGCGAGTCGGTATCTCTCTGACCAGGTCGTAGTTCGGCGCTGGGTTCCTTGGTGATCGAGTTCTCCGGAATCGGTGGCGTCTCGCCCCGCTGCACTGCCTGCTCGTTTCGCCACCGAGCCAGCTTCCAGACCCAGGTCTTCGGTACGTCTTTGATCGGTGCGTAGCCGCCGACCGCGTCGCCGTAAATGGTGCTGTAGCCGACGGCCAGCTCGCTCTTGTTGCCGCAGGCCAACACGATCGAGGGCGGATGCTGGTTGGACTCCGCCATCCAGATCACGGCTCGAATCCTGGCCTGCAGGTTTTCAGCCGCGACACCGTCGAGATCAAGCATCTGGTGAAATGCGTCGACCGCTGGGGCGATTGGCACCGTCATGAAGTGCAGGCCGGTCCGTGCGGCAAGATCAGCGGCGTCGCTCTTGGAGTGCTCGGAGGAGTAGGCACTGGGATTGGAAATGCCATAGACATGATCAGCGCCCAGCGCGTCGCAGGCCAATGTCGCAACCAGCGTTGAGTCGATACCGCCGGACAGTCCGAGATAGACCCGTTCGATCCCGTTCTTGTGGCAGTAATCTCGCAGACCCATCACCAGGGCGAGATAGATCTCAGCCATTGCCTCCAGTGGCTTTGCGACAGCGGGCGTGATCAACTCGGCAGGTTCGTCTCCGGCCTCGGAGATATGGTGGCGATGAATGATCATGCCGCTCTGGCCGGGCTCTGCGGGAACGGTCCCGTCGACAAGCTCGCTCTGCAGTTCCGCAGTGCCGGGAGCAAGATCAAGATCAGCAACCACCAGATCCTCGACGAACTGAAGTGCGCGTACGAAGATCGTGCCCGCTTCATCGGCGATCATGGTGTCGCCGTCGAAGACCAGCTCATCTTGGCCGCCGACCAAGTTCACATAGGCGAGCGGGCAGCCCGCCTCCCGGGCGCGGCGCCTGACCAGGCCACCGCGTACGTCGTCCTTGTCCCGCTCGTACGGGCTGGCGTTGATCACCGCGAGCAGACCGGCGGCCGCCTCGGCCGTCGCTGCGACCGGTCCACCGTCCTGCCACAGGTCTTCACAGATGGCAATGGCCACATCGATGCCGCGGATGCGCAGCACGTGAAGTTCGTTGCCGGGCTTGAAATAGCGGAACTCGTCGAACACTCCGTAGTTGGGGAGGTGGTGCTTGGCGTAGGAGCACACCAGCTCGCCCTTGTAGAGCACCGCGGCGGCGTTTTGTGGATGGCCGCTTTTGGGATGATCGGGCTCGTTGGTGCGGTCCAGATATCCGACCACGACAACAAGATCGCCAAGTCCGGCACCGAGCAGGCGATCGGCGAGGCGATTGATCGAGGTCCGAGATGCTTCGACGAAGCTGCGACGCAGCGCAAGGTCCTCGACTGGGTAGCCGGTGAGCATCATTTCGGGAAACAGCACCAAGTGGGCGCCGGCGTCGGCGGCCTGCTTCGACCAGTCCATCACAAGATCGGCATTGGCCGAGATATCACCCACGGTGGCATTGACCTGGGCCATGGCGATCCGCAGATGAGGCACGCCTCGAGACTACGACGCGAGGAGCGAGTGAGCATATCGGCTCTACCGTCCCAAGCCGTCCCAAAGACCTGCATGCCCCGTAACTCTGCTGTTACATCCTGGACGGCAGACTTGGCCGGGTGGACAAGCAGACCGAGTTTGTATTGCGGGCGATCGAAGAGCGCGATGTGCGGTTCGTCCGGATGTGGTTCACCGATGTTCTTGGCTTTCTGAAGTCGGTGGCGGTCGCGCCTGCCGAGCTCGAAGGAGCGTTCGCCGAAGGCATGGGCTTCGATGGTTCGGCGATCGAAGGCTTCGCCCGGGTCTACGAGTCCGACATGCTTGCCCATCCTGACCCAGCGACTTTCCAAGTGTTGCCGTGGCGCGACACCGGCCCCGCCACCGCGCGGATGTTCTGCGATATCACGATGCCGGACGGTTCACCCTCGTACGCCGATCCGCGCTACGTACTCAAGCGCGCGCTCAAGAAGGCCGCTGATCTTGGATTCACCTTCTATACCCATCCCGAGGTGGAGTTCTTCCTCTTCAAAGATCCGGTCGAGCCAGGCAAGCCGCCAACGCCGGTCGACCAGTCCGGCTACTTTGACCACACGCCGCAGAGCCTAGGCACTGATTTTCGCCGCCGCGCAATCACCATGCTGGAGCAAATGGGAATCTCGGTGGAGTACTCCCATCACGAGGGGGGTCCGGGGCAGCAGGAGATTGATCTTCGTTACGCCGATGCGCTTTCCACTGCCGACAATCTGATGACCTTCCGGGTGGTCGTCAAGGAGGTTGCCCTGTCTCAAGGCATCCACGCCTCGTTCATGCCGAAACCTTTCACCGAGCATCCCGGATCTGGCATGCACACGCACATGTCGCTCTTCGAGGGCGACACCAACGCCTTCTATGACGCGAGCGCAGAACATCACCTGTCCAAGATCGGGCGGTACTTCATTGCCGGGTTACTCCGGCACGCGGCCGAGATCACCGCGGTAACCAACCAATGGACCAACTCCTACAAGCGACTAGCCGGCGGCGGCGAGGCGCCCAGCTACATCTGCTGGGGACGCAACAACCGCTCCGCGCTGGTCCGGGTGCCGATGTACAAGCCCAACAAGGGCTCCTCGGCTCGGGTCGAGTTGCGCTCCATCGATTCCGCCGCCAACCCGTATCTGACCTTTGCACTCATGCTGGCGGCGGGGTTGGCCGGAATCGAGGGCGCGTACGACCTGCCAGAGGGCGCTGAGGACGACGTCTGGTCGCTGACGGAAAGGGAGCGTCAGGCGCTGGGAATCTCGCCGTTGCCGCGCAACCTGGACGAGGCCATCCACAAGATGGAGCAGTCCGATCTGGTTGCGGAGACGCTCGGTGAGCACGTCTTCGACTTCTTCCTTCGTAATAAGCGTGCGGAGTTCGAGGAGTATCGGCGGCAGGTGACCCCGCTAGAGCTCACCCGCCTCCTCCCCGTCCTCTGATCACCGACTTGTCAGAATCTCAGAGTGCTATAGCCCTTTGAGATTCTGACAACTCGGGTTTAGAGATAGCTCGACTCTGACGAGTCGTCCGTTAGGAGAGTAGAGGGAGTACGGGAGCAAGATTGGCTCGCAAGCCCGAGGCATGCACAGCTCCTGCAGCAACCGCATCGGTCCAGGGGGTACGGCCGGTCGCCAGTCGCAAGAAAGTCAGCGGGTTCGTTTCCACCACGTTCGGCGGGGTGCCACGGGTATGAGTCGGCCCGGGATCGCCGATCCCGCACTGCACCGCGGCGTACGGCGGCACTCTCACTTCGACGGAGCGCCCGGGGTGCTGTGCTGCGAGGATCGCGGCGAGGGTACGCGTACAGCGGGCGAGAGCGCTGCGCTGCAACGGCGCCGGCGGCACCGAAGAAACTGATCGATTGAGATCGTCCGTGTGGACCACCAGCTCGACGATTCGTGTTGCGAGGTAGTCCTCGATCGTGGTGGGACCACGTCGCGTCATGATCACCTGGGCCAGCCGGACACCTGCCTCGAGCCGACTTGCAAGATCATCAATAGCTGACTCCAGCCGCGCCACGACCTCCGCGCCCGTCAGCCGCGCTGAAGTCTCGAGCGTCGCAGCCATGATCATCTCGACGTCCCGTCGATAGCGGGTCACGAACTCATGGATCGGGAGCGCAGCGTCTGTGGTCGGCTGATCCAGCGATGCCAGGCAGCCGGTATGTACATGGACGAGATGCCCGCTGAGCTGCCGTACAGTCCAGGACGGCAAGACCGTTGGGCGCTCGAAGGTTTCCGCCGGCAACCGCTGCAACCACCCCAGAACCGTTCGGGACTGCTCCAGGAAGGCCTCCTGGGGCCGGGTACGTGCCGTCGCCGCCATCAAAGACCTCCGCCGTGACGCTACCAGAGCAGTCACGGCGGAGGGTTGTCGTGCTAGATGCCTAACAGTCGAGGCTCATCATTCCTAGAGGTCGACTGCCCTCAACACGCGGTTGATGCCGTGGCCGATCTGCTTGTGGCCCTTGTTCAGATTCGGCTGAACCACGATCGGGTTGCGAGCGTCGGGGTCATTGTCCTTGAGGATGACGACCCAGCACCTGACCTTGACCTTGATCGTGGCACCCTTCAGTGCGGTCTGGAGGACAGCACCATTGGCCTTCAGAGCCTGCCGATAGGTGATCGTTGCGCCGGGACGACGTGGTAGAGCAAGACGCTCTCGATCGTGTCGACGCCAAGCGTTCCGGCAAGCTGGGTGAACACCTTCTTCTCGCTGTGGTACCACTTACCGGTCAGCGAGTGCGCCAGGCGCCGGAAGGCACGGTCGGTTGGCAGGAACGCGGTGAGTGGGACATTGCCATCGGCGAGTACCGCGACCGGACTGTTCGGCTTGGCGGCCAAGACGGCCCCGACGGCGTTGTCGAGGATGTCGTAGTCGGACCAGTTCTTGTCGAAGCCGCTGCCGTCCTTGGCCAGCAGCGCGGCTAGCGACCGAGTGCCGGTCGGAGTCGTGCACGTGTGGGCACTGGCTGGCAGGGCCGTGGCGAGCACGGTAGCCAGCATGGTGGCAAGCGCAACGGCGAGCGCGCAGGCCATCTTGACGATGCGTCGGATCATAAATGATTCCTCTCTCCGGCCAGAGAGTTTTGCTCCCCCGATGCCGGATGTTGTCGAGCCTCGGCATTCTTGACTGACCGAGGCCCAGGGCAATGGACGTGGCGAAGCTTGACCCTTACGTGACTCTGGGTTGCTCCACCTCCCCTTCTGCACGTTGCGCAAATTGGATGCGCTTCTTTCGAAGATGTCCAAGCCTTGGGACGGATCATGTCGGGAGTGCTCAGTAGCATCGAGCACGATGATTCGGATTGAGACGACACAAGGCACGCTGGCTCGGCGGGGATTCGTCGACGCCGAAACGGCGGAACGCGTCATCGATCACTGGGACGACGAGCACGAGCCGTTGTTGGACGTGCTCGCTCAATGTGCGGATCCAGATCATGCGCTGACGAGCTTGGATCGGCTCTGCGAGCGCGTGCCAGACCTGCTGTCGAGGTTGATCGCCAAACCTGTGCTGGCTCGCCAGTTGATCATGGTCTTGGGCGCCAGCAACAAGCTGACGCTGCACCTGCTCGCCTATCCGGAACACATCGAGCTGCTCACCGACCGGCTGGTCAAGATGTCCGCCGAAGCGTTGCGGCGGGAGCTCTTGGAGGCGACCGGCGCTGACCCCGAATCCGCAACGCCGATTGCAACCGATCCCACCGGCGATCAGCTGCGCATCGCCTATCGGGGAGCGCTGCTGCGTATCGCTGCCCGCGACATGTGTGCGCCTGAGCCGCTCGAAGTATTCGCCGATGTTGCCGATGAGCTCTCTGATCTGGCAGACGCAACCCTCGAGGCGGCGCTGTCAATCAGTCGTTTGAAACTCGGCGAGAACGCCCTGAAGACGCGGCTAGCGGTAGTCGGGCTCGGCAAGTGTGGCGCTCAGGAGCTGAACTACGTCAGCGATGTCGACGTGCTCTTCGTCGCCGAG
>DASVEX010000074.1:0-22799 GCA_036380335.1 Propionibacteriaceae bacterium | reverse complement strand
TCATGTCCGGCCTCGACGGCCCGGGCTGCGGCCACAGCTGAGTCGACACCGCCGGACATGGCCGCCAGTACCTTCATCTCAGTCCTTCTACTCCTGGGTCCTTCGTGGCAAGCCGCAAGTCTCTCACGGGCTGCAGGCGCGACCAAGCGATCTTTACGCGAATGCAGCTGCGGCCTTGGCTCGCTCTACGGCTTCAGGTAGTGCTGCCGTAAGGGCACCTACGTCTGCCGCGGTCGAGGAGTGGCCGAGGGAGAACCGCACCGCGGAGCGCGCATCGCTCTCGGTGTATCCCATGGCAACCAGCACGTGGCTCGGCTGTGCGACCCCGGCCGAGCAGGCCGCACCAGTTGAACAGTCGATCCCCGCGGAGTCCAGCAGCATCAAGATCGCGTCAGCCGAGCACCCCGGGAAGCCGATGTTGGCGATGCTTGGAAGGCGATCTTGGTCGGAGGTCGGCCCGTGCAGCACCGCCGTCGGCACGGCACCGAGCACCGAGCTGATCAAGCTGCCACGCAGTTCGTGTACCCGCCGCTCCTCCTGCATCCGATGTCGCGAGGCGACCTCGACTGCGGCAGCAAAGCCCGCGACAGCCGGAACGTCCAGAGTGCCCGAGCGAATATCTCGCTCCTGACCTCCTCCGTGCAGCAATGGAGCGAGCCGAAGTTCGCGTCGCGCCACCAAGGCACCGATGCCGTACGGTCCGCCGAGCTTGTGCGCGGTGAAGGTCAGCAGATCTAGCCCACTTGCCGCAAAGTCAACCTCGACGTGACCGACGGCTTGGACCGCGTCGCTGTGGCAGATCGCGCCATTGTCTGCGGCGATCGCTGCGATCTCGGGAATGGCTTGTATGGTCCCGACCTCATTGTTGGCCCACATCACCGAGACCAGGCTCGTGTCTGTGTCGACGGCGCTGGCGAGAGTCGCCAGATCCAGCCGGCCGGCAGCATCGACCGGCACATAGCTCACCTCGGCGAATGCCGAACAACCTAGCCAAGCGACGGAATCCAGCACCGCGTGATGCTCGATCGTCGAGGTGATCACCCCGCGGCGACCCACCCCAGCGCCAGCCCACACGGCACCTTTGACAGCGAGATTGTTGGACTCGGTTCCGCCGCTGGTGAAGATCAACTCTGTGGGATGTGCACCGACCCGGGCCGCTATCGCCTCCCGGGACTCTTCAACCACGCGACGCGCCGTGCGGCCCGAAGCATGCAGCGACGACGCGTTGCCGACCCTGGTCAGCTCGCGGGTCATGGCCTCCACGGCCTCCGGGACCATCGGCGTGGTGGCCGCGTGGTCGAGGTAGATCCGACTCATGACGCCCCAGTCTGCCTCAGCGAGGTCAGCTGATTATCCCTTGCGCTCCTTGATCTTGTCGATCAGCGCGGGCAGCACCCTGTGCAGGTCGCCGACGATGCCAAGATCAGCAAGCGCAAAGATCGGTGCCTCGGGATCCTTGTTGACCGCGACGATGGCCTTGGAGGTTTGCATCCCCGCACGGTGCTGGATGGCACCGGAGATTCCGACGGCGATGTAGAGCTGGGGTGACACGGTCTTCCCGGTCTGGCCGATCTGGTACGCGTACGGGTACCAGCCGGCATCGACGGCTGCGCGCGAGGCTCCGACCGCACCGCCCAAGACGTCAGCAAGTTCCTCGACCGCGGCGAAGTCACCGCCCGTGCCACGCCCACCGGAAACGACCACCGCCGCCTCGGTCAACTCCGGACGTCCGCTGGACCTCTTCGGCTCCCTGCTCACGATGCGCGCGGTCTTCGCAGCCTCCGAGATCGTGACCTCGATCTGCTCGGTCACAGGCTCGGTAGGTGCAGCCTCAGGCGTTACGGCGTTCGGCTTGACCGTGATCACCGGCGCCCCATGCGTCACCGCGGCGGTGACAGTCCAGTTACCGGCAAAGACCGACTGCGTGGTGGAGCCCTCGGCGGCGATGTCGGTAGCGTCGGTAATCAGACCCGAGCCGAGCTTCACCGCCAGCCGTCCAGCGATTTCCTTGCCTTCCAGGGAGGAGGTGATCAAGATCGCGGCCGGCTGCACAGTCGCGGCGATCTGCGCCAACGCTTCGACCTTGGGCGCGACAAGGTAGTCGTCAATGGCGGTGTCACTGACCCACAACACACGGGTAGCCCCGTACTCTCCCAACCCTTTGGCGATGGTGTCGTCGGTATCGCCAAAGATCACGGCAACAGCTTCACCGAGCCGGCGCGCCAGCGTCAGGAGCTCGAGGGCTGGCTTGGATACGTGGGAATCCACATGCTCAGCGACGACCAGGACCTCAGACATGAGTGCCTCCTCCTCAGATGTACTTTCCGGCAGTCAGGAAATCGATGAATGCCGATGTACCGTCTTCCTCCTCGACGACGCGGCCCGGTTCCTTGGCCGGACGCGGTGTCGTCTGCAGGACCTTGCTCCATGCCGCGTCCAAGCCGACCGCACTGGCATCGATGCCAAGATCAGCAAGCGTCCACGTCTCGACCGGCTTCTTCTTGGCCGCGAGGATGCCACGCATCGAGGGGTACCGGGCTTCGCCGGACTGGTCGGTGACGCTGACGATCGCCGGGAGCTCGGCCTCGATCGTCGAGCTCGCCACATCGTCGTCGCGGCGGATCGTGACCCGACCATCGGCTACCGAAAGAGTGGCACCTAGGGTCACCGCCGGCCAGCCGAGCCGTTCGGCCACCATGGCTGGGATGACACCCATGGTGCCGTCGGTGGATGCCATGCCGCAGATCACCAGATCTGGTGTCGCCCTCTTGATCGCCTCAGCCAACAACGCGCTCGTGGCCAGTGCGTCAGAGCCGTGCACGGCGTCGTCAACGATGTGGATGCCGGCCGATGCGCCCATCTGCAGTGCTCGTTTGATCGCGTCGGCGGCATCGTCGGGACCGAGCGTCATGACAACGACCTCGACGTCGTCCCCGGCCTCGGCTAGTTGCAGGGCCTGTTCGACGGCGTACTCGTCAAGTTCGGATAGCAATCCGTCGCTCGCGGCCCGGTCGACCGTGCCGTCCGGGGAGAAGGTGCGCTCCCCGGTCGCATCTGGGACATGCTTGGCCAGTACGACAATCTTCATCTTGCTCCGCTCTCCTCGCGCATAGATCGAGGCCGCATCGTGGTCGTCACATTACTCACGAGTAACAAGGCCTGTGATCCTAGTGCCGTGTGACATGGGTGCCTGCTGGGGTAGGAAGGCCGCAAACCGCTCGACTCGGATGATCTCTCGATATGACTGTTCGCCGAGCACCCCGCGGAGCGCCTCGGTTTGGCTCGCCTGCGCAGCCAGCGCCGCGTACTTCAGATCCAGCAGCTCGCCGCTCAGGGAGAGATCAATGCTCAGCGGCCCAGTCCAGGCAACCGGTGGCTCGCCGACGATTGCACCCAGCTCAGTCCACCGAGCCAGGTGGTCGTCGAGCCACTCCTGCGTGTTGGCAACGACATGCAGCGAGCCGATGCCGGTACGTCGTACGGCTTCGACCGTCCAGCGGTGAACAGCGATGTGGTCAGGGTGGCCGGTCTGACCATCAGGCGGAAAGGTCAAGACCGTGTCCGGACGCACAGCACGGAGGATTCCTGCGATGCGCTCTACGGCTGCGTCGACATCTGCGGAGTCGCAGCCGCCGTCGGGATAGCCAAGCCAATGGTGCTCGGTCACGCCGAGGATCCGTAAGCACTCGGCCAACTCGGCTTCTCGGATGGTCGGAAGCTGCTCCGGCGGCCACCTCTGCGGATCGGTTACGCCGAGCTCGCCTCGGGTCGCCGTAACACATACCACGCGACAGTCCGCCGCAGCTGCCATCGCCATGATCGCGCCACAGAGGTAGACCTCATCATCGGGATGGGCCCAGATCGACAGGATCGTGCCCAGCTCCCTGATGTCGTTCATCACCACGAGATGCAAGTCTGCTGCTTCCCGTGGCACGCTGGCCAACCGGCTCGCAGACTTTTCATCACGGGCACGTTTCCCCGGACAGACGTCACAACGACCGCCCGATGCGGCTGCTGAGCGGTTGTTTCGCAGCGCAGGCGTCGAAGCGATCAGCTCGACTCCCGCACATGCCGCAACTTCTGCCAGAATTCGCGGCATGCCCGCAGGAACCAAAGACGATCCATGGGAACTCAGTACGGCACCCCGAACTTCTACCTACACCATGTGGGCGGATGAGACCGCAGAACCTCCCACACTGTTCTGTCAGGTCGGATCCACCCAATTGAGGTATCAGCTGCGGTGCCTCGACGATCTTCACGGCTGGCTTGTCGAGCAGGGTGACTGGGTCGACTTGGGTGCCGCGGACGAACAGAAGCCGGCCAAGGAAGGCACCGTCGAGGCATGGGGCCGCTCGGCCGATAACCCGGTCGGCGGGTGGTACGGCCTGCGCAAGGGCTATCGCGGCCGCTTCGGCATGTATGTGCCGCCGCTCTTGGAAGCACTCGGCAAGGTCGAGCTCACTCATGATCCTCGCAACAACAAGGTCCGCGCTCTGACCTGACCGACCTGGGGCGCTGTTGCAGCGCTCGGGGGTGTCAAGTCGGACGTTGCCATGGTTGGAAAGACCAGAGATCACCGCAGTTGTGCCCGATTGTGTTGAAACGACCGCAGACTGTTGCCTACGGTTTACAACAACCGGTTGCTCAACGGATTGGAAAGCCCGGATCGGCGGTATATGTCACCCATGTGGGGCACAATGAAGACGCACTCCGCCGCCAGCTGGCGGAGTCACTGGTTTCATCCTGACCGGTCCAGAGCACATCCAGTCAACTGCGAAGGCTCGTAAAAGATGACATCCGCTGCGTTGCCTGTGCCGCAGGACACCTCAGTTCTCGGCGCCCGGATCCGCGACGGTGGTACGTCGTTCGGGCTATGGGCGCCCAGGGCAACGCGCGTCGAGCTCGCGCTGGTAGATGAGGATCGCAACCAGACCAACCACGACATGGGCCGCCACGCTGACGGTGTCTGGACTGTCTTCATCCAGGGGATCGGCGCCGAACAGCGCTACGGTTTCCGCGTCCATGGCCGGTGGGACCCTGCCGCTGGTACTCGGTTTAACCCTGCCAAGCTGCTCGTCGACCCGTACGCCCGCGCGATCACCGGCGGCGTCGACTACTCCGGTCCGATCCTGGACCACACCGAGGAATCCAACTACGTTCCGGACACCACGGACTCGTTCGCGGCCGTGCCGCTCAGTGTCGTGGTACCCGACTCGCCGCCGCCGCGTCCAATTGATCGGCCGACGCCCATGTCGGAGACGGTTATCTATGAGCTGCACGTCAAGGGCTTTACGCGGCTGCACCCTTCGGTTCCTGAACACCTCCGGGGCACCTACTCCGGGCTTGCCTACCCTGCGGTCATCCAGCATCTCAAGGACCTCGGCGTTACTGCAGTCGAGCTGTTGCCGATCCACCACTACATTTCCGAGCCCTTCCTGGTGGGGCGCGGCCTCTCCAACTATTGGGGATACAACACCCTCGGCTATTTCGCACCACACTCCGCATATGGCTCGGTCAGCACGCTTGGTCAGCAGGTTCGTGAGTTCAAGGAGATGGTCTCCGCACTACACGACGCCGGGATCGAGGTCATTCTCGATGTCGTCTACAACCACACCGGCGAGGGTGGTCACGAGGGCCCGACGCTGTCCTTCCGTGGCATCGACCACCTTGGTTACTACCGGCTGACCGACGATCAGCGCAACGACTACGACGTCACCGGGTGCGGCAACTCGGTGGACACCTCTGAGCCGGGCGTCTTGCGTATGGTGCTGGATTCGCTGCGCTACTGGGTTGTCGAAATGGGGGTGGACGGCTTCCGCTTCGATCTCCTCAGCACCCTGATCCGTGACGAGCGGCATCATGTGGATCAAGATCACCCGTTCAAACGTGCGGTCCGTGAAGACCCAGTACTGAGCCAGGTCAAGATGATCGCCGAACCGTGGGATATGGGCCCGTATGGCTATCAGGTAGGTGGCTTCGGACCGGGCTGGAGTGAATGGAACGACCGCTTCCGAAACCATATCCGCGACTTCTGGCGTGGCAATACCCACGGAGTTGGCGAGCTTGCTCAGCGGCTGACCGGCTCGCCAGACATCTTCGAGCGGGGCAGCAGGCTGACTACCTCGAGCATCAACTTCGTTACCGCTCACGACGGTTTCACGATGCGCGACCTGGTCACCTATGACGCCAAGCACAATGACGCCAATAGGGAGTCCAACCGCGACGGCTCCGATGACAATCGATCATGGAACTGCGGCGTCGAAGGGGAAACCGACGATCAGGCGACAAACGCGCTGCGGCATCGTCAGGTGCAAAACCTGATGGCGACCTTGATCTTGGCGGGTGGGGTGCCGATGATCACGGCAGGCGATGAGCTAGGCCGTACGCAGCAGGGCAATAACAACGCCTATTGCCAGGACTCACCGATTACCTGGGTGCACTGGGATACCCAGGAAACCTGGACCGATCAGACCGAACTCGCGCGCAAGCTGCTTCACCTGCGCGGTGAGCGCGCGATCTTCAGACGGGAGCGTTTCCGTCAGGGCGAATTCCTGCTCGACGCGAAGGGTCAGCCGCGAGGACGGAAGAACGTTGCGTGGTTCGGTGGCAACAATGCTGAAATGACCGAGTCGGAGTGGCGCGACGCCACGCGACGCACGCTCGGCATGTATCTCGCGCATGACGACCCGCTCCGTGCGACCGACGAGGCATTCCTGGTGTGGTTCCATGCCGGTTCCGACCCGATCCAAGTCGAGCTGCCGAACGGACCGTGGGCAGATACCTATACCGTGATCGCGCATACCGGAGTTGAGGGGGAACTGCCGTCAGAGAAAGTGGCGGCCGGATCGAGCCTCCAGCTGCCGGCTCGTACGGTCGTCGTACTCCAGGTCGACTAAGCAGCTTCTCGGATTCCCACTAACGGCTGTGAGCGACCAAACACTCGCTGGCAGCTCTATCACAGCTGCGAGCGTCGGGAAATCGCGCGCCGCCGTGCTAAGGAGGAGCGAGCGGAGGCGTAGTTTCCTCTGCGAGCGACGACGAAGTAGGCGGACTCCACGCGCGATTGCGCGAGCAGCTCTAATCAATACGTGGGTGTCGGCATGCTGGCTGGCAGCACCGCGAGCCCCATCTCGGCCTGGCTGGCCAGCAGCGGGTGATACGGCACCACCCGTACGGTGTAGCCGATCGCGCCGGCACGCTTGGCCTCCACCCAACCCTCGTAGCGACGCAGCCCACCGTCGATGTTGACCCCGGCCGGGAATGGATCCACGCGCGGGTCATAGAGGTGATCGTCACCGTCGAGCCGACCGATGATCAGCTGCACTTCGATGTCGTCCGGGGTGAGCTCCCCGAGCCGAACCAGCGCGCTGACATGAATCTTGGTCCCCACCTCGACCTGCTCGCCGGCGAGCGACTCGACGTGTTCAACCGAAACGGTCGGCCACGCTGCCCGAATCCTGCGCTTCCAACTCGCGAGCGCCTCTGCTCCCCCGCTCGAGGAGTTCAAGGCGTGGCTGGACACCGCAGCAGGGGTGTACAACTGGGTCACGTACTGCCGCAGCATCCGCGACGCCACGACCTTGGGAGCCAGTCCGGCGATCGTGTCCCTGATTATCTGTATCCAGCGCTCCGGAAGCGCACGCTGATCAAGATCATAGAAGCGCGGCACGATCTCGTTCTCGATGATGTCGTAGAGCGCCTTGGCCTCGAGATCATCACGCCGCTCTAGTCCGTCCGCCCCCTCGGCGGACGGAATTTCCCAGCCGTACGCCGGATCGAACCATTCGTCCCACCATCCGTCGAGGATCGACAGATTTGCCGCGCCGTTCAGGGCTGCTTTCATCCCTGACGTGCCACACGCCTCGTACGGACGCAGCGGGTTGTTCATCCAGACGTCGCAGCCCGGGTACAGCCGCTTCGCCATCGCTATGTCGTAGTCGGGAAGAAAGACAATGTGCTCCCGCACCGCATGATCATCAGCGAACTGCACGACCTGTTGGACCAGCGCCTTGCCACCTTCGTCGGCTGGATGTGCCTTGCCCGCAATCACAATCTGAATCGGGCGGTCCTTGTCGGTGAGCAGCGCCTTGAGACGGTCCGGGTCGCGCAACATCAACGTCAACCGCTTGTACGACGGCACGCGTCGCGCGAAGCCGAAGGTCAAGACGTCTGGATTGAGCGCCTTGGCGACCCAGTCGGTCGCCAAGCCACGATTGGCGCCGCTCGCGGCCAGCCGCTTCCGCGTCATGGCGATCAGATCCTCACGCATCCGCCGCTTGAGCGCCCAAATCGTCTTGCTGTCGACATTGGTCAGCGCGTCCCAGTCGTAGCCATCGCTCTCCGACGGACTGCCGCTCGGTGCTTCGAGCAGATCGAGCAACTCCCGATGCACCCAGGTGAGATGGTGCACACCATTGGTGATCGCGGTGATCGGCACCTCGCTTGTGTCAAAGGCGCGCCACAGCCCCTGGAACATCTCGCGGGACACGATGCCGTGCAGCGAGGAGACGCCATTGGCCCGCTGGGAGAGCCGGAAGCCCATCACAGCCATGTTGAATTTGCCAGTGTCGCCACCCTCGTAGTCCTCGGCTCCCAAGGCCAGGACGCGGTCTAACGGCAGGCCGTCGAAGCCGGCAAACTGGTGGACGATGAGCTCGCGCGGGAACCGGTCGATACCGGCTGGAACCGGAGTGTGAGTGGTGAACACGGTCCCGGCGCGGGTGAGCTCCAGCGCGGTATCGAAGTCGAGGCCGGTATGCAGGTACTCGCGGATCCGCTCCAGGCCAAGGAACCCGGCGTGCCCCTCGTTGGTGTGGAATACCTCGGGAGGCGCATTGCCGGTGATCCGGCAGTACGCCCGAATGGCGCGTACGCCGCCCATGCCGAGCAGGACTTCTTGCTCGAGTCGGTGGTCGGTACCACCGCCGTACAGTCGGTCGGTCACCTCACGCTCGTAGCCGGCATTCTGCTCGACGTCGGAGTCCAGCATCAGCAGCGGCACCCGACCGACCTGAGCCACCCAGACCTGCGCGTACAGGGTCCGCCCAGGGAGTGGGACGTCGATCCGAAGTGGGCCCTCGTCATCGTGCAACAAGGTCAACGGCAAGGAGTTCGGGTCAAGCAGCGGATAACGCTCCTGCTGCCAGCCAGCGGCGTTGAGAGATTGCCGGAAGTATCCCTGCCGGTAGAGCAGTCCGACGCCGATGATCGGAACTCCAAGATCGCTTGCGGTCTTGAGATGGTCGCCGGCCAGAATGCCGAGGCCGCCCGAGTACTGCGGCAGCACCTCGGTAATGCCGAATTCCGGTGAGAAGTAGCCAATGCAGGTGGGGGCGGTCGGATTCTCAGCGGCATAGCCCTGATACCACAGATCGCCAGCCAAATAGTCGGCAAGATCACCTTGGATCAGGCGGAGGTTCTTCAGAAACCGCTTGTCGGTCGAGAGTGCCTGAAGACGCTCGACAGAGACGTCGGCCAGCATCCGGACCGGATCGCCTGCCGTACTTTCCCAGAGCTGCGGGTCCACCGACCGGAAAAGATCTTGGGTCTCTGCGTGCCAGCACCAACGAAGGTTGCGGGCCAGATCACCCAATGGTTTGAGGGCCTCAGGCAGCACCGGGCGAACAGTGAAACGGCGAATAGCGCGCACTGGATTAACCTACCGGCGAACTTTGGATGGCACGGGATTTCTGCTCTCATCGGCTCGGGGACTGCAACTGGTTGTCTACTGGGGCCAAGTACCCAGGTTGCCCTCTCTAATGCAGCGGAGGTTGCGGCGTCCGACCCCTGCCGCGGAAGCACTAGGGCCGATAGGTTGACAATCGTGACGGCAAATACTTCAGGATCCTTGACGCCGGACCGCGATGACGTGGCTCAGCCAGGGTCCGCAGCATCCCCCTCCCCAGTCGCCGCAACAGCACCGGACACCTCGCCTGGCGGCAGCCGCACTGTCACGGTCAGCCTGCCGAGACTCGGGTCGATCTTTGACCGCATTCCGGTGCACAACGTGTCACCGGTGATCGAGGGCGGCGCCTATCCGGCCAAAGCCGTGGTCGGGGAATCCGTTCCGATCCGAGCGACCGTGTTCAGGGAAGGCCACGACGCCGTCAATGCCTCGGTCGTGCTCACTGATCCCGAAGGCAACGAGCGCCTCGAGCCGATGCACCCCACGACTCCCCTTGGTTTTGACTGGTGGACGGCATCGGTGGTGCTCGACTCCGAGGGAATGTGGACGTTCCGCGTCGAGGGTTGGAGCGATCCGTGGGAAACCTGGATCCACCATGCGGAGATCAAGATTCCGGCCGGCATTGATGTTGCGTTGGTGTGCACCGAAGGCATCGCCATGTTCGATAGAGCCGCGGCTGACGCCGAGGCAGCTGGGGAGTATCAGACCGCGGCGCTGCTGCAGGGTGCGGCCAAGAATCTCGACTCGGGACAACAAGTCGAGGATCGGCTCGAGGTGGTGCTAGCAGACGACGTACGAGAGGCAATGAAGCTCTTCGGTCCACGCGAGCGGATCTCGCCTACGCCGGACTATCCGATCTTCGTCGATCGCCGTAAGGCGCTGTTCTCGTCGTGGTACGAGTTTTTCCCGCGCTCCCAGGGAGCGAAGTGGGACGAGGCAGACGAAAAATGGATCTCAGGCACGTTCGACACCTCACACGAACGCTTGGAAGCGGCGGCCGCGATGGGCTTCGACGTGGTTTACCTGCCGCCTGTCCATCCGATCGGCACAACCTTTCGTAAAGGCCCGAACAACACATTGGCGCCGGGGCCGACCGATCCTGGCTCCCCATGGGCGATCGGCGCACCGGAAGGCGGACACGACAGCATCCATCCCGACCTCGGCGACTTCGATGCATTCGACCGGTTCGTCGCCAAGGCCAACTCGCTGGGGCTTGAGGTTGCCTTGGACTTCGCGCTCCAGGCATCGCCTGATCACCCGTGGGTCACCGAGCATCCCGAGTGGTTCTCCAAGCGCGCCGACGGTTCCATTGCGTACGCGGAAAATCCGCCAAAGAAATACCAAGACATCTACCCCATCAATTTCGACAACGACCGCGACGGGATCTACCTGGAAAGCCTGCGGATCATCAAGCTCTGGATGAGCCACGGCGTACGCATCTTCCGCGTCGACAATCCGCATACCAAGCCGGTCAATTTCTGGGCCTGGCTGCTTGCTGAGATTCGCAAGACCGATCCGGATGTGCTCTTCCTTGCCGAGGCTTTTACCAAGCCAGTAATGATGCATGCCCTCGGCAAGGCCGGCTTCCAGCAGTCGTACACCTACTTCACCTGGCGCAATGAGAAGTGGGAGATCGAGGAGTACATGAAGGAGCTGACGAGTGAGTCCGACAGCTTCTTCCGGCCGAGCTTCTGGCCCAATACGCCCGACATCCTGCCTCACTTCTTGCAGTGGGGCGGCAAACCGGCCTTCACCATCAGGGCGGTCCTCGCCTCGACGCTCTCTCCGCTGTGGGGCATCTACTCAGGCTTCGAGCTGTTCGAGAACGCGGCGCTCGCTCAAGGCCGTGAGGAGTACCTGGACTCGGAGAAGTTCCAATACCGCCCGCGCGACTGGAAAGCCGCCGAAGAGAGCGGCGAGAACCTCAACATGCTGCTCGGAAAGCTGAACCAGATCCGCAAAGAGCACCCCGCACTGCAGCAGCTGCGCGAGCTGCATTTCCACCACGCTTCGAACGCCAACGCGGTGGTCTACTCCAAGAGGAGCGGCGACGATGTGGTGCTCGTTGTTGTCAGCCTGGATCCACATAACATCGTCGAAACCGAGCTCTACCTGGACATGGAGGCCATGGGACTGACGGCGCGGGACGTCTACCTCGTCCACGATGAGCTGACAGGGCAGACGTGGCGTTGGGGACAGCATGCTTTCGTCAGGCTGACTCACGACGATCCGGCGCACATTCTCACCCTGATCAGGTACGGCTCTCGAAGCGCTGCCGCAGGGCCGGCTACCGCGCAGGGTTAGGACGCCGTGAGCGGAACAGCCGATCCTCAGGTCGCCGACCAGGTCCTGAGGTACATCTCCAATGCGCGATGGTTCGCCGGCAAGGGTCGGCGCGTGCAGTTCCGATCGCTCACGCCACTGCCCTGGCTCACCGAGGTTTCCGATTTCTTCCGGCCTGCTGCCGCGCCAGGAGTACGGTTCGAGATCGCTGAGCTGGCCTACCCGCCCGAGGAGGATCCCGAGCCGCTCGTCGCCTCGGCTAGCCAGCCGGCGGAGGATCTCGAGCCGACGCAGGAATCGGCCGCCGGCGAGCCTCCCGAGATGGTCGAGCCATCCATTGCTCCTCCGACGGAGTACTACCACCTCGCGATCTCTTACCGGTCCGCTCCCCACGCGGAGCTGCACCAGGCAGAGATCGCAAGGTTCACCGATCCTGATCTTGGTCCAGTGATCGCGTACGATGCCGCCCAGGATCCGGATGCGTGTCGGGTGATTCTCAGTGCGCTGCGAGGAGGTCGCCGGCTGCGCAGTCCAGACAGCGAGGCACGATTCAATCCCACAGCTGCAGCAGCCTTCAGCGCCGAACTTCAGCCACGGCTGTTCACCGGGCAGCAGAGCAATACCTCCGTGATGCTGGGAGATACCGCAATCCTCAAGCTCTTCCGGCGCCTGGAACTCGGCCACAACCTCGATATCGAGGTCCATGCCGCGCTCAACGCGGCCGGCATCTCTGATGTCGCGGGCCTGTTCGGATGGATCGAGGGCAGTTGGGTCTCGCGCGGGCTGCAGCTGGACGCCGATCTCGCCATGGTGATCGAGAAGCTGGCTGGCGCCTTCGACGGCTGGGAGCTGGCCCTGGATTCACTTCGAGCTGAGAACGCTTCGACAACGATCAGCCCAGAGTTTGCTTTCGCCGCAGAGGCTCAGGCGCTGGGCAAGGCGCTTGCGGAGATTCACCATGCGCTCCGCTCCTCTTTTGACACCACCAGGGTGCTGGGTGCGCGTACGGCGATGATCATGACGGACCGGCTCCACGAGGCGGCCCGGGTCGCCCCGGCGCTGGCACCACACGTCGCAGGTCTGCTGCGCTGCTTCGATGAGCTGGGTGCCCAAACCTTGGATACCCAGCGGGTCCACGGGGACTTCCATCTGGGCCAAACGCTGCATACTCCGTCCGGCTGGAAGATCATCGATTTCGAGGGCGAGCCGGCCAAGACAATGGCCGAGCGCCGCGCTCCGGACTCGGTGTGGCGAGATGTCGCCGGGATGCTGCGTTCCTTCGATTACGCCGCCGCGAGCATTCAGGGACCACGGAGCGCAGCTTGGGCGGCAGCCTGCCGTGCTGCCTTCTTGCGCGGCTACACGGTTGCGGAGTTGGGCGCGACCGAAACGAGCCTGCTCCGGGCGTACGAGGCGGACAAGGCGATCTATGAGGTCGTTTACGAGATGCGGAACAGGCCAGACTGGATCGGCATCCCGCTCCGTGCAGTCGCCGACTTGGCGGCCGGCAACCATGACTCAGGAGGTTCGGATTCGTCTCCGACCTTTGCGGATATCAATCAGGTGCCCAACGACCCAGGCGAGCTTGCGAGCCCGCTCAACGAGCCGGGCAAGCTTGCGAGGCCGCCTCATGAATCCGGCGAGCTTGCGAGCCCGACCAGAGAACAGGAGT
Organism: Propionibacteriaceae bacterium; assembly: GCA_036380335.1. Taxonomy (GTDB): domain Bacteria; phylum Actinomycetota; class Actinomycetes; order Propionibacteriales; family Propionibacteriaceae; genus Microlunatus. The sequence continues at coordinate 9,159 of DASVEX010000074.1, read as the reverse complement.
AGCACTCATGTCCTACGATTCGAGCGGCGGTCTGACTGGTTGGGACCTCACCGGTTTCCACGAAGGACACGACACCGAGTGCTGGCGCCGCTTGGGCGCCCACGAGACGACCGTCCAAGACTCCGAACGTGGTGAAATCCGCGGCACCCGATTCTCGGTCTGGGCCCCCAACGCGCAGGCCGTGCGGCTCGTCGGCGACTTCAATTACTGGAACGGCGAGGGGCACTACATGCAGCTGGTGCCCGGATCTGGAGTTTGGGCGCTGTTCGTCGAAGGAGCCAGCACCGGCAGCCTCTACAAGTTCGAGGTACTGGGTGCCGACGGCGTCTGGCGACTCAAGGCCGATCCCATGGCGCGCTTCGCTGAGGCCGCGCCGCATACCGCCTCGATCGTGTATGAGAGCCAATACGTCTGGGGTGACGACGATTGGATGTGGTATCGCGGCCAGAAGGTCATGCACGCGGAGCCTATGACCATCTATGAGGTGCACGTTGGCTCCTGGAGACAAGGGCTCACCTATCTGGAGCTAGCCAACGAACTGGTCGAATACGTCAACTGGCAGGGCTACACGCATGTGGAATTCATGCCGGTCGCCCAACATCCGTTCGAAGGCTCCTGGGGCTATCACATCACCGGCTACTTCGCTCCGATGTCGAAGTTCGGGTCACCTGACGAGTTCCGCCACCTAGTCGACAAGCTCCATCAGGCCGGGATCGGCGTGATTGTGGACTGGGTGCCTGGGCACTTCGCGACGGACCCGTGGGCACTGCAGCGCTTCGACGGAACTGCGTTGTACGAGCATGAAGACCCGAAATTGGGCTGGCACCCCGACTGGGGCTCCTACATTTTCAACTTCGGCCGCAACGAGGTGAAGAGCTTCCTGATCTCGAATGCGTACTACTGGCTGGAGGAGTACCACATCGACGGGCTACGCGTGGACGGCGTCGCCTCGATGCTCTATCTGGACTACTCCCGCGAGGCGGGTCAGTGGGTGCCCAACAAGTATGGCGGCAACGAGAATTTGGAAGCGGTCGAACTGCTCCAGCGCACGAATGCCCACGCTTACGGCCGCGAGCCGGGCAGCATCATGGTCGCCGAGGAATCGACCTCATGGCCGGGCGTCACGCAAGGTACCGACTACGGCGGCCTCGGCTTCGGATTCAAATGGAACATGGGCTGGATGAACGACTCGCTGCGCTACGTGGGCCGGGAGCCGGTCTACCGGCAGTTTCACCACCACGAGATGACCTTCGCCATGGCGTACGCGTACTCGGAGAACTTCATCCTGCCGATCAGTCATGACGAGGTCGTGCACGGCAAGGGCTCGATGTTCGAGCGGGCGCCTCAGGACGAGTGGCGGAAGTTTGGCACGCTGCGTGCCTTCTACGCCTTCATGTGGGCGCATCCGGGTAAGAAGCTGCTCTTCATGGGCACCGAGTTTGGCCAGCGCCGGGAGTTCTCCGAGAGCCGCAGCATCGATTGGTGGCAGAGCGCCGAGTGGGGTCACCGCGGCGTACAGCGGCTGATCAAGGATCTCAACCAGATCTATAAGGAGCACCCTGCGCTGTGGAAGCGAGATACGGACGCATCGGGGTTCTCCTGGATCGATGCCGATGATCGTGGCGGAAACATCTTTTCCTGGCTCCGCTATGACGGCGACGGCCAGATGATCGCCTGCATCACGAACTTCTCCTCCGAGCCCCGCCCAGATCACCAGATCGGGCTGCCCAGGGAGGGAGTCTGGAAGGAGATCTTGAACACCGACGCCGAGGTGTACGACGGCACCGGCGTGATCGGCAATCTCGGCAAGGTCGTTGCTCATCCCGTGCCGTCGCACGGCTATACGGCATCCGCGTCGGTCACCATTCCGCCGCTTGGTGCGGTCTGGCTGCGGCTCGAGCATGAGCTGGACGAGGAGCAGGAGATCGAACCGGAGAGGGCCACTCGCGGCGTGATCGCAGCGGCCAGGGCAGCCTCACCGCATGCGACCACAGGTGATCAGGCGGTGACCGGGCCCACCCAGCCCCGACGGGCCAAGCCCGCGGAGGGGGCGCCAGCTACCGATACCTAGGAGCGGATCATTCGGTCGCGTTCGTCCCTTGGGGATCCTCGGCTGACGGGATTTAGGCTCGACGGGTGAATCTCGAGCTGACCGTCAGCGTCTCCGAGGACGGTATCGCGACGCTTGACTGGAGCGGCGCGCTCAGTTCCGAATCGCTGGAGCGGGCGGTTCGGGCCACCGCGGACGAGATGCTCGTGGACCAACAGCTGCGCCGTGTCGAGGTCTCGGCGCCAGCAGATGATCTTGTTGCTCGGCGCGCGGTGCTGCGCGCCGGTTTCCGCTTGGAAGGGATACGCCGTCAGGTGCTGGAACGCTCGGACGGCTCGTACGCGGATCTCTGCCTGTTCGCCAGACTCGCATCTGATCAGGTTGGCGGAAGTCAAGGCTTCTCCAGCGTGATGAACTCGGCGCTGCCGAAAAAACGTCTGATCGCCCACGTGCTCATGCGGGACGTACGCGATCGCGTGCTGCTGTGTGAGACCCAGTTCAAGAAAGACTGGGAGCTGCCTGGCGGCATTGTCGAACCGTTGGAGCCACCTCGCCTCGGTGCCGCGCGTGAGGTAGCTGAGGAACTGGGCATTGAGCTTGAAATCGGTCGGCTAATGGTCGTCGATTGGATGCCGCCGTATCTGGGCTGGGACGATGCCATAGAAATGATCTTCGATGGTGGCATGGTGGCCGAAAACGATCTTGCTTACTGGTCGCTGCAACCGACCGAGATCAAGGCCGTCGCGCTGGTGGATTTGTCGGCAGCAAGCGAGTTGCTGACTCCCCTGGCCTTTCGCCGGCTCAGTCTTGCCGTTGCGCTCGGTCCCGATGAGATGGCTTACACCGAGGACGGTCGTACACCCTAGTCAACTCGACTGATTGCGCCTCAGCGTGGCGTTTGCCAGCGTAGTGACAGGTCAGACCTTGCCTAGCTCGAGGCGGACGTCTTGGAGGGTCACGATGAGCGCATCGTTGGCACAGGACAAACCCGCCTCGCCGTCGGGGGCAAGCACGTTGGCGACTTCGGAGATGGGCAAGGACTTCTTCACGGGCCCGACTTGGAGCGTTGCCGAGCCGGTGCTTTTGCCGACGGTGAAGCTGGCCCTGTCGCCCTGCAACTGGTAGTCACCGCCGACCGAGCCGTTCACCAGCAGGCCGGCGGTCTGGCCTGCCAACGTCAGCTTGATCGGGTCCTTGCCTGCACCGCGCAGCAGGTAGGTCCCATGGTCGAAGCTCACAGTGACATCTCCGCCCTGACCCGTGCCGTAGGTTCCCTTCTCGCCGACGCCGACAAACCGAACGAGGCGGTAACGGCCACTCAGGCACTTTTGCACCGACGAGGCGGGCGGCGATGCGCTGGGATTCGGGGCGTTCGGAGATGCTGCCTGCGGCGGCGGGCTCGTGGGCGTCGATGGGCCGGACGCAGCAGCGCCAGAGCAACCGGCTAACGCAAGCAGCAGCGTTGCAGCGACGGCGACAAAAAGCCGCTTCATGATCCTCTCCCCGGTCTAGAGCAACCGGGCCAGCATATGCGCGGGGTTCCTCCTCTTGCGGGAGGCAACGAGATGGGCGCGCTCGGCTGAGTTAAAAGAGCGCAGTCATCAGATCGCGGCGGGCCTTGAGGACCCGCTCGTCGGTGTTGCCAAGCGTTTCAAATAGCTCGAGCAGGCGTACCCGTACGTTGTTCCGCTCATCGCCGGACAATCGGTTGACCAACCCGATCAAGCGCCCGAAGGCGGCTTCCACCTGCCCGCTGATCATCTCGACATCTGCTGCAGCGAGTTGACTGTCAAGATCATCGGTGCCGTTCGCCGCAGCAAGGGTGGCCCCCGGATCCAGAGTTGCGGCGCGTGCAAAAAGACCCGCCTGCGCCTTCCCGGCTTGCGCCTCGGCATCATTTGGATTTGCCTGCAGTAACTTGTCGAACTCCTCGCGGGCGGCCGCGAAGTCACCGCGTTCGAGCGCAGCGTCCGCCGCCGCGTACCGCGGGTCTGCCTGGGGCTCTGGCTCTTCCTCGGATGATTCAATACCAGCTGGCTCCGCGCGTCCCACCATCCCGTTCGCTACAGCCGCTTTCAGCAGTTGATCAATCGCTGCCTGCACTTGATCTTTCGGCAGCACTCCCTGGAACAGCGGCGCCAGCTGACCGTTGAGCAGCGCGACGACAGTAGGCACCGCTTGCAGCCCAAGCGCCTGAACGATCCCCGGGGCGGTGTCAACGTTCAACCGGGCCAGCAAGAACTTCCCGTCCGAGGCATTGGCGATGTCGATCAGGGCGTCGGACAGCTGCTGACCCGTGGCGACGCGCGGCGAGTAAAGCTCAACAACTACCGGGTACTTGACCGACTTGCGGATTGTCTCCGCCTCAAAGGTTTGCTCGGTGACCTCGACGACGTAGGACGCTCCCGCCGGTCGCGGCGGCGCACTCGCCTGAGTGGCAGCGGAGTGTTGAGCCCGTTGGGCGAGCTGCGAAAGATCAACAGCGCCAGGGCGGTTGAAGCTGGACGAACTCATAGCGCCATCCTGTCAAAGCTCAGCGATCTACAGCGCGCCGACCGAGCGCTAAGACCGGAGCAATCAGGCACGGATGCTGAGAACGTATCGACCAGCTCGCCACTACCCAGCCGAAACGACGGCAGAATGTGGGCCATGGCTCACCCGCGCGCCGGCCAGCCGGCCCTCCCTGAAGACCTCATTGACGTCGACGCCGTCATCAGCGCCTACTACGACCTTGTGCCCGACCCCGATAACCCCGACCAACAGGTGGTTTTCGGTACCTCTGGACATCGGGGGTCAAGTCTGGACGCCGCATTCAACGACGCACACATCGCCGCCACGACCCAGGCGATCGTGGAGTATCGCGCGTCCCAAGGCATCACCGGGCCGCTCTTCATAGGCAAAGACACCCACGCACTTTCCACTCCGGCCTGGACGACCGCCATCGAGGTGTTGGTGGCGAACGGTGTCACGGCCTACGCCGCGGACGACGAGGACTACACCCCGACTCCGGCGGTCTCCCGGGCCATCGTGGTGCACAATGCGACGGCGAGCACGGGCAACACGGCCGATGGGATCGTGGTAACCCCGTCGCACAACCCGCCCCGTGACGGCGGCTTCAAGTACAACCCGCCGCATGGCGGACCTGCGGACAGCGACGCGACGAGCGTCATCGCCGCCCGCGCGAACGCATTGCTTGCCGATGGCTCGGCGATCCAGAGGCAGCCCTACGCGGACGTGGTTTCGGAGGTGCAGCGGTTCGATTACCTGGGCGCTTACTGCGAAGACCTGGTCAACGCAGTGAATCTCAGAGCTGTGCGTGAGGCAGGGGTGCACATCGGCGCCGACCCGATGGGCGGGGCGAGCGTGCAGTACTGGGGCTACATCGCCGAAAACCTTGGGATCGACCTCACCGTGGTCAATCCCAAGGTGGACCCCCGCTGGTCATTTATGACCCTTGATACCGACGGCAAGATCAGGATGGATTGTTCGTCGCCGAACGCCATGGCCAGCCTCATCCGCAACAAGAACGAGTACGACATCGCGACGGGCAACGATGCAGACGCCGACCGGCACGGCATCGTCACGCCGGACGCTGGACTGATGAATCCCAATGCCTACTTGGCCGTTGCCATCCAATATCTCTACGCGAACCGCCCCGGCTGGCGACCCGACGCGGGAATCGGCAAGACGCTGGTGTCCTCGTCGATGATCGACCGCGTCGCGGCTGGCCTCGGTCGCACCCTCGTCGAGGTGCCGGTGGGTTTCAAGTGGTTCGTGCCGGGTCTGCGTACTGGCGAAATCGGCTTCGGCGGCGAGGAATCCGCAGGTGCATCGTTCCTTGCACTCGACGGGAGCACCTGGACAACCGACAAGGACGGCATCCTGCTCGCCCTGTTGGCCAGCGAGATCAAGGCGGTCACGGGCAAATCTCCCAGCGAGCTCTACGCCGAGCTGACCGCCGAGCACGGCGCGCCGGCGTACGCCCGGATCGATGCGCCGGCCAACCGCGAGCAGAAGGCCAAGCTGGCCAAGCTCGATGCCTCCTCCGTCACGGCCACCGAGCTGGCCGGCGAGCCCATCACCGCGATCTTGACCAGAGCGCCCGGAAACGACGCTCCCATTGGCGGCTTGAAAGTTGCGACTGAGTCTGCGTGGTTTGCTGCTCGGCCGTCGGGCACGGAGGACGTCTACAAGATCTACGCCGAATCGTTCAAGGGCGCCGAACACCTCGCTGAGGTCCAGGACGCGGCTCGCGCCGTCGTCTCCGCGGCTCTCGAGGGGTAGCCACAGCCAACGCAGCGAGCCTCGGCCCAGCCTGCACCGCTTCGGTAACTCGATTGCCGAGCAGCAAGGCCACAATGGATACATGCAGGCCGACGAGCTGGCGGATCTGCTTCGCTGGTGCTCGGCGCTGAGCAGTAATCCAGCCGATCTGGCTGGTGCAGTGGTACTCGCCGCCGGCCCACGCTGGCCCAGGCTGGTTGACTCACCAGCAGATTTGCGCGAGCTGACGGTGCGTACCTTCCTGCGCGCTGCAGAACCAGCTGAGCCGATCCCTCGGCACTTAGCAGACCGGATCCCCGAGGAGCTTCGAGTCGTCGTCCTCGCGTACGACAAGCTGCCCAAGCTGCAGCGGGCTGTGGTGATGCTGAGCTGCCTCGAGGGCGTCACCTACGCGGAAATCGCGGCGATTCTCGACCGCTCATCGGCGCGAATCGGTATCGAACTCGGTCGCGCGCTCGCAATGATCAACGCCGACCCGTATGCGGTCCGCGCAGGACTCGATATCACCACCTGGCATCTGCCAGATGCTGCGGACGTTTCTCGTGCTCTTCGCCGCCACGCCAGGAGCCGCGCGCGACGCCGGCATCGGATCGGGCTCGTTGGAGTCGCCACCGGGACCATGCTGGCCGTACTCGTGACGGTCGGCGCCATCCACCGGCCCGATGTCGAGCCTCGGAAATCAGGGGAATGGACGTTCTCCCAGACTGTTCGACCAATGCCAGGCTGGTCTATCCAGAGCCGGACCGTCGAACGAGATTGGGAAACCACGACTCTGCGCGCCGAGCAACCCAGCGACGCCCGGTGCTCAGTGGCGGTCGGCGCGGCCGGTGCTACCTGGGTTCGCCAGTTGCCGAGGAAGCCAACACGTGTCCGGGTCGGCACCCGTTCGGCGAGCTACGCGGAGCGCGTCTGGCCCAATGGCGGCGGAGCAATGCTGTGGTGGGAGTACGCCGACACGGCCTGGGTGATCATCGAGTGCGGCCGGGTCAGCAATCCCCGCAAGACGCTCCCGGAGTTGGCCAGCCACGTGACTCTGACACCTGAGTCCGTCCAACTGCCGTACCGTGTTCGTTCGCTCCCCCCGCACTATGAGGTCACATCGGTCACCCGAGGCCTGGTGAGCAACTCGACCGTGGCGTTCCTCACCCGCAATGACTACCCCGAGGGGACTATCCAGATCAGCATCCGGTATCCAGCCGGCCTGCCGATGTACGCGGTCAACAATTCCGCTTCGGTGTTGCGCTACGCCAATGGCAGACACGCGGCCGTCTGCCGGCCGTTCGGGGACAGCCACGTCTGCGTACGAGGCGATCTCAGCAGTCCCATCGACATCACCACGCAGCGCGGCGCGCTGGCTGTTATCGATCGCATCGCTTCCAACCTCGAACTTGCCGCCAGCCCAACGGACCTCGCGAGCTGGTTCGATGCCCGCGAGGCCTTGCCGTCCTAGGGCGCCGCGAAGCGCCAAGAGATTTCCCTTCTAGGGCACTAGGTCCTACCGATCAAGATCAGCGCCGGCGACCAAAGGCGATCACAGCAACGAGGCCGATGATGAAGATCACGCCCAGAGTCGTGCCCTCGACGCCATGTCCGCTCGCGATCAGGTATACGCATGCCACCAGGAATGCGAGGGTGATCACGACGCCGTAGTTGAGACCGCGCGCGTTTAGCCGCACCTCGCGCTGATCGAGAGCGGCGATCCGATCGAGTTCCTTCTCGATCACCGCACGCGTCTCGGCATCAGCCTCGGCGTACACCTGCAGCGGGTCCTGATGACGGTCATATCGAGATGGCAGCTCAGTCATGCCTGCTCCTTACGTCGCGCTTCTTCCCTACGTCTGGCTTGATCAAAGAGGTTGATGACAGACTCCCCGCCTGCCGCCGGTGGTAACTCCTCAGGGCCGATGGCGTCTGCCGTCTCCTGCGTCGCCTGGCTGACTCGTTGGGATACCGGCGAAGGGTCTACAGCATCGATCCGAGCAATGGCATCGCCCAGCCGGCCTGCCACGTTGCGGCGAAGGTGCGGAAAGCTCAATGGCGCGTACAGATAGCTGAATCCCTTGAGCAGCGAGCCCGCCGGCGAGCCGGAAGGAATCGTGAAGCCCGGCAACTTCAAGCGTGGCAGGGCGAAGCGAGGAGGCCGGCTATGCCCCGCGGACGGAATGATGAAGACCACGAATAACGTGCCCAGCACAACCGCACACCCGATCCCCAGCAGCAACAAAGCCCCGGTCGGCACATGCACCTCCTCAAGCCCACCTTGCAGATCTCGTGCGACCTCCCTATTACCCGACTTGGCAGCGTTTCAGCGGGTTATCACCAGCTGAACGCTGACAAGTCGAAGTCGAACGGCTCAAAAGCGGGCGGGCTCGACGTACTCTCCCCATTCGGCACGCAGAGCGTTGCAGATTTCGCCCAAGGTGGCCTCAGCTCTGGCGGCCGTCAACATCGGCTCGATCATGTTGCCATCGGTTCGAGCGATCTTGATCATATCGCCCAATGCCGACTCGATCGCTGCATGATCTCGGGCCGCCCGCCGAGCTACCAGGGTCGCATTCTGCTCGACTTCGACCTCGTGGCTGACTCGCAGGATCTCCAGCGCCGGCAGCACGGTTCCGGTGTGGACGTTGACGCCGACGATCTTCTTGTCACCTTTTTCCAGCTCGGTCTGATAGCGAAATGCCGAGTCCGCGATTTGTCCGGTGAACCAGCCCTCCTCGATGCCGAGGAGCAGCCCTGAGGTGATCGGGCCAATCTCATGCTGCCGAGTCGAGCCGCCGCCCAGCTCCTCGATCCGATCGAGCATGGCTACGACCTCCGCCTCC
>DASVEX010000073.1:0-13176 GCA_036380335.1 Propionibacteriaceae bacterium | reverse complement strand
TACCTATTCGGCCCTCGTCGTCACTGTCGTACACAACCCGGAAGATTCGAGAATACGGCAGCGCCCGATTGGTGCGTTGCTCAACGCGGGCTGGCAGGTAACCTACGCGGCCCCATTTCGTGCCTTCGGACGTGACGTGCCGGGTGCTCGCCGCGCAGGGTCTGACCGTGGTGGTGTGCGCTGCATCGACATGCCTAGGTCGTCCGGCCGGCGCCGGTTCCGGGCGTGGCGTGCGGCTCGCACGATCTTGCGGGCGTCGGCGCAGGAGCATGACGTCGTTGTTGTCCATGATCCCGAGCTCCTGCTCGCGGCCGCTGGGCTTGGCATTCAGAACCTGATCTGGGACGTTCACGAGGACCCGGCTGCGGCGCTAGCGGTCAAGGCGTGGATGCCGGCTGTGCTGCGTCGCCCAGTGGCGGCTGGATGGCGCCGGGCTGAGTCGTTGGTGGAAGGACATCACTTCCTGCTGCTGGCTGAACACGCCTATCAGCAGCGGTTCCGACGTTTGCATCCGGTGGTCCCCAACTCGGTTCCGGTGCCGAGTGCCATCGCTCCTCCTGGTGTTGATCGGGTGAGCTATCTCGGCTCGGTGACGATGTCCCGTGGCTGCGACACCATGATCGAGGTCGGTCGGGAGCTGAGACGTCGGACGAACGGCGCGGTGATGCTGGAGGTGATCGGCGAGGCTGCGGATCCTGAGGCAAGGCACGCGTTACAGAATGCCGCAGCTGCTGGGGATCTCAGCTGGAGTGGCTTCGTACCCAGCGAGGTTGCGCTGGCCCGCGTCAGTGGTTCGCTGGCTGGGTTGTGTCTGCTGCGGAATCTTCCGAACTATCGAGTCAGCTTGCCGACCAAGATCGTGGAGTACTGCGCGCTGGGTGTTCCGGTGATCGCGACACCGCTGCCGCTGGCCGCGGATCTGGTGAGATCGAAGAAGGTTGGTCTTGAAGTGCCCTGGGATGATCCGAGCTCCGTGGTCGATGCGATTCTCAGCTTGCGGGCCGATCCACTGCTGAGACGCCTGATGGGCATCAATGGACATCGGGTTGCGCTGCGGGACCACGACTGGAATCGGCTGTCGAGCGATTTCGTCCGCATCATGGAAGCCATCGCCGAGCATGTACGCGCCAAGGCCTCGTCCCGCTGAGGCACCAACCACCTCCGATCAGTCCATCCTGTTTCGACCTGAGGGTGCTACCGCCAGAGGGTTGCGAGCGCAAATGCCGCGGCCATCCCGCCCATGCCAATGAGGATGTTCCAGTTGCCGAGCGCTTCCATGAACGGGATATACGTCCCGGCGATGTAGAAGGTGATCAGCCACGCAACGCCGAGCAGTCCGACTGCGATGAAGGTGGGTGGTACCCAGCGCCGACTCGACGGAGGCTTGACTTTCTTCGGCTTCGCTGCCTGCTGCGCCTTCAGCTTCTGCTTCTCGGTGGCAGACTTTCGCGTTCTCGACTCGGGCACCAGATTCTCCTTGCTCTTGAAGTAGGTAGCGTAGTCAAAGACTCCAGCCGGGGACGCATCGTGCGGAGGCTTGTCGGGCCGCGCGCTCGGGCAACCCGTTCAATCGAGGAGGAAGCAGGACTTGTCGGGACGTACTGCTGCCGATGCCTGGCGCGCGGTCGTCTCCGTCCTGCGTCGGGCACGTGATGCCCAGCGACGGCGTGATCGCGACCGAGGCCGGGTGTCGCGTACGGTCACGGCTGCTGTGTGTGCCCTGGCTGGACTGATGATTGTGATCAGCGCCATACACGCCCAAGGCACGGACCTGCGGCCAGCTCGGAATACGGACCTGGTCAGCTTGGTCCAGTCCCAGTCCCGTCGCAACGCTGAACTGACTCGTCAGCTGACGAGCGTACGTAAAGATGTCGACGGGCTCGCCGCTCGCGGTACTGAGCAGTCAGAGCTCTCTCCGGATGTCAGTCGGGAGTCGCGACGCGTCGGGCTGACCGCTGTTACTGGACCGGGGGTCACGGTGATCCTCGACGACGCCCCAGCCAGCGTCGCCGCGAACGGTATCGAGCCCGATCTTCTCGTCGTCCATCAGCAAGACATTCAGGCGGTGGTCAATGCGCTCTGGAGTGGTGGGGCAGAGGCCATGACGATCCAAGAGCAGCGCGTGATTTCGACCACTGCAGTGAAGTGCGTAGGCAACACGGTCGTGCTGCACGGAATCCCGTACGCCCCGCCGTACCGGATTCGCGCGATCGGCGACCCGTTGCGGCTGCACGCTGCCCTTGCCGGCTCCGAGCCGATCCAGATCTATCAGCAATACGTTGCGGCCTATGGGCTGGTCTTTCGCGAGAAGTCGGAGGACAGTCTCGAGCTACCCGCGCATGAGGGCTCGCTCGACCTTACCCATGCCCTGCCGTACTCAGGTTTCGGAGTGCGCAGCAGCACTGGCGGCCGTTAGTGCTATGGCACTAGGCGAGAATGATCGAGTGGCAGGCGCGAAAATCCTGGTGATCGACAACTACGACTCCTTTGTCTACAACCTGGTGCAATACCTGGCCCAGATCGGAGCCGAGGTCGACGTCTGGCGCAATGACGACCCGCGGTTCGCCGATCCGGATTTTCCGGACATCTTCGACGGGATCCTGCTGTCGCCGGGTCCCGGTACACCCGAGGAGGCAGGGGTGTGTGTCGATGTGGTCCGGACCCAGGCGGGCCGCTTGCCGATCTTCGGCGTATGCCTCGGACTGCAGGCCATCGGCGTCGCGTACGGCGGGGTGGTCGATCGAGCGCCCGAGCTGCTGCATGGCAAAACGTCTCTCATTCAGCATCAGGGACTCGGTGTGCTTGCCGGTCTGCCGTCGCCGTTCACTGCGACTCGGTATCACTCGCTGGCTATCGAGCCGGAGACACTACCGGCGGAGCTGGAGGTAACCGCAACGACCCGCAGTGGCGTGATCATGGCGATCCGCCATCGGGAGCTTCCTGTCGAAGCCGTGCAATTCCATCCCGAATCCGTGCTGACTGAGTGGGGCTACCAGATGCTGGCTAATTGGCTCACCGTTTGTGGTGATGCGGAGGCTCCGGCGCGAGCCGTCGGCATGGCCCCGCTAATGTCGGCACGCTGACCATCACAGCTGACCCGAGTGGAGAGAAGGAACTTACGATGCCCTACGTCAGTGTGGGAACCGAGAACAGCGCCGCCATTGAGCTGTACTACGAAGATCACGGCTCGGGCCAGCCTGTTGTGCTGATCCACGGCTATCCCTTGGACGGTTCCTCATGGGAGAAGCAGACCGCAGTGTTGCTTGACGCCGGCAAGCGCGTGATCAGCTACGACCGACGCGGCTTCGGAAAGTCCGCTCGGCCGACGACTGGGCACGACTCCGACACCTACGCCGCAGACCTCAGCAGCTTGCTGGCGGCACTCGATCTGCAGGATGCAGTTCTGGTTGGTTTCTCGATGGGCGCCGGTGAGGTGATTCGCTATATCAGCCGGTACGGGTCGCACCGTGTAGCGAAGGCAGTGTTCATCAGTCCGATCGGACCTTTCATGGTCAAAACCGAGGAAAACCCATCGGGCATTCCACAGGAGGTCATTGATGGCATGCTCGACGTGACAAAGGCTGACCGCTATGCCTTCTTCACTGGCTTCTTCGAGAACTTCTACAACCTCGACGAAAACCTCGGCAATCGCATGACCGAGGAAGCGCTGCGAGCCAGTTGGCAACTCGCGGCGAATGCGTCGGCCCATGCCTCGGTCTGGGCACAGCCGACCTGGTACACAGACTTCCGTGCAGACATCGACAAGATCGACGTTCCGTTGTTGATCTTGCACGGTACTGCGGACCGTATCTTGCCGATTGACCTCACTGGCCGCTCGTACGCCAAATTGCTTCCCAGCGCAACGTACGCCGAGATCGAGGGTGCCCCGCACGGCCTGCTATGGACGTACGGCGAGGAGATCAACAAGGCGTTGCTGGACTTCCTGACCTAGCCAGCTGCACACGCCCTGTCATACGCCCTGAGCTCATTGAGGATGCAGCCGTGTCGACCGCTCGCCAGCCTTCGCCGCAAGACGTGCCCTTCGACAGGCTCAGGGCACATCTTCTGCAGGCTCAGGCACCTGTTCGCTAGCGCACACCGCTCGGGCGGAACTGCACGCTGATTCGCGGGCCCACTGACCGCGCGGTCTTGGGGATCGCGTGCTCCCAGGTGCGCTGGCAGGAGCCGCCCATCACGATCAGATCGCCATGACCCAATGTGTGCCTGATGGTCGCTCCGCCGCCTCGCGGGCGCAGCAGGAACTGGCGCGGCGAGCCAAGCGACATGATCGCAACCATCGTGTCCTCATTCTTGCCTCGGCCGATGGTGTCGCCGTGCCAAGCGACCGAGTCGCCCCCATCGCGATAAAGGCACAGTCCGGCGGTGGTAAAGAGCTCGCCCAACTCCTGGCCATAGTGCGCATTCAGGGACTCGCGAGCAGTCACCAACTGAGGATGTGGCAACGGATCATCTTCGCCGTAGAAGCAGAGCAAGCGCGGTACATCGACCACTCGCTCATACATCTGGCGCCGCTCGGCCTGCCACGGCACCTGCTCCAGCAACTCCTCAAAGAGCGTGCCGGCGCCGCTCATCCACCCGGGCAGCAGATCAACCCAAGCGCCGCGACCCAGCGGCTGGCGGGTGACCATTCCGCCCAGTAGTCCGAGCGGCAGGTCGGAAACTCCTAGATCGAAGAGTGAGGTCTGAACGACGCTAGACATGGCCCCACTCTAGCAGATATTCGCTTATGTATTCGAATCAGACGGTGTCTTCTGAGTCTTGCTGGGCGTCACTGATGGTGTGGCCGGTGGCGTCGTCGGCGGTTTGGTCGGTGGCTCGGTGGTCGGTGGCGGTGTGATCGGCGGTGGCGGCTGCACGGCCAGGGTGAGTCGGATGGTCGTGTCGCGATCTACATTGGCGCCAGCCTGCGGGCTCTGGGAGATCACGGTCCCGGGCGTACCCCTGGACGTTTCCTTCTCGACGAACGCCGGGTCGCCAAAGCCAGCTTCATTGGCCTGACGGATCGCTGCGGACCGGCTGAGGCCATCGAAGTTGGGTACGTTTGACTTGCCGGTCGCGTACCTGACGGTGATCTTGGTGTCCAGCGGGACGGTCTCGCCCTCGTTGGGCGAGATGCTGATGACCTCGCCTGGCTTGGTATTGGCATTCTCGCTCTTGGCGGCTTTAGACGTAACGTTGCTGAACTTCAAGTCGTCGAGCGCCGCCTCGACATCCTTGCGATCCTGGCCCACTAAGCCCTTCGGGATTGTGGCGGTCTGAGGGCCTTGGTTCAAGGAGATGGTGACAGTACTGCCGACATTGACTTCAGTCTGGGCTGCTGGATCTTGCTCGGTAACCCTGCCTTTGGTCTCCTCGTCGCCGTTGACCTTCTTAACCTCGATCTTGAGACCGGCGCCGATGAGCTGCTCGGTTGCCTGCGCCTCGGTGAGGTCCACGACGCTGGGCACTGCAACCGTCTCAACGGTCGGGGTGGGGTTGAGCATTCGGAACAGCGCCCAGCCGCCCAGGCCCAGAGCAACCACAATCAGCGCGCCGATCAGGATCGCGAGGCCGACCCGGCTCTTCTCCGGCTCCTCTTCCTCGTACTCGTCTTCAGCAATTGGCCCGTCCGGTGGAGCGACTGGTGGCGGCCCGACGACGCGCGTGGGGTCGTCGTACGCATTGGCAGCCACCGCGGCGACTCCAGCCGCCACGACGGCCGTTGTTTGCTGTGCGTCGGTCTGTTGGCCGGAGAGAAGGCGAGAGATGTCGGCCTTCATGTCCCGGGCGGATTGGTAACGCTCGTCCGGATCTTTAGCCAGCGCCTTCAGCACGACGGCGTCGATCTCGGGACTGAGCTCCGGATCCAGCTGGCTGGGCGGCAGCGGGGCCTCCCGCACGTGTTGATAGGCAACGCTGACGGGCGAATCGCCGACGAACGGGGGTCGGCCCACCAGCAACTCATAAAGCAGGCAGCCTGCTGAATAGAGGTCGCTGCGGGCGTCCACCGTTTCGCCCCGGGCCTGCTCGGGGGACAGGTACTGAGCGGTGCCGATGACTGCTGCGGTCTGGGTCATGGTGGCACTGGTGTCCGCGACAGCCCGGGCAATGCCGAAGTCCATCACCTTGACGGCCCCGGCGGAGGTGAGCATCACATTGGCCGGCTTGATGTCGCGATGCACGATGCCCGCCTTGTGGCTGTAGCTCAAGGCATCCAGCACACCCTGTGTCAGCTCCAACGCGCGCTCGGGAAGGATCTTGCGGCCGTCCTTGAGCACATCGCGTAGCGTCAAGCCCTCGACGAGCTCCATCACGATGTAGGGAATGGATACTCCGGTCAGCGGATCGGTCTCTTCGCCAGTGTCGTAGACAGCGACGATCGTCGGATGGTTCAAGCCGGCAGCGGATTGAGCCTCGCGGCGAAACCGTGCCTGAAACGTTGGATCAGTGGCGAAATCGGCACGCAGCTGTTTGACTGCGACGGATCGACCAAGCCGTTGATCAACAGCACGACGAACCTCTGCCATGCCCCCGCGGCCTAGCAACTCGCCCAGCTCGTACCGGCCCCCGACCATAGTTGGGCTGCTAGTCATGTCCATGTTCCTCCCTCAAAACCCCGCCAGCCATTCTCGGCCATAGCCCACCGGAGCGTGAAATGGGCACCGTCTGGTGGACTCGCGACCCCGAGCGAAGCCTGGCAGCGGCCCGGTGGAGGCTTCCCAGCACAGCCCGCGAAGCGTGCCGACAATGGCCAGGCGAGGGGAGCGTTCGCAGCACAGCAGGCGAAACGTACGTCAGAGACTGCTCGGAGCAATGCACCTCAGAGTGCAGCTTCCATAACGGCCCGCGCGATGGGCGCGGCAACGCGCCCACCCGCAATGTCATTCCGCGGGATGTCGGCGTCCTCGACGATGACAGCCACGGCGACCTTGGGATCGTCCACCGGCGCGAAAGAGGTGAACCACGCGAACGGCTTGCGCTTGGGATCGGACTGAGCCGTGCCCGTCTTGCCCGCAACCTCGACGCCAGGAATCTGTGCATTGTGTCCGGTGCCTTCGTTCACCACTGCAAGCATCATTTGCTGCAACTCCTTGGCGTTCTCCGGTGTCATGGCTTTGGACAACACCTGCGGCTCGTGAGTCTCGATTTGCTTCAGGTCATGGGCGCGCACACTGCTCACCACGTACGGATCCATCAGTACGCCGTCGTTGGCGATCGCTGCGGACACCATCGCCATTTGCAGCGGGCTGGCTGCCACGTCGTATTGCCCAATAGCGCTCAGCGCCAGTTGGGCCTTGTTGAGCTTGTCCGGGAACTGGCTGGCCACGCCACCAAGATCGGCCAGGTGCCGTTGATCGAAGCCGAACGCCTGAGCCTGCTCCCGCAGCTTGTCCTGTCCCAATTCCAGCCCCAGGTTGGCGAATGCTGTGTTGCACGAGACCTTGAGCGCCTGGGTGAGAGTGATCTTGGTACCGCCGCAGTTGGTGGAGTTAGGCAGAAACACCCGGGTATTGGGTAGCTTGAGCCGATCCGGCGACTCGACTGTCGAGTCCGGCGTCTTCCCGTCAGCCAGCGCAGCAGCCGCGGTGACCAGCTTGAATGTCGAGCCTGGCGGATAGATCTCGCGGGCGGCTCGGTTGGACAGCGGGTGCTGCGGGTCCGAAGCAAGTCGGTCGTACGCCTTGCCGGCCGCCTCGATGTCATGATCGGCAATGTCGTTTGGGTCGTAGGTGGGGCTCGTTACCAGCGCAAGCACAGCGCCGGTCTTGGGATCGAGTGCCACCACAG
This sequence comes from Propionibacteriaceae bacterium, assembly GCA_036380335.1. Taxonomy (GTDB): domain Bacteria; phylum Actinomycetota; class Actinomycetes; order Propionibacteriales; family Propionibacteriaceae; genus Microlunatus. Next base: position 5,388 of record DASVEX010000073.1, on the reverse strand, counting down.
CACCCTTCTGGTTGCCGAGCGCGTCGGCAGCAGCCTTTTGAATCTTGGGAACGATCGTGGTCTGTACGCTTGCCCCTTCCGGCGTACGATTCGTCGCCAGGTCGATCAGCCGGCGTACGAACAGGGCGTCGTCAGTGCCGGACAGTTGGGAGTTGTAGGTGCTCTCCAGGGCAGAACTGGCGCGGTCGTAGGAGTAGTACCCAGTGATCGGGGCGTAGAGCTTGCCGTCTGGATAGACCCGCTGGTACTTGAAGCGATCCTTCGCTGGCACCGTCTTAGCGATCTCGGTCTTGCCGGCCGCCAAGATCGCGCCACGGTTCTGGGCGAACTCGGCATCCCGCACCCGGCGGTTCTGCGGCTGAGCAGCGAGCGATTCCTGCCGGAAGATCATCATGTACGTCCCGTTGGCCAGCAGCAAGGCGAACATGATCATGGCAATGAAGGCGACGCGGCGGATCGGTTTGTTCATGCGGTCGCCTTCACCAGCTGGGTTTGCTCCACATCCGGGTTGAGCGGGGCGACCGTTGCCGCAGGCTTGCGTACCTGGTGGGAGATCACCAGCAGCAGGCCGGCAACGATCCAGTTGCAGACCAGCGAAGAGCCCCCTTGGGACATGAACGGCGTCGTCAGACCCGTCAGCGGCAGCAGCCGTGTCACGCCGCCGAGGATTGTGAACACCTGGAGCGCGAACGCGAACGAGAGGCCCGTAGCCAGCAGTTTGCCGAACGGTTCGCGGCATTGCAGCGCGATCCGCAGTCCGCGCGCCACGATCAAGCCGTAAATCATGATCACGGCCATGAGCCCGGTCATGCCAAGCTCTTCACCGATCGCGGCGGCAATGAAATCGCTGCGGGCCAACGGGGTCAATCCCGGCCGACCCAGCCCCAAACCGGTTCCGAGCAAGCCACCCCAGGCCATGCCGAACTGTGCATTGATCACTTGATAGTAGGCGTCGAAGTTGGAGAAGGGGTCGAGCCAGGCACCCACCCGACGGCGGACGTGACTGAAGTTCAGGTAGCCGAAGTACGCCCCGGCCGCGAAGAGCAGTGTCCCCAATACCGCCCAGCCGGCCCGCTCGGTGGCGACGTACAGCATCATCACGAACAGTCCGAAAAACAACAGGGAGGTCCCGAGATCGCGTTGCCAAACCAAGATGGCGAGGCTGATCAGCCAGATGATGAGGATTGGCCCGAGGTCTCGGGCCCGCGGCAGGTCGATGCCGAGCACCCGATACCCGGCCAGCGCGAGCACCTCGCGCTTCTCGACCAGATACGAGGCGAAAGCGATCGCCAGCAACACCTTGGCGGCCTCGGCCGGCTGGAAGCTGTACGGGCCGACCTGAATCCAGATTTGGGCACCGAACTTCTCGGTTCCTAGGCCCGGCACCAGCGGCAGCAGCAGCAGCACAATGCCGGCGAGACCGATCGTGTACGTGAAGCGCTGTAGCGGTCGGTGATCATTGAGCCACGTCACGACCAGGATGAACATCAAGACGCCGACCGCTGTCCAGATCATTTGCTGGCGGGCGCCACTGAGCGGTGGCTCGTTGATCAGATCAATGCGGTGAATCATCACCAAGCCGAGGCCGTTGAGCAGGATCACACACGGCAAGATCACTGGATCCGCGTACGGGAGTCGCCACCGCACTGCGAGATGCGCGAGCACAGCGAGCAAGATGGAGAATCCGGCCAGGTACGGAAAGCTCGCGGACAGCCCGCCTGTGACATTGATGTCGACCAGGACGTACGCGCCGAGGGTCAGTGCGAGCGCGAAGATGATCAGGCCCAGCTCGACCCCGCGGCGTTTGCGGGGAACTACCGTGACAGGTGCAGCGTCGCTCATCAGCAGCTCGGCTCCGCCTGCTTGGTGGCGGGAGCCGAAGGTTTCTGGGTTGGGATACCGCCAGGCTTACTGCTGGGTGTCGAGCTTGGTTTCGAACCGGGTGACGCGCTTGGTCGTGAAGTCGTTTGCTGGGTCGGAGCGCACCTCTTGGCGGCTTCGTTCAGCTCAGCGACAGTCGCGCGGGCGGAGTCGAGGCTCGACACATCGATGTTGGCTTTGACTTGCTCCTGATAAAACGGCGGCAGCTGGTTGATCGCCAGTTGCTGTATCTCGTAGACCCGTGACAGGGAGAGGCCTGGGATACCGTCGGACAGCCCCTGGAAGATGGCAACCCGGTCGCGGTCCGCGCCGACGAAGTACTGGGTGCGGATCCACCCGTACACCACCCCGAGTCCGGCAACAGCCACGAGCACGAGGATCAGCAAGCCGACGAACGGCCTACGGAAGCGGTGCTGACGCGGTGGCTGCGGGCTGTATCGCTCCTCGTCGTCTGCAGGCGGGTCACTATCGGCGAGCCTGGTGACGAGGGTGTCTTCGGGGTCGTCGACGTCCTCGGCGAGCTGCCGGCGCGGCGCGCCTGGTGCCCGAATCGGCTGCTCGGACGCTGCTCCTAGCACGAGGACCTCGTCGTTGCCCCCGGCTTCGACGACGTCCGCCACGATCACCGTGATGTTGTCGATGCCACCTTCGTGAAGAGATTCGACGACGAGACGTTTGACGGCGTCATTGAGGTCAGGGAGGTGGAGTGCGGTCTCGATCATGTCGTCATCGATCAGTCCGCAAACGCCATCGCTGCACAACAGCAAGCGGTCGCCAGCCTTGACGGGCACGATCGTCAGATCGGGGTCATTGGTGGTCTGCCCGTTCAGCACCTTCAACAGCAGCGAGCGGTGTGGATGCAGTGCGGCCTCGGACTCGCTGATCTTTCCTTCGTCAACCAGCGATTGGACCCAGGTGTGATCATGGGTAAGCCGTTCCAGCTGACCGTCACGATAGAGATAGCCGCGACTGTCACCGATGTGTGCCAGGCCGAGCTCGACGCCGTCGAACATCACACCCGTCAAGGTCGTGCCCATGCCCTCCAGGGAAACATCAGCTTCCACCAGCTCCGCGATCTTGGTATTTGCTGCATCAACAGCGCCGGCGAGCACCTCGAGCATCTGCTTGCCCTCACTAGGGCCTTCGATCTTTCGTATCGCGTCAATCGCCACCGCGGAGGCAAGATCACCCGCTGCTGCGCCGCCCATGCCGTCGGCCACCACGAGCAGATGCGGACTCGCCAAGCCGGAGTCCTGATTGTTCTTGCGGATCAGCCCAGTCTCGGAATGGGCGGCGTACCTCAGCTGAAGCGTCATTCGGTCATGGCTCCAGCCTCATCATCGTCTTGCCGATACGGACGGCGTCGGCAAGTGTGATCGTGGTCGGAGCGGTGATCCGTTGGCCGTTGACGTAGCTGCCGTTGGTGGAGCCCAGATCCTCGATATAGATGCCGTTGGGAGAACTGACGACCCGGGCGTGGCGGGTTGAGACGTAGTCATCGTCCAAAATCAGCTGACAATCTGCGCCGCGGCCGATCATGATCACTCCACCGGCCAGCTCTGCGGAGAGCCCAGCCTGGTTGCCCTGGGTGATCGTGAGCACGCGCGGCTCGCCGCGCTGCCGCTTGGCTCTTCTCGGGGGTGGTGGCGGCGTCTCGAGCTCTTGCGGCTGCGGCTGATCGGAGGCGCGCACCGTCTTGCCGAACAAGTCGCTCCGAATGACCGAGACCGCGGACAGGATGAACAGCCACAACAGGGCCAGGAAGGCCACCTTGATGATCGTGAAGGCGATTTCTGACATTGCGGTCTCATCGTCCGGTGGGAGCATGGACGAGCATTCGGGTGGAGCCGATCTCGATGCGTGTTCCCTCCTGCAGGACGGCCTGTTGCACCCGTTGTCCGTTCACCACAATGCCGTTGGTTGAACCAAGATCGACGATGTCGATCTGCACCTGCGGACCTGCCGCGTTTACTCGGATCTGGGCGTGCCGCCGTGAAATTCCTGGGTCGTTGATGCGCAGATCGGCGTCACTGCCGCGGCCGATCACCAGCCCAGGCGGCTGCAGCGGATGCCGTGTGCCGTTGACTTCGAGTACCAATGGCGCCCGGTTGATTGAAGTTTCACTCGCCCGACCGCTGCGTGGGGTGATACCGGCAACCGCCTCGGAGTCAACAGTGAAATGTCCTGTGGGCAGGCTCGAGTCAAGCTCGAAGACGACCTTGACCGGACCATTGAACACATATCCCATCTCGCGAGCATGATTACGCAACTCGGTGGCCAGTTCGGCGTTCAGGGTGGTGGCGTACGGGGCGAGCTTGTCATGGTCATGCTGGGACAGGCAGACCTTGAACTCGTTGGGCACCAGCCGTTTGTCGCGGGAGAGGAGCTTGGCCTCGGCATCGAGCTCACGCTGCAGCCGCGCGGCGATCTCCACCGGCTGTACGTCGCCCTTGAACGCGCGCGCGAAGGCGCCGCTGACGGCTCCCTCCACTTTCTTCTCAAAGCGCGCGAAAATGCCCATGTCCCTCCTTTCCCCGAGGTCAAACTAGATGGTATCCGCAGAATGTATGGGTCTTGGGCCCGTAGCGAATTGAGCTACAACCGTTGCCAGGTACGCAAAACAGCCTCCGAGGTCACGGTTCGGTCGTGCTAGCCTTGCCCGGCTGGATCGGATCTCAAGCGATCCGGGCGCGAGTGGCGGAACGGCAGACGCGCTGGCTTCAGGTGCCAGTGTCCGCAAGGACGTGGGGGTTCAAATCCCCCCTCGCGCACACTTCTAAAACTAACGGAGGTTGTTGACAGTCTGGGTCTCCCAAACCGAGGAGATCATCTATGACTGACCGTGAGCTGGAGCGACGAGCCAATCGTCGGCTGGCGGTGTTGCGCCATGTGGAGGAAGTCAGCGGGAACGTGGCGGCGACTTGCCGCTACTACGGCATCAGCCGGCAGTGCTACTACGGCTGGCTGCGCCGCTTCGAGGTCGACGGCCTGGACGGGTTGAAGGACCGATCCCAGCGGCCTCATCACTCACCGCGGGCCACCCAAGCCGACATCGTGGAGAAGATCCTTTGGCTGCGGAAGCACTACCACTTCGGCCCGGCCAAGATCGCGATGTACCTCGCCCGCTACCACGACGTGACGATCAGCACCTCCGGGGTGTGGCGGATCCTAAAACGGCTCGGCATGAACCGGCTGCCCGCCTCCCAGCGCTACCAACGCCGGGCGCTGCGGTGGAAGCGCTACGAGAAGCAGCGCCCCGGCCACCAGCTGCAGGTTGATGTGAAGTTCATCGAACCACTAGGCCAAACAGGCCGCCGGAAGAAGTACTACCAGTTCACCGCGATCGACGACTGCACCCGACTGCGGGTGCTACGCGCCTACCCGCGCTGCGACCAGAAACCGCCATCGCCTTCATCGACCACACCCTCTCCAAGCTGCCCTTCCAGGTCGAGCGCGTGCAAACCGACATTCAAGCTTGGTGGTGCCCTGATGGTCCCCGGATTGTCC
>DASVEX010000072.1:0-2099 GCA_036380335.1 Propionibacteriaceae bacterium | reverse complement strand
TCGGGTCCTGGCGGCCAGAAGGCCGCAATCATGGCGGCCAAGCTCGGCCAGAAGGTGTGCGTCATCGACACCAAGTCGATGGTTGGGGGCGTGTGCGTCAACACCGGCACGATCCCGTCCAAAACCTTGCGTGAGGCGGTGCTCTACCTGACCGGCATGCAGCTTCGCGACCTGTATGGGGCCAGCTACCGCGTCAAGGATGAGATCACCATCTCTGATCTGCTTGCCCGACTGCAGCACGTGGTCGGTCGCGAGACTGAGGTCATCCGTTCCCAGCTGATGCGTAACCACATCGAACTCGTGCCAGGTGTTGCGAGCTTCCTTGACCCGCACACGCTCGCCGTCGAGATCGAAGGCGTGGGCGCCCTTCGCACCCTGACGGCGAACTACATCGTGATCGCGACCGGTACGATGCCGGCTCGTCCTCGGAACGTCGAATTCGACGGAGCGCGGGTACTGGATTCGGACCAGATTCTCGTGTTGGACAATGTCCCAGGCTCCTTGGTTGTGGTCGGCGCCGGCGTCATTGGCGTGGAGTACGCCTCGATGTTCGCTGCGTTGGGCAGCCGGGTCACACTGGTCGAGCAGCGGGACAACATGCTCGACTTCTGCGACCCCGAAATCGTTGAATCCTTGAAGTTCCACCTACGTGATCACACCATGTCATTCCGTTTCGGTGAGGAGGTCTCTTCGGTAGAGAGCTCCGGACGTGGCACGATCACAACGCTCGCTTCCGGAAAGAAGATCGCTGCCGAGGTCGTCATGCACTCCGCAGGTCGGCAAGGCAACACGGCCAACTTGGGCCTTGACCTCGCTGGCCTCACACCCGACAAGCGGGGACGGCTCATGGTGAACTCGAACTATCAAACCGAGGTGCCGCATATCTACGCGGTTGGTGATGTGATCGGCTTCCCTGCCCTAGCCTCAACCTCGATGGATCAGGGCCGCCTTGCCGCGGCACACGCCTTCAATGAGCCAGCCAACGAGCTCCGAAGTCTGCAGCCGATCGGCATCTACACGATCCCGGAAATCTCGTACTGTGGGAAGACTGAAGGAGAGTTGACCCGTGAGTCGATTCCGTTCGAGGTCGGGATCTCCCGCTATCGCGAATTGGCTCGCGGCCAGATCGTTGGCGACCCGTACGGCATGTTGAAGTTGATCGTGCATGCGGAGACCAGGGAAATCCTCGGTGTACACGTCTTCGGCACGAGCGCCACCGAACTCGTTCACATCGGTCAAGCGATCATGGGATGCGGTGGGACGGTGGACTACCTCGTCGACACCGTCTTGAACTACCCCACCTTGTCGGAGGCGTACAAAGTGGCCGCTCTCGATGTCACCAACAAGCTACGTGCGGTAGCCCGCTTCATGACGGAGATGGCCACCTCCGAACCGAGCTTGCTGTGATGGCACGGCGACGTAACTAACTGCCTATTAGATGCGGCGCAGCACAGCGACCACCTTGCCCAAGATGGTGGCATGGTTGCCGTCGATCGGGTCGTACACGGGGTTGTGTGGAATCAGCCACACCTGACCGCCGGATCTCTTGAAGGTCTTGACGGTAGCTTCGTCGTCGAGAAGTGCCGCGACGATGTCGCCGTTGTCAGCCGTCGGCTGCTGCCGAACAACCACCCAATCGCCGTCGCAGATTGCCGCTTCGATCATGGAGTCGCCGCGGACCTCGAGCGAGAACATGGTGCCTTCACCGACCAGCTGCCGGGGGAGTGTAAAGACATCCTCGATGCTTTCCTCGGCCAGGATCGGCCCGCCGGCTGCGATCCGGCCCACAACTGGAACGCGAACCGGCTCCGGGAAGGCATCCCCAATGCCCGTGTCGTCCGCGCCGCTGATTTGCCGGGAGAGCGAGACCTGCCGACTCCCCGTCCGATCCTCGGTGGGCAAGAGCACCTCAAGTGCCCGCGGGCGATTGGGATCCCGCCGTAGGAATCCTTTCGCCTCCAGCATCTTGAGCTGGTGCGCGACGCTCGATGATGACGCAAGACCAACCGCGTCGCCCATCTCACGGATGCTGGGTGGATAGCCACGCCGCTCGACGGTCGCCTTGATCATTTCCAAGATTCGGCGTTGTCGAAGCGTTA
>DASVEX010000071.1:0-10215 GCA_036380335.1 Propionibacteriaceae bacterium | reverse complement strand
TCGACGTCGTAGTCCTGGTGATTCTGCAGCAGGACACCGATATCTGCGGCTGCCAACGAGTGATCAACATCATCAACCCGAGGCAGATCGATGTTGTTGACCGTGAATTGTTTGACCAGCGGATCATGAAACTGGACCCCTGCGCCCTGCTGCATCAGCGATTTCGCAAGGGGGATGGCCGGAGATTCCCGGGTGTCTGCGATGTCGGGTTTGTACGTCACGCCGAGCAGCAGCACCGTCGATCCTCGCAGCGGCTTGCCGTCAAGATTGAGCTGATCTTGAATGCGCCGCGCGACGTATCCCGGCATGGCGGCGTTGATCTCCTGGGCCAATTCCACGAAGCGGAATGGATAGCCAAGCCGTGCCCGTACCCGATGGGACAGATAGTTGGGATCAATCGGGATGCAATGCCCACCTACCCCCGGACCCGGCCGGAATGCCTGAAATCCAAAGGGCTTCGTACTTGCGGCAGCGATCACGTCCCACAAGTCGATCTTGAGGTCGTGGCAGAACCGCGCCACCTCGTTGACGAGCGCGATATTGATGTGGCGATAGGTGTTCTCCAGCAGCTTGGCCATCTCGGCCTCACGGGTGCCCTTCGTCCTCACCACCGTGTCGATGAACCTGGAGTAGAACGCCTCGGCGGCGTCAGCGCATGCGGGCGTGTGACCGCCCACGACCTTCGGGGTGTTCTTGGGGCCGAAATCCCGGTTTCCCGGGTCGATGCGCTCAGGCGAAAAGGCGAGGAAGAAGTCCTCTCCGGCCGTCATGCCGCCAGCTTCCAGGATCGGCCGGATTTCCTCATCGGTGGTCCCCGGATACGTCGTGGATTCCAAGATCACCAGAGTGCCGGCACTGAGCTGGGCAGCCACCGAACCGACCGCAACCCGAAGCGGCCCCAGATCTGGGGCGCCGTCACTGGAGAGGGGTGTCGGAACGCAGATCACGACGGTGCGGGCCCGGCTGAGCTGTACCGCATCCGTCGTAGCGCGGAAGCCGCGGCCAAGCATCTTGGCGACGTCGGAATCAGCAAGATCATCGACATGCGATCGACCATTGTTGAGACCGTCGATCACTTCGGGATTGATGTCCAAACCGATAACACTGAGTCCAGCTGCGCTGGCTTCACGCGCCAAGGGAAGTCCTACGTACCCCATGCCGATGATGACGGCGTCAACCGAGCTGTTCATAAGCCCCCGACCTCCAAGTCACGTTGCTCAGGTCGTTCCCGTGCGATGACGCTACGAGCGAACCAAACCGTCACATCGACTTGGAAAGCGCCGGAGACACTGCCGGTGAAGATCAGGTAAACGATCGAGGACACGTGCCCTGAGCTTGTCGAAGGGCACGCTTCGACAAAGCTCAGCGCACATCTACAAGCGCGGCTCACCCGAACGGCTGCTCATCCGAATGAGCGGAGCACCCCTCGAGCCACATCTCCGAGTCCGCGAGGTCCGACGGTGATCATCGCCGAGACTCCATACAACGCCGTCATGGACGCAACTCGCGCAGCCACGTACTCCGACCAGTCGGGCAGTTCTGCCGCCCAGGCCGCACGAGGTGTCACAAGCTCGACGACGTAGCCATAGCTGCGCGCCCGATTGAAGGCCGGCACGTCGAGCAGGAACATCGGCCGGAAACCAGCCCCGAGCAGCTGCAGCTCGGCCACCTCGTCGATGACATCATCGACGAGCTCACCGATCGCTACCCGATCACCGAGATCATCGGCCAATCCCACCAGGTCGAGCAGGATGACCGGCAGTCGTTCGATGCCGAGACCAGCCAGCAGCCGTCCGGCGGCCACGTCGGCAGGCGGACCTGAACCAGCCGATTCCGTGGGAGGAAACATGCGCTGCGCTAACGCTCGTGCTGCGGCACTCCGCCGAATCCGCGGCACGGCTCGGCGACGGAGGAATCGATAGCCGGGCAACCGCCGAGTCAACTGTGCGGCGGCTCGAATCGGACCTCTAGCCACGACCAGCCCTTGCGGCCAGCTCGCGTAACTGCAGGACGGCCTTGGTCGCTCCATTGCCGCTGTCAACCGAAGCGACCTTGGCCACCATCTCCGGCCCTCGCTGCAGCAGATCACTCAAGAGCGACGTCGCTCGGTCGACGCTGACCCGCCCCAGCATGTGGGCCAATCCGTGGTCGGAGGCGAACCGCGCGCGGCTCTGCTGATCGTCTAGCGCGGTGTCCTGATTCGGGATGAACAGGGTTGGGATGCCGAAGCGCAGCAGCTCGTGGAAGGAGTTGTAGCCGGATGCGCTGACCGCGAGGTCGAACGCGCGGAACCGACGGGAGAGCGGGAACTCACGAACCACGTGTACGCCGGCCTGACCCCGATCCAAGGCAGCGATCTCGGTCTGTGTCACGCAGATGTCGACACCCAACCGAGCTAGGGCTGCCACGATGGCTCCCGTTTCGTGGCTTGTGTCATTGATGTTGCCTGCGCCGAGCGCGACCAGTGCCAGCGGACGGTCTGGCGGTAGCCCGAGTGCTCGACGCGCGGTGTCCCGGTCATCCAATTCATCGCCGTCCAGCAAGGTCACGGGACCCAGGCGGATCCCGTCAGCCTTCGCTGTTGGGCCTCGGTCGTACGCCGCGGCAAGCTCTCCTGGAGCGAGAACCAGGTCGAACCAGGTGGCCTTGGCGAGCTGCTCGACGCTCTTGCCGCGGCGCCACATCCCGCGTCGCGACCACACCCAGCGAGCGTCCGGATGCGCCTCGCGTACGCGCGGGATGCCTGTGTAGGGCCACGTGCCGTCGAACACCACGACTGCCGGACGGTGCCGCGTCACGGCATCGGCCACTCGCTCGGCGAACAACTCGTGCCAGCGTCGCGATGAAAGTCCCGTCGCGCGGGCCGAGGGCACGTACTCGAACGAATATCCGAACTGCGCGACGACCCCGACTGCCTGAGAGAGCGACACAAAGTGCGGAGCGAGGTCTGGTTCCGCACGGCGGGCGTACGCCAGAAGTCGGGTCAAGTGGCCCATACCAGACCCATTGCTGCTGATTAGCATCAGCGTCGGGCGGGCTGGTGCGGCCCTTCTCGGTGAGGTTGGCTTGGGCTGCTGTAAAGGAGCTTCCGGCCGTCCGATCAACTCAGCAAGCCGCTCGTGGTGCGCTGGGTAGCCAAATCTGGCTCGAACCTCGCTTTCTGCGCGCGCCGCGATGTCTTCATACGCTGCGCGGTCGCCATATAGCCGACGCACGAGCGATGGCACCTCGGCCGGCTCGGCATAGATCGCCGCATCGCCGAACAGCGGACGAAAATGCGGTGGCAAGATCGCCGGGAGACCACTGGCCAGTGCTTCCAAGATGTTGCGCCCGAACGCCTCCACCCAGGCCGGGTGATGGTAATAGGCAAAGAAATCCAACTGTGCAAGGAAATCCCGGGGGTCCATGGCTCCGAACGGGATGATCCGCCATGAGCTCGGCAGATAACCCAGCACATCAAGGACCGGATCGGCGCCACCGAGGATTTCCACGACCGCAGATCCGTCGAGCGGATACACGGCCTCGATCACCTTCGAATCGGTAGGCCACTTCTGCGGCGATCCTCGACTATGCCGACCTATGACCGGTCGGTCCGACTGCCATCCGGGACGGTGCACCCGCCACGCGTCGACATCGATGATGTTGACCCAGTCCTGTTCCCGCAGTCCGCCTGGCGCAACATCGGAAGCGATGGCCTCGCGTACCAGCGGACCAATCGGCGCCCACACCGGAACAACACCAAACCGCTCCCGAGCGATTTGGTCTACCACGGCGGGCCGGTAGTGCCGGTAGCCGTCGATGTCGATCGGCGGCGCGTTCGTCACCAGGACTACGTGCTCGGTCTCGATCGGTGGAAGTTGCTCGGCCGCCGCCTGCAGTACCCCGGGATGGCGGACCACCACAACCTTCGTCCGGATCGACCGGTCGCCGACCAAGAGCTTGGCGGCCCCGCGACGAAGCTGGTCGCGGATCCGCGGATTCACCGCCCTGACCTTGGACAGCAACGGCCCGTTCAGGTGAACCAGGCCTGTCGACCAACCGGCCTGAGCCTGAGCGATGATCTCCTCCGCCACGCTATGTGAGGTGCCACCGGGAAATCGCAGATCGGACACCAGCAACACGTCGACCTGCCGGCGCGCCGACGATGCGTTGGACCTCATCGGCTCCATGAGCACCAGAGACTAGCTGCCGACGACCCGGTCGGAGGCGGCGCGCACGAGCAGCAACCTAATGGACACCGTGCGTTCACCTGGAAGTGCAAACGTCCCATCATGGAAGGCGGGGGTCGAGTGCTTGGTCCAGCGAGGACCAACTTCAACGACTACGTCGGGTCAGTCGCGGCCGATGATGCCAAAGCCGTCTTGGACCGACCCAGCCTCTATGAGCTGGCCCAGATTGATCGGGATCGCTACACGATCTTGGCCGTCGACCTGAGCGTTGACGGGCCTGCCACGGTGACCATTTACGCCATCGATCGAATCGAGCACAGGGTATCGGGAAACGCCGCCATCGTTGAACTGGGTGAGCGCGGTGGCGAGATTCCCGTCGTGCAGTTTGATCTTGCTCAACCAGGTGTTGAGGACTTCATCAGGCAGGCCTTCACCAGAATCTCTGTCCGGCTGGTAACGCAGACCTTCCGTGATCAAGTACTCGTCGTGACTGAGTCCCGACCCCTATCTGATCTTGGTGCATAGCTCTACTTTTTCAGGGCCTGGCGAATCGCCGCCGCGCGATGCAGCTCGTCGGCGATCAAGATCCCGTAGGTGAAACCATCGCCGGACTCCCCGTTGCGAGACGCGCTCAGGTTTGCGAGGAACTCTGCAGAGACGACGGCGTCTTGATGCTCGCCTAGCAGGGTTTGCAGGTTCTCGGCCTTATTCGCGACACTCTTCATGTTGCCGTCAGCTGGCTCGACGAGTTCGGCGGCGTAACGCAGTCGCTTCGTCGCCTTGCGTGCCCGATGAAGCTGCTCGATGTCGCCATCAGCGCTCCGGAGTCGCTTGTTCGCCTTCTGTTGGGCCCTCTTGACATACTGCGCTGCTGTCTTGCCGTTCCGATCGGCGGCATCGCTCAGCGGCGGAGCGCTCTTCCAGCTGCGCAGCAGCTGCAGGAGGTGGTTGTACCGCCGACTACGCATTCCGCGGCTCAATCGCTGCAGCGCGTCGTCTCGCTCCGCAGCGAGAGTCTTGGTTATCTCGGCCTCGACGGGCCCGCGTACCTGCTCCGGCGGCAGATCGGCAATGTGCTGAGTCAGCCGAGCGCTGAGCACTTCGCGGTCGCGCACTTGGCCCAACAGCTCGGCGTACCACGACAGTTCGTTGTTCAGCTCTTGAGCAGGCTCCTCGCCGAATACGTCTGCAAAGACCCGTAACGTACTGCGTAGCCGACGGGCGGCCACCCTCGTCTTGTGGATGACAGCTGCGCCGGTACGCAATCCGACGTCGTTGCTCGCCAGCACATCGCACTGGGCCGCGAGGTATGCGGTCACCAAATCACCGAGCGTGTTAGACGTGATCTTGCCTGATTGCACCGTGGATCCCTCGCCGTCGGGCGAAATCGGCCCAAGCGCACGGTCCAGCTTGGTCCGGATAGCGCTGGGCGTGGCACCAGCAGCGGTGAGCAGCTTCCGAGCCCTTTTCAGGTCCTTCTGACTCCCGGCCGGACCTAACTCGACTTCTACCTCTCGCCACGAGTACAGCATCGACTCGCCGTCGGGCAGGCCGGACTCCACCTGGTCATCGGCAATCTCCAACACCAGTTCGTTGCGTGCATCGAGCACTCGGTACGCGGTTCGAGTCGTCACGATGGTTGCGACCTGATCGAGCCTTTCGCCCGCTCGCAGCCCACTCACGCTGTCGGCCAGCCCCGCGGGGAGCTTTTTCGCCCTGGAGCCGCTCTGCAGTTCGGTACGAGCCGTGCCGTTCGGAACCTTCAACTGCCAGCCCGTCTCCGAACCGCCTACGCGGCGCCGCAGCGTCACGCCGAACAATCGCAAACCAGCGCCTGGTGTATCGAAATACGTGTTTTCCAGCCTGCGCACGTCCTGATCTAGTCGGCCTCCGTCTGGCACCAAGTCTGCGATCGGGGGGAGCACCCAATCGGCGTCTACCTCAAACTTGTCTTCCTGCTCCTCAACAACCTGCACGCAACTTTCTCCTCACTCAGCAAATTCAAACAATGGATATCGTCTGAATGAACCCCAACAGACAAGAATGCCACGCGAAGGTTAACGATTCTGTAGACGCACGTCTGCGGCAGCTGGGGGCAACGTCCTGCGACTCAGCGTCGTCGTAAATTCCAGACAAACAGAGAACGAATGACAGGCGTGTGATTCGTCCACATTGGGGATATCCCTGTGGACAACTACGGCTGGACGATTTCCGGGCTCTCCCAGTACCACGTCGTGACTTGTCTCTTACGCGCGAGACGTCCACCGATCACCATGATCAGGCCCGCAAAAAGTGTCGGCACCCAGGCGTAGCCGAGGAGAGTAGGTACCCCCGCGTTGGTCAGCAGTTGATAGCCGAGGATGACCGTGGAGGCTCCGAGCAGTAGTGATACGCCTGACACCATCACCAGCCGGCGCGTCCAGCGGCCGACATCATCGACGATCAGTACCCAGAATGAGGCCAGGCCAGTAAGCAGGCCGACCTGCTGGAACGCCAGGCCGAGGTAAGTGATGCTGATGCCCATACCCGCATCGGCGACGCTCTTGGCCCCGCTGAAGGCCTCCGCGTTCGGGTTGGCGATCAAGAAGAAGTGGCTGGCTGGAATGAGTGAGCGACCGGGCAATACCGTCGCGGCTTGCACCATGATGTTCGGCAGCAATGCGCTCAAGATCATCAGCAGCAGTGCAGAGACGCCGGTGATTGTGCGCCCGAGCTGCGCGCGTCGGCGACGCTCGAGTTCCTCACGAGTCAGCCGGGTCATCTGGAACACCTTTTTGTCTGCACGAATGCGGTCTGAGTCTGCCTTAATGCGGTCTGAGCTTGTCGAAGACCGCCCTTCGGCATGCTCAGGTGGCATATCGGCATGTATCCAGTCTCAGCCTCGGGTCAAGTCGCCAGAGCCTTTCAGGCTTGCTGAACGACCACGATCCGTACGTGAGCCGTCACGGCATCGTGCAGCTTGATACCAACGGTGTGCAGCCCGACGGTCTTGATCGGCTTGGAGATCTGCACCGCACGTTTGTCGATCGCTGGCCCGCCGGCCTTCTTGATGGCGGTGGCGACGTCAGCTGCCGTGACGGCGCCGAACAGCCGACCGGCATCGCCAGCCCGAGCAGGCAGGTCGATGGTCAGGCCTTCCAGCTGGCCGCGCACTTCCTCAGCATGATCGAGGCCGCGGATCTCCCGCGCCGCGCGGCTGCGTTTGATGCCGTCAATTTGCTTCTCGGCACCGCGCGTCCAGCGGATAGCGAAGCCTCGCGGAACGAGGAAGTTGCGACCGTAACCGTCCTTGACCTCGACCACGTCACCAGGAGCGCCGAGGTTGTCGACGGGATTAGTCAAGATGAGTTTCATGCCAGCACCTTTCTTTTCTGAGCTGCTCGCGCGATCTTCCGACGCTCGCAGCACGTCACCGGGCTGTCGACGCGTACGGCAGCAGCGCCACCTCACGGGCGTTCTTGATGGCGATGGCGACCCGACGTTGCTCTTGAACTGAAAGGCCGGTGACCCGGCGCGCGCGGATCTTGCCCCGCTCGGAGATGAATTTTCGCAGCGTGGCAACGTCTTTGTAGTCGATGTTCTGGCCAGCACGAAGCGGATTCGCCTTCTTCTTGGGCTTGCGCTGTGCCGGTGGGGTGTTGGCCATTGTGGTGCTCTCCTTCCGAAAGCCCGGCGCGGTTGTTGCCGATAGCCGGAATGTGCCGTGATGTCAGTGTGTGATGAGTTCTGAGGTCAGAACGGAGGCTCGTCGCTCTGGGGCGTTGCCCAGGGGTCGGAACCTTGCTGGGACCGGGCGCCAGCCGCGCTCGGTTGTCCGCTGGCCCACGGGTCGTCCCCGACGCTGCCAGCCGATTGGCGGGGTGAGCCGGATTGGCTGCCGCTCGCATTTCGGGTGACTTTCGCAGTGGCATAGCGCAGCGCAGGGCCGATCTCGTCCACGTCGATTTCGAAGACCGTACGTCGCTCGCCGTCCCGGGTCTCATAGCTACGCGACCGGAGCCGGCCCTGAACGATGACCCGCATGCCCTTCTGCAGTGACTCGGCCACATTCTCAGCAGCCTGGCGCCACACTGCGCAGTTGAGGAACATCGCGTCGCCGTCGCGCCACTCGTTGGTCTGTCGATCGAACGTACGAGGTGTGGATGCGACGGTGAAGTTCGCGACCGCCGCACCCGAGGGGGTGAAGCGCAGCTCGGGGTCAGCGGTGAGGTTGCCGACCAATGTGATGGTGGTTTCGCCTGCCATGAAACTCTCCAGTGTGATGAGCGGTGTGATTTTCGGTTATCGCCGAAGCCGAGCTGATGTCCGGCTCATCTGGCGACGTTGTCAGCCTGCCAGCCAGCACTGACGTACGCGCTAGCCAGCGAGGAATCTGTGGATAATCTCGCCCAAGGACTCAGTGCAGATCGGGTCGGATGACCTTGGTCCGCATGATTGACTCGTTGATGGTGAACTGGCGGTCCAGCTCCTTGACGTCGCTCGGTTCCGCGGTCAAGTTGATCACCGCGTAGATGCCCTCGGACTTCTTGCGGATTTCGTAGGCAAGTCGCCGACGGCCCCAAATGTCGACGTTGTCGACCGTACCGCCACCCTTGGTGATCACTTTCAGATGCTTGTCGAGCGTCGGCTGGACCGTCCGCTCTTCGGTGTCCGGGTCGAAGATGACCATGACCTCGTATATACGCATACGCGAACCCCACCTCCTCTGGTCTGAGCGGCTATGAGACGGCCCCATAGCAGGAGGGCGAATGCTTCGGCCTGCCGAATTGTCGCCAGACCAACGGTGAACTCTACCCGCTCACCACCGCCACGCACGAATCGATTCGATTTGGCACTCTGCCAGCTGTTCGCTCGGTCCGACTCCTTCGTCACTTGCGCTCATCACAGAGCCCGATGCGCGGTCGTACCCGCAAGCTCATGCTCGTCGGAGCGAGCAGCCCGTCATAGTCACCCTTACTCTTGGCCAGCATGAGTGGGTTTCTTGTGGTTCGCGATGAACCTCCCAAATCGCTGGCGGACCCCACAGAGATCCTGCTGTGGCAGCTGAGTTACTACCGCGCCACTTTGCTGGCCAAGCTCGACGGGCTGAGCCCTGACCAGTTGAGCAGCAGCATCGTGCCCTCCGGCTGGTCACCGCTGGGACTGCTCAAGCACCTTGTCTTCGTGGAGCGGCGTTGGATGCAGTGGGGCTTCGAAGCCGACCAGGTGTCCGACCCATGGGGTGATCACGATTCCGAGTCAGCGGGCTGGCTCGTTACACCGGACGACAATGTCGCCGACCTGGCGGCACGGTGGGCCGCGATCGCCACGCGTACCGAAGCCGTCGCGCGCAATGCCCAGCTGACGGATCGGGCGAAGCTGGGTGGCCGGTTCTCCAGCGACCCGCCAACACTTGGCTGGATCCTTGCTCACGTGTTGCAGGAGGATGCCCGCCACGTCGGGCAGCTAGACGTCGTACGGGAGCTGATCGACGGATCTGTCGGCGAATAAGGCCGCGATCGGGGATCACCTGTTGCGTTTTTCCGCACAACGACACGAATGCGGTGGAAAAAGGACTGATCCGGGCTTTACACGTGGCCTTGTGCGGAGAAACGAGCTGATCACGCCAGGACTTCCGGTAGTGCTCGTGCCGCGAGTCGACTCCCGCAGTTCACATGCCGTTCAACTCGCCGCTGACCATTGACACCAAGCAGGTGAGTTGGCGCAGAATGGGTCCCAAATCCTGGCGGAGCAGTTGCAGCAACCCTGTCAGCTCCCGGCACCGAGTACGACCTTTGGTGCATCAGCCTCGAGCAGTCGGGACGAGCTTGCCCCCCCTGCAGCCAGGCCGATGTCCGCACGGCCCACGAGGAGTGAAAATGGTCGGACAAGGTGGTTCTGCATCCACCGAAGAATCGGTTTACGGCGAAGAAACTACCGGCAAGGGTGTAGTCCGGATCTCCTCGGTAGCTGCGCTCGCGGGCTTCCTCTTCGGATATGACAGCGCCGTCATCAACGGCGCTGTATCGGCTGTGCAGAAGGAATTCAACGTTGGCGCGGCGTCCCT
>DASVEX010000070.1:0-6775 GCA_036380335.1 Propionibacteriaceae bacterium | reverse complement strand
GCCTGTCTCGGCTATCGGTGTGTTCGATCTTGGAGATCTCTGGGACCTCGATGTGGCGCACATTGATGATCGGCAGGTCACCGTCGGTGATGATCAAATCCCCGCCACCGTTTCGTGAGTGGTAGCCGGTGGAGAAGTTGTCGATCACCTCGACGTCGACCTCCGCCGAGCCTTTCTTGACAGTCTCGACGATGTAGTCGCGCTCGATGTCGGTATCTTCCTCGATCTTGTGGGTCACCTGCAAAGTGAACAAGGACAGCCCGACGCTCTTGTCGTAGGTTCCGGCCGCGAGCCAGTCCACTGAGTATCCGCCGGGAAGCATCCAGTCTTCGGGACAACGCCAAAACCGTACGTGATGGCGCTTGGAGGGACTACCGGCGACTTCTTGTTGGTAGGCGAAGTCTTGCTGGCGGTCGAAGAGATGCAATGGGCTGACCGGCGCCTCGTGGTAGCTGCGCCTGCGCAGCGTAGAGGTGAAGATGCGAAGCCCCGTTCTGAAACTGAGGTCGTCCGCTCGAGTCCAACCGGCCCGTGCCATCGCGGTATGTATCTGCGCCTCATGGCCGCGCAACGCCAAGTTGACGGGATCTCCTAGTAGGCCGTCACTGGTTCGGGCGCGACCAATGAAGTAACCAGGAACGTACAGGCCGGTCAGGATGCGATGCAGCCGCGGCAATAACAAGTAGGTCAGCAGCACCCAGAACACGACGAGCAGCAACATCGGCCAGCCCGGCCGGATGCTCGCTTTGACAACGAGAAACGCAAGCCAGATTGTCGCCACTCCGGCGAAGCCGAACAGCAGTCCGTCCAGCACAGCCATCGCCGAGGGCCGCCGCTCCCGGCTCCGCCGGATCGCCATGAATACATTGTGATCGATGAGCCGGATTCGCGACATAGACGCAGACCACCCCGCGGGGTGGACGTAGCACGCGCGAGCGAGCACGCTGTGATCCAGAGGACAACCAAGGAGGGGGCTTAGGGCCATGGCGTTGGAGACGATGTATCGCCGCAGCGTTGAATTTTGGAAGTTCACAGTGCAGGAAGTTTCCGGCGACTGGGCTGCGCCGACGCCCTGTACCGACTGGACCGTACGCGCGTTGGTCAACCATGTCGTCGGAGAAGATCGCTGGACCAAGCCTCTCGTCGATGGCAGGACGATTGCCGATGTCGGCGACGCTTTTGATGGTGATCTGCTGGGCGAAGACCCCAAACCCTTAGCGATGGCAGCCGCCGACGAGGCGATCACGGCAGTCGCCGAAAGGCTTCCCGCGGGCGGCAAGGTGCACCTCTCCTACGGCGAGGAGGACATCGAGGAATACATCAGCCAGCTGGTCGCCGATCACCTCATTCACGGCTGGGACCTGGCTGTGGCAACCGGTCAGAAGCGCGACCTGGACCCGGAGCTGGTGGCCGAGGTCGCGGCATGGTTCCGCAACCGCGAGGACATCTACCGCTCGTCCGGCGCGATAGCGGCTAGGCCGGAGTCGAGTTCAGGCGGCGATCCACAATCGGACCTGCTTATTGCGTTCGGACGCAATCCCAGCTGGTCGTTTCGATAATTGCTCGCAATCAGACTCAGGCGTACGCGCTGATTCCGAGTAGCTGGTCGACCGTCGTAAAGCGGTAACCCCGATCGGTCAGGCGTTCGATCAACGGGCCGATGGCCGCCACACTCTGATCTCGCGGACCGCCACGCGCCTCACGACCGTCGTGGAAAATCAAGATCGTGCCAGGTCGGGTGAGCCGGGCAGCAGAATCGGTCAGTTTGGTAGCCGCAGGCTGGAAGATCTCCAGTGGATGAGCAAATGTCCCCGAGACCACCTGAAGGCCGTGCTGCCGCAACGTGCTCATCACCCAGGGCCAGTGGCACAGCCACGGCGGACGATAGAGCGCGGGCGTGACGCCGGTGAGCGAATAGAAGACCTCCTGAGAACGGATGATCTCGACCTCTTGCCGCGGCTGGTTGGCGTAGCGGGTGAACGAGTGACTGTAGCTGTGGTTGCCCAGCACATGGCCGCTCTGGATGACTCGCCGGGTTGCAGACGGAAAACGTTGCGCGCAGCGCCCGACCTGAAAGAAGGTCGCCTTCACCTCGTAGGCATCCAAGGTATCGAGCAGCCGCGACGTATAGGGCTCGTTCGGTCCGTCGTCAAAGCTCAGCGCAACGACCTTCTCCTCGGTCTCAGCCTCGTACGGAAATGAGCCGAAGAGCTGCGAGCGAGGTCGAAAGCCGGCCCAGTACGCCGCCGCGCCTAGCGCCGAGATGCCGACCCCGGCGGCCCGCACGGCGGTTCCAACTCGGCTCACGGACCGTGCCAGAAATTGGCCAGGCTGTCCATTGCCGCATCGCCCGCCCCGGTGGCGAAACCGAGGGAGGTCAATCCGACGAGCAAGATCCCGAGCACGACCCGGCGCCGATCCCAGACCGGGGCAAGGGGTCGCAGCCGCTCCTGCCGAAAGGCGGGCGCCATCCCCAGCGCTTGTCGTGGCGAGAGACGATTCAGCCAGTACGCGAGCACGTAGTAGACGAGGAAGGACATGAAGAAGCTGTAGAACAGTCCGCGCTGCAGCCGGCGCGCCGAGGTCATCACCACGTTCTGCCGCTCCCAGCTCACCAATCCGCGGCGTCGCACCCGTCGTAACAAGTCAAGCTCATCACCGCCTTGGGTGAGCTTTAAGTTGTAGCCCGGGAATGCGCTGCGCCGCACGGCGATGTTGGTGGCGCTGATATAGAACACGAATCCGGTCAGTGCGTGGACCAAAGCGACGAAGCCGAAGAGCAGCGTCGGGTATGCCTTCGCCCACCATGACGGATTCTGGTAGCGGCACGGACCGGCAACAGCGACGATCCGCTCCGAGGCAGCAAACCGGGCATCGATGGTTCGCAGCCAGTCGCGCGGCTGAGTGGTGTCAGCATCGGTGGAGATGATGATCTCGCCCCTGGCGCTGTCAGCACCTCGCTGCCGGGCCGCGCACACCCCCTGCTGAGCCTCCTTCACCAACCGCACGCCGTAGCGGGCCGCTATGGCCGCTGTGTTGTCCGTGCTGTTGTTGTCTACGACGATGATCTCGTATATCCCGTCGTAGTCCTGGTGCTGCAACGAGTCCAGCGCGCGACCGAGATAGGCCGCTTCGTTGTACGCCGGAACTACGACCGAGAACCGGATCTGGTCCCGCGGCTGTTCCACTCCTACTCCTTCACCCATCGCCCCGCGAAACCCGGTGGCGAGTCGACCCCAACGGTGCGAAGCCAGCACAACACTCTAAGGGAAAGCAGCACCTCGCCGCCGGAGGTCTGCTGAGAACGCCGAAGATCTTCGGGAGCGGGTGGCGATGATCATGATCATGGTCCAGGACGGCTCAGATCAGATCCAGCTTCTGAACCACATCCGCGACAGCCACTTGGGGTAGGGCAGCAGCTCATCGGTGAGGATTGGATAGATATAGGCAAAGTTGGCTGCGACCAGGGCAACGAAAGCTCCGATGACGATCGCTGCGATCATGCGCCGATCTCCGGCACGAGCGTCTCCGAGGATCCATCCGGCACACAACGCCACGGCCATCACCGAGAATGGGATGATCGCGATCGCGTAAAAGAAGAACAGCGGACGCGAGTCGAAGGCAAACCAGGGCAGCCAGCTGCTGAGCACGCCGACGACCGGAATACCGAAACGCCAATCGCGGCCCCCCACCCACAAAATGGCCGCCGCCACCAGCGCGAAGATCGCAATCCACCACAGCGCGGGCGTGCCGACGCCGCTGATCACCCGAATGCAGTTGTCCGGCCCGAGGCAGCCGTCGGTTCCCGGCTTGATGCCATTGACGGCATCGATCCCGATCGGGCGAGCAACGATCAGCCAGCCGGCAGGGTCGGCGCGGTAGGTGTGCTGGGCCTGGTTGATGAAGTCACCGGTATGGAAGTTCCAGATGTCGTACTGGTAATGCAACCAAGAGGCGAGTGGCCTACCCACCAGCTGCACAGTGCGGCTCACCGGGTGCTCGGCGCCCCACTGACGGTCGTACCCGCCGGACGTCGCAAACCAACTGGCCCAGGTGCCCGCGTACACCACCAGGCTGAGCACGACAAGAGAGAAGAAAGCCGGAATGCCATCGCGGAGGATGGCCAGCTTGGTCCGTGATCCGGCACCGGCAAGGCGGCGCGCTCCGATGTCCCACGCCAGCGCTAGCAGCGCGAATGCGGCTAACGGGAACAATGCGTTCCACTTCGTACCGAGCGCCAGGCCGAAGCTGATCCCGGAGGCTATCCGCCACGGACGCAGGACCAGAGCTGGTCCGAACCGGCCGCCTAGGTCAGTTATCTCGCGGCGCTCGAGATAGCCGGCCAGGCGGTTTCGGAACCATTCCCGGTCGGCGACCAGGCAAGCGACAGCCGTTACCAGGAAGAAGGCCATGAAGACGTCGAGCAGTGCGGTCCGCGACATCACGAATTCGAGACCGTCGAAGGTCAGCAGGATGCCGGCGAGGCCGCCGATCAACGTCGACTTGGAGACCCGGCGTACCAGTCTGATCGTGACCATGATCAGCAGAACCCCGAAGATCAAGGACGCGAACCGCCAGCCGAAGGAGTTCATTCCGAACAGCTGCTCGCCCGCTGCGATGAGCCACTTGCCGAGTGGGGGGTGCACGACGAAGGAAGCGGTGTCGTTCATTACGTCAACATCGCCACTGATGATCTTGGCGTTGGCGTTGCTCGGCCAGTCGCGTTCGTATCCGAACTTCAGCAGGGAGTAAGCGTCTTTTGCGTAGTAGGTCTCGTCGAAGACAAGCTTGTTGGGGTAGCCGAGGTTGACGAATCGGATCACAAATGCGATCGCGCCGATGATCAACGTCACGATCCAGCCGTTTACGCGATCAGTGGGCATCGCCACCCGCAGCCGCTCGATGGTGCTCGGCTGACTAGGCGGCCAGTCCAGAGCGCTTGGCAGCAGAGACCCTCGAGCATCGGCGTTGGCCCACTGAGCCATCCCCGTCTCGGGCTCGAGGACTTGGCGCGTCACTCGCCCATCGTAGGTGGATCCGGTCGAGGCAACGCGCTGGTGCCCAGGCCCCGACCACCTCGATCGCCCCGATGCGAACCTGCGACAAGATGTGGTCCGAGGGGAGGCGTGATGTGGTAGCCCAGGTGAGCTCGGCTGGCGTCGTGGTGCTCGCGGCGACCCCAATCGGCGAAGCTGCGGACGCTTCCCCGCGACTGGTGGCTGAACTAGCCAATGCGGACGTGATCGCGGCCGAAGACACCCGCCGATTACGGCGACTGCTGCAACGGCTGGACATCGAGACTAGGGCGCGAATCGTGTCCTACTTCGAAGGCAACGAGCCCAGGCGCGCCGACGAATTGGTACGGCTACTCGAGGATGGGGCTCGAGTCGTCGTCGTCAGCGACGCAGGGATGCCGTCGGTGTCAGATCCCGGGTACCGCCTGGTCGCCGCGGCAATTGCAGGCGGCTTTCGGGTCACCGCAGTGCCTGGTCCCTCGGCGGTCCTTGTCGCATTGGCGGTCTCCGGCCTCCCTGTTGACCGGTTTTGCTTCGAGGGGTTCCTGCCGCGCAAGGCCTCCGAGCGGATGCGACGGCTGACCGAGCTGGCGACTGAGCCACGCACCATGGTGTTCTTCGAAGCCCCGCATCGGACGGCGGCCACGCTGTCAGCCATGGCACAGGCTTTCGGCGCCGATCGTGCAGCCGCGGTATGCCGCGAGCTCACTAAGACATACGAGGAGATTCGTCGCGGGCCGCTGCGGGAACTCGCAGACTGGGCGACTTCGGAGGTTAGAGGTGAGGTGACCCTCGTTGTTGGCGGCGCTTCGAAGGGCCCCACCGATTTAGAGGCAGCAGCTGAAGAGGCGATCAGTCTGGCTAGCGATGGCATGAAACTGAGGGCGGCAGCCGGACACGCGGCGCAACGACATGGCGTTGCAAAGAACGATGTCTACGAACTCGCCCTGAAAACGCATCACTCACGGCGTCGATAAGCTCCAGCGGTCACGAATCGCCGCGACAGCGATGCAAATTCCGGGAACGCGCGAACTCTGCTCGCGACTCCTCGCCGCCTGTCGGAAACGCACGTGCACGTGCGTTGCTCTCACGTTGCACGCGTTGCAACGTGTGCAACGCGTGTGAACGGGACGTGCACGTGCGTTTCCAACCAGCGTCTCCAAGAGTGACAGAGTTGGCGCGTGGAACTGCCGACGCTGCCTGATCCGTTACCCGCACCGGTTGTGGACTCGCACTGCCATCTCGATTCGACGCAGGCACACTCTGGCCTCGAGCCCGATGAGGCCATCCGGCTGGCCTCCGAGGTCGGCGTCACCAGAATCGTGCAGATCGGCTGCGACCCCGATGGGTGGCGCTGGGCGGTAGCGGCCGCGGAGCGCTGGCCTTCGGTGATCGCGGGAGTGGCGATACACCCAAATGACGCAGCGCGAATGGGTCCTGAGCTGGTCCCTGGGCTGGAGCTGGTGGAAGGTCTGGCGCAGCACCGGCGAGTCAGAGCCGTGGGGGAGACGGGTTTGGACTATTACCGGACCCGCGATGCCGCCGGGCAGGCGATCCAAAGAGAGGCCTTTGCCGCGCATATCGCCATGGCCAAGGCCTACGACAAGACTCTGGTCATTCACGATCGCGACGCCCACGACGACATCGTGAAGGTGATCGACGCCGAGGGTCCGCCGAACCGGATCGTGATGCATTGCTTTTCGGGAGATGATCATTTCGCCAAAGCGTGCCTCGACCGCGGCGGCTACCTGTCCTTTGCC
>DASVEX010000069.1:0-3749 GCA_036380335.1 Propionibacteriaceae bacterium | reverse complement strand
TTGGGCGGATAGGCGAGGAAAGGCATCAGCGTGACGCTCACGAAGCCCATCGAGGCGATCGAAAGGCTGACACCACGTACGCCAAAACGACCGAGGCGACCGAGTGCGAGCGCGCTGATCACTCCGACCAGGCCGCCGAGGGTGACACCGGCGATCATGGTCCCGGTCAACAGGCCGGCGGTCGCCTGAAGGGAGCGAGGCACTTCAGTGGCAGCGGGCTCATCACTCGGGGTGGTTTCATCCGCGTGATCATGACCCGATCCGGCAGACTCCTCGATTGCAATCGAGGCATTGACCGACGGTTCGCCCACCACGTACGCGACACCAAAGGCCACCAGGCCTGCAACGACGCCTGCGAGCAGACCTCTGACCAGGAAATTGCGTGCTGAAGTCATCGCGCGGCTCAGTGGCAGGGGAAGCCGAGCAGGTGGCGCCCGTCGTGGACCCACTCGTGGACGGCGGTGCCGGAGAAGATTGAGGTCGCACCCTGCTCAGCAGAGACGAAGTACAACGCGACGAGGAAGAGCACTGCCGCGAAGATCAGCCACGGCAGCACTTGGCTGGGAGAGAACGGGGGCGTCGCAACCGCGACGGGTCTGGCATGGGTGGCTTCAGACATTGATTCCTCCTCCGGGTTTCTGCGACCCGCGTTGACGGAGCTCGTCGGAGGTTGGGTCTGACTCGAGCAGTGCAGTACAACCCACATGCAGTGCAACTCACACAGTGGCGCGACCGTGCCGGATTCTCACCGAACTTCCAGGTCCTCCGCGAACCTTTGCACTGTATCGTCGCGAGGCCGGCTTGTCAGTCGTTCCCAGCCCTTCCGTCCGCTAATTCACCGGCAGGTCTGGGTATCGTGCGCGCATGGAGAACGGCGCGGAGGAAGCGAGCTCCACACCGCATCAGGCCGGCGTGTCGATGAAGGGCATGCCCACCCAAGGTGTCGTCGGACAAGTTGCCAGACACCCGTCCGCGATCTTGCTCGTTGTGCAGTTGCTTGGCGTGCTCCTTTACCCCTTCATCGAGACAGGTGGCGTGGGAGCCGTTCTCTTCGAGATCTTTGGCGCACTCGTGCTGGCGCTTGCGATCTGGGCAACGCGTGACTCTCCGGGGCCCACCTGGATAGCGGTCACTCTGGCCGTTGCCGCGTCGGGACTCTCCATCGTCGATGAGATTTATCCCGTCCCCGCGATGGACGCCGCCTCGTCGGTGCTGCACGCACTCTTCTACTTCTGGGCCGCGGGCAGCCTGATGGTGTACATGCTGGCCGATCGCACCGTCACCACCGATGAGCTGTACGCCGTCGGCGCAACGTTCACCCTGGTTGCGTGGGGGTTCGCGTACGTGTTCGAGCTCGTCCAGCTGCTTCAACCGGGATCCTTTATCGCTGCCGTCGATCCTGATCAACCACGTACCTGGATGGAGCTGCTGTTTCTGAGCTTCACCAACTTGTCCAGCACCGGCTTGTCGGATGTCGTGCCGATCACCGCACAATCACGCTCAGTGGTCATGATCGAGCAACTCGCCGGCCTCGGTTACGTTGCGCTGTTCGTGTCCCGTTTGGTTGGTCTAACCGTCGCCTGGCAAATCAGTCAGGCGAGCGATGACAGGCGGTCTCGCAGCTGATGGTGCAGCGGCTGCTCGTGATCGCCCACGCCGCAACGCCGGCAACCCGGGCACTGGTTTTCGGCGGCTCGGGCCCATTGGTCCCTACTGAGATCAAGCGGCTGAGCGGTCGGGTCGCATCCTGGCTGCGGGGGCCGGAAGAGGCCTGTGAGGCGACTGCCGTACGCCTAGGCCCTGGCGCGGAACCCGTTGCTGAGCTCCACGAGTGCGATTTCGGGGCGTGGACCGGCAAGGCCCTGATCGATGTTGCCAGCGAGGACGCCGCCGGCCTCGAAGCCTGGCTGCACAATCCGAGTGCCGCGCCTCATGGTGGGGAGAGTCTCGCGAAGTTGATCAATCGTGTGGGCCGACTGCTCGATGATCATCCGTGGCCCGATGGTCGGAACGTTGTCGTGGTGACGCCGCTGGTTGCCCGCGCTCTGCTCGTCTATGCACTCGGTGCGGCACCGGACGTGATCTTCCATATCGACATCGGGCCACTGGGTCGAGCATCGCTCTCCCGCAGCAACTCTGCGTGGCGGCTTAGCAGGCTCGAACCATGATCAGTCGCCCACCGCCTCCTCCGCCTGTGCGCTTCGCCTAGTAGCTCACCAGCCACAGTCGCGAGGCTACCCAGCGCAATGCTTGACTTTCCCCATGCCCAAGATGACTCCGGTCAATATGTCGGTCGAAGGGGTGCACGCCGCCGCCGGTATGGCCGCGAGTCAGCCGACTCCGGTTGCGCCGTCGGCCGATGCGCTAAACAACTGGACGCAGGAGAATTACAGCCTCAGTGTCAGCGCCGCAGCGGACCTTGGCTTCCCTGTCGGGAATGTGGAGGGAAGCGTTCAGCACGACGCGCTGATGTTTGGTGCAGCTCGGTGGAAAGACGTCGTGAGCGGTGAGCACAGCTATCGATTTGGTGTTGCCCTGCGGGCGCTTGTTGTGGTGTCCGACATCAAGGTGAGCGGCGCTCTGACGCTTCCGGTCGTTGCCGCGAAGGTCGAACTCGAGGGTGCCCGGGCATCGGCTCAGCTGATGGTGCGTGGCTACGTGGGCAGTGATCTTGGAGCGCTGCTGCCGACCTGGCAGTCCTTCGGGGTCGACTCCTACGCGCAGTACATGGGTGCCGTGTCGAGCCTGCAGAAGGCGATCATGAGCGATGCCGCCAACATCCAGCCTGAGCTTCTCGCCACCACTGTTTTCTCCCACAAGACTGCTGACCCTGGCGAGGCCGTGGGCTCGGTCTACGGGCTGCATGCGATTGCCGACGGCGCCACTCTCGCTCATGCCTTGGACAAGTTGGACGTTGATGATCCTGACATTTCGCAAGCCGTGAAAGCGGTGTACCAGAGTGCGATCGGTGAGGATGACCAAAGGGTTCCCAGCCAGCTGCAACGGCAGAATGCGCGAGATCAACTCCACGGCTTTCATCTGAGCCGGAACTGGTTCAGGGGCAGATCGGGGCCTGATCAACTCTAATTCTCGGGCGTAGTCAAGGCGAAGCCGGCAACGGCACCGATGACGGTGATCGCAGGCGGTTTGATGCCGTTCTTTTCGGTGCGTATCGCGATATCGGCCAGCGTGCCGCGTACGGACTGCTGGCTTGACATGGCGGCGTCCGCGACGGTCATGGCAGGGGTCTCCGGGGGAAGTCCGCGCTTGATCAACTCTGCGGTGATGGCCGGCAGGGTGGCAACACCCATCATGATCACCAAGGTCGTGTTGGCCCTGGCTAGTGCCTCCCAATCGAGGGTCGAGCCGGGATCTCCCGGTGCTGCGTGGCCAGAGATCACGGTAAAGCCCTGAGTCAGCTCACGATGGGTCAACGGCACACCCGCCAGCGCTGGGCCCGCGATGGCCGAAGAAACGCCCGGGATGACGGTGACAGGGACGCCCGCCGCCGCACAGGCCTGCCACTCCTCGCCGCCTCTGCCGAAGACGAAAGGATCGCCGCCCTTGAGCCGGACCACTGTCTTGCCGGCCGAGGCGTGCTCGATCAGGATCTCGTTGATCCGCTCCTGAGACGTCGAAGCGCCGCGCGGAATCTTGGCTACTTCGATGATCAACGCCTCCGGCCGCGCGTGCTGCAATGCGGCCAGCGGAGCCAGTCGATCACACACAATGACGTCGGCTTCGCTGAC
>DASVEX010000068.1:0-12731 GCA_036380335.1 Propionibacteriaceae bacterium | reverse complement strand
ACAGCGAGGCGCGACATCGGGGGCCGATCCGTCCGTGCCCGCCAAAGTCATTGTGGAGGCATTGCGGAGCGACCACCCTCCGCCGCGCCAGGTCGTTGGTCGCGACGCCAAGGTCATGGCGGCCATGATTCGACTCTTGCCGTTCCGCGCGCTCTATGGGCTTACCCGCGCGCGGCAACGGTGAGTCAGTTGCAGGTCACTCCGGTGGCGTGCACCGGGCAGTAACCGAAGGGGTTCTTCTCCAGGTATTGCTGGTGGTAGTCCTCGGCGTAGTAGAAGTCGCCGGCTGGGGCGATCTCGGTGGTGATCCGGCCGTAACCCGCCCGATTGAATTCGGCCTGGAACTGATCCCGTACTCGCTGGGCGGTTTCCAGCTGTTCAGGCGAGGTCGTGAGAATCGACGATCGATACGGGGTGCCGACGTCGTTACCTTGGCGCATCCCTTGGGTGGGGTCATGGTTCTCAAAAAAGATCTTGAGCAGCTTCTCGTAACTGATCTTGGCCGGGTCGTAGCTCACCTTCACGATCTCGGTGTGCCCGGTACGAGTGCTGCAGACCTCCTGGTACGTGGGGTTCGGGGTGAAGCCGCCCGCATAGCCGACGGCGGTGTTGGTGACTCCCGGCGTGTTCCAGAACAGCTTTTCGGCTCCCCAGAAGCAACCCAGAGCGAAGTAGGCAACCTCAGATCCCTCCGGCACCTTCTGCACCGGAATGCCAAAGATGTCGTGGAAGGTGGGGTTGACCAGGACAGCGGTGCTACGGCCGCCGAGTGCCTGATCGGGCTCGACAAGCGCGGTCTTCGTCCGTGAGAACAACATGTGATTCAGTCTGCCTTCCTGCGACGCCGTTCCAAACGGTGTCTGCACTTACGCAACGCTGACTCAGCCTCTACATGTTCCACTAGCGCCCTGAGCGTCGAAATGCATCCATTGTCGCTCCGACATGGCCGCGCACCCGGGCGTACGCTGGCCTGTTGTGACCGTCACCCAAGGCTTCTCGACCCGCGCCATCCACGCCGGACAGGATCCGGATTCTGCCGTCGGCTCGGTGGTCCCACCGATCTACGCCACCTCGACCTTCATCCAGGACAAGGTCGGCGAAGCGCGCGGCGGCCACGAGTACTCGCGTTCCTCAAACCCGACACGTACCGCGCTCGAAGAGTGCATGGCGGCTCTCGAGGGAGGCAAGCACGGGTTGGCGTTTGCCAGCGGCTTGGCAGCGGAGGACACCTTGCTCCGCACGATTGCTTCACCCGGGAGTCATTTCGTGGTCCCCGACGACGCATACGGCGGCACCTATCGGCTGTTTGCCCGAGTTCACCAGCGCTGGGGGGTTGCGGCCGATCCGGCCCATCTTTCCAACCTCGACTCGGTTGCGTCGGCGATTACGCCAGGGGAGACCACGGCAGTCTGGATCGAGACGCCCACCAATCCACTGCTCAACATCGCTGACATCGCCGCCATCGTCGATCTGGCGCATGCCGCAGACGCACTCGTGATCGTCGACAACACGTTTGCCACGCCGTATCTTCAGCAGCCGCTGGAGCTAGGTGCAGACGTCGTCGTGCACTCCACCACGAAGTACTGCGGCGGGCACTCTGACATCGTCGGCGGGGCGCTCGTGGTCAATGACGACGAGTTGGCCGAGCAGTTGAGGTTCCATCAGAATGCGATCGGTGGAGTGGCCAGCCCATTTGACTGCTGGCTCGTGCTGCGCGGCTTGCGGACGTTGGCCGTGCGAATGGATCGGCATTGCGACAACGCCGAGCAGGTGGCGGCCTTTCTGAATGATCATGCGCGGGTCGCCGAGGTGTATTTTCCGGGCCTGGACGCCCATCAGGGTCATGATCTGGCCAAGCGGCAGATGCGTCGCTATGGCGGCATGATCAGTTTCCGCGTGGCGGGTGGTGAGCCAGCGGCGTTGCAGGTCTGCGAAGGCACGTCAGTGATCATCTTGGGGGAGTCGCTCGGCGGCGTGGAGTCCTTGATCGAGCATCCGCACACCATGACTCACGCATCCGTGGCAGGCACTCAGCTTGAAGTTCCTGGCGATCTCATTCGGCTGAGTGTCGGCATCGAAGACATCGAGGATCTGATCGCCGACCTCGATCGCGCACTCGCCTGACCTAAAAGATCGAGGAGGGCGTCAGGAGGCGGCGCGGCGAGGCTTCGTGGTCGAGGTTGGCGGTGCGATCTTGCCGGATCGCCGTAACACCAGGTAGCTGCCCGCGGCGCCTATCGCGTACGCGACGATGACGGCTGGCCAGATCCACAGGCCGGCACCAGCTAGCACGCAGATGACGACCGTGGCTAGCCCGAGGCTCGAAGCGACCACATTGATCGTCGATCCCAGGTAGTCCACCATCGTCGCCTCCACTTACTGATAGGCCCGGATCTCGCGGAACGGCTTAGTCAGTCGGGTACCCGTCGCCGTGAATACTCGGCCGCCAGTGCGGCCCGCAAGCTGGCCGAGCGCCTTGGCGTCGGCCGGCCCCACCTTCACGGCGAACGTCGGCACCGTCTGGGTGGTCTGCGGAAGCTTGCGGTAGAACGCACTGAAGTCACCGAACTTGATGCCCCGGTTGGTCTCACCGTCGGTCATCAGCACTACCGACGTCAATGCTCCCGGGTTCGAGGCGATCTGCCGATCCGCGAGCCGGTATGCCTCGCGCAGGGCCGAGAAGGTTGCCGTGTTGCCGTTGTCGGTGTCGAGTTTGCGGGCCGCCGCGCGGATCTGAGCCAAGTCCTTATTCGGGTTCTTGGCCGAGATCGTGAACACTTTCGGTGAACGGACCCGGCTGGAGTAGCCGATGATGGTGACTCGCTCGCGCTGGCGGAAGACCGCGTACCCACTGGAGCTGATCGACCGGGTACCACCGGCCAACGAGATCAACGCCCGGCGCAGCGCCTGAATGCGCTCTCCCTTCATCGAGCCGGACAGGTCGAGCACGTAGATCGACTGGGTGGCCCGGCGGATCGAGTTGAGGTAGGACGTCAACAACCGGTCGAGGACGGCCCGCTGACCGGGGAACGGCAGCTCGACCAGCACCCGATCGCCGAATTTCGGGTCGGGCTTCACTCCCGGAGCGGCCGGCCGCCGGTTCGTCTTGTCCATGATCATCTGTTGACCGGCCGGCGAGCGCAACCAGTCGAGCAACACCGCGTACGCCGACTTGATGTCAGGATTCGCCCCGTTGAGCAGGGCGAATGGGAAGTCGGCTGAGATCACCCCGTCGGTCGGGATCACGACGGTCAACGGCTTGGCTAGTTTGCCGGAGGCGTTGAGTGCGATCAATTTGGATTCGTAGTTGACGATCCCGTCCGGATTGCCCGGCTTCCCGGCTTGGGCGAGGAACTTGTCGGCGAGGTCACTTGCCGATTCCGCCGTCATCTTCTGAGCAGCGAAGAAGCGGCGCAGCTGTGGAGCGACCGCGTCGACCTCGGAGGTCTTCAGGACCTCGCCACCCCCGGAGAGGGCGGCGGCGATGTTGGCCAGCGAACTGAACGCGGCGTTGGAGACGCTGGGGTCACTCATTCCGAAGGTGAACTTCTTTGCACTGGCCGCGCGGGCGATCTCTGCCCAGGTGGGCGACTTGTCGTCCCAGCCGAGGCGCTTCGCGACGTCGCTGTCCAACCCGAAGGAGACTGGTGAGGTCATGATCTTGGTCGAGGTCGCCACTTTGTCGATCGCGCCCGGCTGGAGCGGCAAGTACGCATTGGAGGCAAACCACAAGGCGTCGAATTTGCCGTCGGTCTGGCCGGCGGCGACCATCTGCGCTCCGACCGGCGATCCGACGTAGCTGATCTCGACCTTGACGTTGGTCGCGCGTGAGGCCTCGGCCACCACCTCCTCCATGTCCTTGAGGTCATTGCTGCCGAGGATCCGCAGGGTGACCGTTTTGTCCAGGGGTTGGACAGGCGGTGCTGCCGCCCGCGAACTGGTCGTGGTGGGCGATGGACTGTGCGAGCCCCGATCCTGCTGACCGGACCCGGCCGAGCAGGCAACACCAGCTGACGCAACAAGGGTCAGGCCGAGGGCGACCGCCAGGGGCCGCCATGGCTCAACAGACTTCAAATTCTCGTCACTCCTCAGTAGAGCTTCGCCAGATGGTTGATCATGGATTCCAGGATTTCGTACCGCGGTGGATCGATCACCTGCGCCAACAGCACAGGCGGTGTCGGGCCAGACCCGCTGGTGACGTCGGTGAACACAGCGGGATTGATCGTGCGGAAGCCGTGCTTGGCGGCAAGCCGCTGGAGTTCGGGGTCGTTCTGCAGCGCCTCACCAAGCCGCGCCCCACCCGGAGTCAGATTGATCACGATGTGCTTGGACTGCACTTCGGGCACCGGATACATCAAGACCATGTCCGGCCCAAGGGAGCCGTCCTTGCGCAGCTGATACTCCAGGAACTGCGACTCATAGGTCAGCAACATCGGAGTCTTGCCGATGCCGAGCGCGAGATAATCCTCGAACGATGACTCGCTCCAAGACTCGGAATAGCCCTGGCCGAGGAACAGCTGTCCGATGGCCGGCATCACTTTACTGATTTCCGCCTCGTTGCTGACCGGCTTGTTGCCGTTAGCGACATAGCTGCCGATCGCGAGATACATCGCCGCGGCGCTCGAGCTGCGCACATCGTTCGTGGAGACAAGTACGGCTTTTTTTGCGGGATAGCTGGCGTTGCGCGGCAGTTGGTCCCACCGCGTGCCCTTTTTCGTCAGCTCCAGGTAGGCGCCGACATCGAAAGACTGATAGCCGCCGACATTCGGCTTGGTGACGTTGACCAAGCTCAACACCTGCACTATCGGTTGGAAGGTGGCGATCGCAATCGGTGAGTAGAACGGCGCGTTGGTAGAGATCGGCTTGTTGGCGCGAAGAATTTTGTCGGCGACCGGGGCGGACGATGGGAACGCGAAGTCGTAGTCCTTGAGGTTCTTGGCAGTCGCCATCTGGCGCGACCCCGCAGTATCGACATTGACGGTCAGACCGAGGGCGGCCAGCCGCTGCTTGACCGCGGGATCTGCGAAATAGGCTCCCTTTTCGGTGCCGACGATGCCACTGATCGTGATTGGGTTCGCGGCAAGGTCGGTCGACGGTTTGGCTGTGACTCCTCGGCTGACCACCTGCGAGGCGCCGACTGCGATAAGGCTTGCGACGAGAACCGATGACAGCGCAACGCCGATCATGCGGTTCACGAGCCCGAGTCCCCCAAGCGATGGTCTACGCCGATCCGCAGTCATGCTGTCGGCGCGGATCTCAGACGATGTTCGCGACTATAGAGGCCTCGGCAGTCTAATCGTGCGGCTCCCGCTTAAAAAACTCTCGCGATTGCACTACGAGAGCTTCGATTCAAGCACCCAGTCGACCGGCTCACCGCCAGCTCGGATCAAGAGATCGTTGGCGCGGCTGAAGGGACGTGATCCGAAGAAACCGGCAGAGGCCGACAGCGGCGAGGGATGAGCGCTCGCCACGTGGGGGACCGAGCCGAGCATGGGAATGAGTGACTGCGCGTCGCGCCCCCACAAGATGGCGACCAGCGGTCCGCCGCGACTGACAAGAGCCTCGATGGCCCGCTGGGTGACCTGCTCCCAGCCCTTGCCCCGATGTGATCCCGAACGTCCCGGTTGTACGGTCAGCACGCGATTGAGCAGCAGCACACCTTGGGCGAACCACGGCGTCAGATCGCCGCTGGCCGCCGGCTTGATGCCAAGATCTGCGTGCAGTTCGGTATAGATGTTCTGCAGGGATCGCGGGATGGGCCGCACGTGCGATGCGACAGAGAATGACAGGCCTACCGGGTGGCCGGGTGTTGGGTAGGGATCTTGCCCGACGATCAAGATCTTCACCTGGCTGAGCGGTCGGCTGAAAGCTCGCAGCACATTCTCCCCAGCGGGCAGATACTGCCGGCCTGCCGCTACCTCGGCGCGCAAAAAAGCCCCCATCGCTGTGATCGTCGTAGCGACTGGCTGCAGCGCCACTGCCCAGTCTGGGCTGACCAGCTCACTCAGTGGCCGTGGACTCATGCATCTCCCCCTTCGATGGACCGCCTCGAGACCGCCCGTTTTTCGGCGACAGCCGCTGATCTCGAGGCATTCGCCACGACAGTGCGGCTGCGACGAGCATCAGAACCGCTCCGGCACCGAATGCGGCCGCGTAGGACAACGTGTCTGCGAGCAGACCCGCCACGAGCGGCCCGATGATCGCCCCGATATCGGAGCACATTGAAAAGACCGCGACCGCGGTGCCACTTCGACTTCCCGCCACATCGCCGACGGCTGCAGCAGGTGCGGTGCCCAAGAAAGCCGACGCGACGCCGTACAGGCAGAGCACCACGATCAACAACCAGATGTTTGGTGCGAACGGGACCGCCATGATTGATACCGCCGCGACGGTGCCACCGAGAATCATCGCAGGGCGGCGGCCCACTGTGTCGGTAAATCGACCAGCTGGTCCGACGGCGATGGTCTGCACGACGGCGGCGCACGCGAACGCGATGCCGGTCCACGAGGCTGGCCGGTGCAACAGCTCCACGACGAGTACAGGCACCAGGGAGGACCGGACGCCAAATGACGTCCAGCCCTGTGCGAGGTTGGTGACGCAGGCAGCCTGATAGCGGGCATCGCTTACGACGGCACGAAACGAGACGACAGACTCGGCGGTCTCCGTTGGCTCTGCGCTGCGGCGACGCAGCAGCACCAGACCGACCGTCCCGGCAACCACCAGCGTTCCTGCGTAGAAGAAGAACGGTGCTGTCAGCGAGATCGCGGCTAACACTCCACCTACGGCAGGCCCCGTGATTCCCCCGATCAGAAAGCCGGCTTGGAAGAACCCGGCCGCCCGACCGCGTACGCCGGCCTCCACCGAGGTCAGCAACAGGGTGAAGGCGGATACGGTAAACATCGCCGAGCCGATGCCCCCGACTCCCCGGAGGGCGAGCAGCTGCAGATAGCTGCGGGAGATCCCGGCCAAGCCACTCGAGATGGCCACAATAAAAATGCCCGTAGCCATGATGATCCGCTCGCTGAAGATCTTGATCAGCCAACCGCAGAAGGGGCTCGAGATCAGGCGCATGAGTGCGAATGCCGAGATGACGGCTCCGACTTCGGTATTTCCGACCCCGAAACTTCGGGCGAAAACCGGCAGCACCGGGACGAGGACCCCGAAGCCCACAGCGACGCAGAACGCCACCAGGCCGAGCACGTAAACCTCACGCGGGAGCGAACTTCGCGCGCCAATCCAGGTCCGCGCGGCCCCCAGCCTGCCCACCGGCACAGTCTGCCAGGGCGACTAGGGTTAAGGGCCTTGAGAGCAAACGCGGGAGGCGCCCAATGGCATCATCGGCTCGGAACGGGTCACGGCACTCCGCCAGTGAAACCCGCCGCACCATCCCGGTGCTCCCAGCCACGTCAACTCTTGATGATCACACGGACTCGCGAGCTACCGAGGATGCGCCGCCAGCCGACCCGGCCATCGCCGCCAACAGCGCAGCCGAGGTGACCGCCCTCGTGCCTCGCGGCCTGCAGGTTGCCGCCGCATGGTCGTGGCGAGCGATCTTGGTGGCCGCTTTGCTGTGGGGCATCGTTTGGTTGGCGCGATACCTCTCCGAGGTGTTGATTCCGGTGGCGGTCGCAATCTTGCTGACCGCACTGATGTTGCCAGTGGCCAGAATGCTCCGGAAATGGGGTTTGCCGAAGGCAGCGGCGACGGCGATTACCGTACTGGGTGCAGTCGCCTCGATTGTCGGCGTTCTGATCGTGATCGGCGGACAGATCGCCGGGCAGGGCCCAGAGCTGTCGACAAACGTGGTGAGTGGCTTCAACAAGCTGAGTGACTGGCTCAGCAATGGCCCGCTGACCAACTGGCTGCGCAATGGCCCATTGCATCTGAACGCGACCTGGCTCGATTCTTCGACCTGGGTTACCAAAGTCACGGATTTCTTAAAAGCAAGCGGCAGCACAATAGCGACTTATGCGGCCGAATTCGGGGCCTCAGTCGGGCACTTTTTCGCCGGTCTCGCCCTCGCTCTCTTCTCGCTTTTCTATTTCATCTTTGACGGCCGCGGCATTTTCAGTTTCCTGCTGAACTTCATTCCGCGGGCTTCACGGGATCGCGTGGATCAAGCGGCGCTGCGGGGCTGGCGGTCACTCGCGTCGTATGTCCGGGCGACAATTCTGGTGGCGCTGACCGACAGCCTTGGCGTGCTCATCGTCGCGCTCATCCTCGGCGTACCGGTGGCCCCAGCACTGGCGGCACTGGTCTTCCTCGGTGCGTTCGTCCCCATCGTCGGTGCGCTTGTCTCGGGCTCCGTTGCCGTCCTGGTCGCACTGGTCGCTCTTGGCTGGCCCCAAGCGTTGATCATGCTTGGCGGCGTGATCTTGGTGATGCAGATCGAGGGACACGTACTACAGCCCTTCCTGCTGGGACGCGCCGTGAAGTTGCACCCGTTGGCCGTGTTGCTCGCAATCGCGATCGGCATCATTACCGCAGGGATTGTGGGAGCGCTATTGGCCGTACCGCTGCTCGCCTTCACCAAGTCGTTCGTTGTCTCACTGGCAGGTGGGTCGGAGCCACCATTAGGAAGGACACACCCGCCGGCGCTGCCCTTGCATCGGCCGCACCTTCCGCGAACCGCCCGAGCCAGCAAGTCCTAGAGCGCGGACCCCTTCTTGTACGTGGCGTACGACAGGTTCCAGTCGCCGTAACCGTTGCCGGGCTCCATGCCGCGGCTGCTGCCAGTGGTGATGACGGGATCGCCGATCAAGACTCGGTTGAACAACCAGGCTGCGTTCCCCGTGCTCATTCCGGTGCATCCGTGACTGGCGTTGCGACGGCCGAAGTTCCCGGCATTCCACGGTGCGGCATGCAGGAACTCACCCGACGAGGTAATCCGCATCGCGTATCGCACCCTCAGGCTGTAGTGCTCGCGAGCGCCGATCATCGTATTGGTCATCCGGTGGACGTAGTTCTTATCCATGATCAGCTTGACGCCACTGCGGGTCTGCCAACCAGGCTTGCCACCGCTGACATAGATGGTGCGGACGAGCTTGCCGTTGCGATACACCCTCGCAACATCGGAGGACAAATTGATCTTGGTGACCAGCGACCGACCGACAGTGAAGTTCGTCTGGGTCGAGTTCTGCCCGTAGATGCCGTTGCCAGCGTTGAGGCCGTTGAGGTTGGCGGTCACGGCGACCTTGGTGCCCGGCTTCCAGTACTTCTTGGGCCGGTAGCGCACCTCTCTGCTGGAGTACCAATGCCACGTGCCCAGCTGAGCTGGCGAGGACTTGACGTGCAGGTTTTTCTCGAACTCCTTCTTGTTCATGACCGGCACATCGAAAGTCAGAACCACTGGCATGCCGACGCCGACATGGCTGCCTTTGAGCGGATAGATCTGCGGATAGGTCTGCCGAGACAAAGCCAGGTTCTGGGTGCGGAAGCTGGTCGCGACGCTCTGAGCTTCGTTGACGGTGTTCTTGCCCGCGGAGGTCAGTTTGTACGCCGTCGCAGGATCAAGTCGCGCGTTCGCGGTCCACTTCGTACGGTCTTTGCTCATCGTCCCGGAGACCACGCCGTGCTGCGTACGACCCTGTCGGTCCTTGTTGGTGTAGCTCAACTTCACCTTGGTCAAGGTGCCCGCGGTTGCCGCGACGGTGACCACGGTGTCGACCTTGACACCGGTCGCGCCATTCTTGACGTTGGGCTTGAACGTGACGGGGTCTGTCGTCGGCGTCGGTGCCGGCGAGGTCTCGGTAGGAGCGGACGCGGCGGGCGGCTGTGGGCCAGTCCCACCTGGAGCAGTCGGAGTGCCTCCGCATGCGGCCAGGGTGGTTGCCAGCAAGACCGCCCCAGCGGCCAAGGACAGCCTGTGCGTACTCCTGGTTGGCATCAACATCCCTATGTCCGAGGTGAACACGGTTGGCGCATCGCCTGAGTAACAAATGTGCCATCCGCGGGTGAGGTTCTCATAATCGGCCTCAACGTGCCATTGAGGCGAGTTCAGAGTCCTGCGACGCGCCGGCCGTTGCAGAATCGGAATGCTGACTGCGGCCCTTAAGCGGCTTTTCGCGCATGGTAACGGCAATGACAAGGCCAACGACCATGAACGGCACTGCCACGAGGAACACATCGTCCATGGCTCGGGTGAATGCCTCGAGCACCCAACTCTTGATCGGCTCTGGCAGAGCTCTGATAGCCGTCACATCGTTGGTCTCGATGGGTCCGGTCGGTCCACGACCCTGCGCCGCGCCGACGATGTCGTTGAGGTGATGACTGAGCCGGATGTTCAAGATGGAACCGAGCAACGCCGTACCGATAGCGCCGCCCATGGAGCGGAAGAAGGTCACAGAAGCGGTCGCCACGCCCATGTGCCGTCGATCGACGCTGTTTTGCACTGCCGTCACGACAACCTGCATGGTAAAACCCAAGCCCGAGCCGAACGCGTACATGATCAAGGCGATGACGTAGTACGGCGTATCTACCTCGAGTCTGGAGAACGCGAGGAGCGCCGCGCCCACGACGGCTGCGCCGGTGATGGGCATCCATTTGTAGCGCCCGGTGCGCGCCATGATCTGACCGCCGCCAATCGAGGTCGTAAAGATGCCGACGACCAGGGGCAACATGGCGAGGCCCGAATGAGTCGCGCTGAAACCCCTCACTGCCTGCAGGTAGATCGGCAGGAAGATCAGGCCGCCGAACATGCCGATGCCCATGATCATCGCGAAGATGATGTTCGAGGTGAAGGTCCAATGCTTGAAGAGTTCCGGCGGAAGGATCGGCTCCTTGGCTTTGAACTCGACAAGAACAAACAGTGCGCTGAGTACCACCGTGGCGACGAGTAGTCCAATGCCTGTCGTGGAGACCCAGCCCTCGGTCGGACCCGCCCAGCTGAGATAGAGAATCAGGCTGGTCACCGCACCGACGATGGTCGCTGCGCCTAGGTAGTCGACCGTGGCGGGGCGGCGCACGTGATGCAGCTTGAGTGCCAAGGAGGTGACGATCAGCGCGGCAACTCCGATCGGGATGTTGATGAAGAAAATCCATTCCCAGCCGAGGTGGTCGGTGAACCAGCCGCCCAGCAGCGGGCCGGCTACCGAGGAGACACCGAAGACGGCGGCGAACATTCCCTGGTACTTGCCTCGCTCACGGGGCGGGATCACGTCACCGATGACGGCCAGAGCAAGAGACATCAGGCCGCCACCACCGAGGCCCTGAACGGCACGGCCGGCGATCATCACATTGATTCCCGAGACGTTGAGGAAGTCGGCGATCTCAGGGGAGAAGCCGCAGATCAACGAGCCGATGAGAAAGACAACGATGGCTGCCTGGAACATGGGTCGCCGCCCACGTATGTCGGAGATCTTGCCCCAGAGGGGCGTGGAGGCAGTCGAGGTCAGCAGGTACGCCGTGACCACCCACGACAACTTGTCGAGGCCGCCCAACTCGGAGGTGATGCGCGGCAGAGCGACACCGACGATGCTCTGGTCCAATGCGGCAAGGAACATGCCGGCCATCAACCCGCCCAGTACCACCAGAATCTGGCGATGACTCAGATAGTCACCGCTAGGGCCGGGTGCGATGCTCGGTGGTCCGGACGTTGACGTCACCGGCGACTCGGCTGCCGTCACGCTCGTAGCCGATCCAGTCGTGGACTCGTCCTCGAGTAGGGCGCGACGCGGGTGGGCCCTGGTCATGCTTTCTCCATGTTCTGGTTGAGAGCCTCGATGTCGGCGGCGAAGCGGGTCAGTAGCCGGTCAAGTTCCTCGAGATCGCGGGCCTCCCATGACTCGAGGCACTTCTCGAGGAGGGCTCGCCGAGAGCGCAGCGCTGCTTCGATTTTCTGGGCTCCTGGAGGGCTCAACTTCACGCGCTGGGCGCGACCGTCCACCGGATCTGGCGTCCGCTCGATCAGGCCAGCGCTATCCAGCTGAGCAACATGGCGGGAAACGGTCGAAGCATCCAGGTTGGCGCAGGCAGCCAGATCAGTGACGCGTAGCGGTCCGGACGTGGCAAGGGCCTTCAGTAGCCAAAACGACCCGGTATCGAGAGTCTCGCCTTGACCTCGCTGGCGCATGAGGCGGGAAATGCCTAACAATGCGTGCATCAGCGACTCAACAGATGTCGTTCGCGTCACAGGTGGCGCCTCCGTCGAAACTTGCATTCGACAACTATATAACTAGTTGTATGCTGCATGCAGATTTGGTTGAGAACAGGTGTACTCGAGGACCACTCTCGGTCAGGGATGAGCCCCAGCCAGCCCTGAGAATGGAAAGCAAAACTTCGTTTCTGTAAAGATTCGGTTTACATTCGCTGGTATGACCACTCCAGACATGACCCCGATTCTTGAAGATCTTGCTGCAGGACGCATTGATGCCGCTGAAGCGGCCCGCCGCATTGACGCCTTGAAGGGTTCACAGACGACATCAGAAGATTCGCCCTCTGAACCAACCAATGAGCAGCTATCGGGCGCGACAGCAGACTCAGATCCCTGGGCCGCCGTCACCGATCAGCCCCAGGCCGGCTACAGCTCCGGAGCGCCAAAGCAGGAGTCGGCCGATGAGGA
This sequence comes from Propionibacteriaceae bacterium, assembly GCA_036380335.1. Taxonomy (GTDB): domain Bacteria; phylum Actinomycetota; class Actinomycetes; order Propionibacteriales; family Propionibacteriaceae; genus Microlunatus. The sequence goes on along the minus strand of DASVEX010000068.1, from coordinate 172 downwards.
GCCAGTTCGGGCGAAGCCAATCAACACCGGAGGCGTGGAACGCATCTCCGTCCGGGCGATCGGTCGCAGAGTGCGCATCATCGGCGAGACCTCGGTAGCGACGCTCTCCGCCGACGGGCCGCATGTGCTGCGCCGGAACGGATCCGTACTCGAGGTTTCCAGTGATGGTGAG
>DASVEX010000067.1:0-11691 GCA_036380335.1 Propionibacteriaceae bacterium | reverse complement strand
TCGCCGGGCTGAGCGAGTGTCAGACAGCTTGATCGGCGCGGCGCGGGGGGATTCGACGTACAGGCCAACCGGATCAGGTTCAGCCAGGAAGGCGGTGTGCTCGGTGGCCTGCGGCTCGGTCGGAGTGTGTGACAGGTTTGGCTGTGGGGGACTGGGCCATTCCGTCGGCGGTTCGGCACCCGCCGGAGCGCGAACCGATGGTGCTGGAGTCGGTGGTGCTGGAGGCGTTGTCGCGGCAGCGGTGACTTGACGGGTGTGTTCCTCGATCCGGCGTTGCCATGCCTGCGCAGCTTGGGTGAAAGGCGTTGGCGGTCCGGAATACTCCACGAACTGCGGAGCCGTGGACTGTGGCGCAGCTGGAAGGGACTCTGCTGGCGAGCTCGGCCGTGTCACGGACCGCTTGTCGTGGCGGCCCTTATAGAAGCCGAAATACCAGATCACCGCGATCACGATGGCGGGTCCGATCGTGAAAGGGCTGAGCCAGCCGAAGATCATGGACATCGCAAGGCTGGCGATGACGACGAACGTGATCCAGAGCTCCCGTGGCCAGCGTCGTACCGATTCACCGAACAGGTCCTCGACGGGTGCCTTGTCCTTGCCCTCGAGCGGTATCAAAAGCCATCCCGCGAGATACAGGACAAGGCCAACTCCACCACTCAGCGCCAACAAGACCCATCCGACGCGGACCAGTAGCGGATCGACTCTCCAGTGCTGGGCGACACCGCCGCAGAGGCCTGCGAGCTTCGCGTCAGTCGCGCTGCGACGGATCGTCCAGATTGAGCTCATGCGCTCCATCCTGCCCAGCGGGCTACCCTCGAACTATCAGGGACCACCCCCAAATGCTCCCGGCTGTTCGCGCGACTATGGAACCGTTCCCGCCGTGGCAACGTCCAAGTCCATTTGGCTAAGGGAGAAGTCGGGGACCACCCTGCTAGTCGTAAGCCCAGACGCGTGTGAAGGTAGGGAGATCATGACGGCCACGGACTCGAGCCATCTCGAGCCTGACATTCACGACTCTGAGACTGGGCAAACGCAGCAGACCCACACTTCCCGCGGCGCTTCGGAATCGCCCGTTGTCAGCGCGGAATCCGCTCCTGCGGCTGCGCTGTCGGCGGCAGCGTCGAGCAGCGAGTCCGAGTCTGACGAGGAGGCCTCCGAGGAGCGGCCGCGAGCGACCCGGGTATCCGAGGGCGCCTGGCTCGGTGGTGTCTGTACGGGACTGGCTAGGCATCTGGGCTGGCCGTTACTGGCAGTCAGGATTGCCTTCGTCGCATTGGCGACATTCCAATTCATCGGAGTCATCGCGTACGGCGCGTTGTGGCTGCTCCTGCCGCCGGAGTCGACGGTCAAGGCGCCTGGTCTCGAATCTGCCAGCCGTGCTGGCATGCGGGACCAAACCAAGCCGAAACGTCGCGTCGACTGGGGCATGCTGCTAGCCCTGATCGCCCTCGGCGTCGGCCTGCTGTGGATCATGCAGAACACCGGGCTCGGCGTCAGTTCGCAGCTGTTCTGGCCGGTCGCCTTTGCCTGCGCCGGTGCCGCACTGGTATGGCGCCAGGCCGACACGGCACAGCAGAAGCGTTGGCGTGAGGAGGCCGGTGGCCGGGCGTGGCTGGCACCCTTCGTCGCTCGCGGTGGCTGGCCGTCGCTGGTCCGGGTGATCGTCGGCCTCGGGCTCGTTGGCGCGGCATTTGGTATCGTGCTCGCCCAGCGGGGCCAGATCTCGCAATTGCCGGAAGTCATGGCGATGACGATGCTCGCCTTGGCCGGCCTCGCCATTGTCCTGGCACCGTGGCTGCACCGCTCTCGTACTGCCCTCAACCAGGCCAGGGCTGAGCGGGTTCGGGCAGACGCTCGTGCGGATATGGCGGCCCATCTGCACGATTCGGTGTTGCAGACTCTGGCCATGATCCAGCGCCAAGCCGACGACCCAAAGGCCGTGCAGCAGCTGGCCCGTCGCCAAGAGCGAGAGCTGCGTAACTGGCTGTATGACGACGAGTTGCCGGAAGCGACGCTGAAGGCCGCGCTGACGGCCGCCGCTGCGGAAGTCGAGGACGAGCGCGGCGTGCCGGTCGAGCTGGTGACAGTCGGCGATTGCGATACTTCCGACGCGATTCAGGCTTTGGTACGCGCCGCCCGGGAAGCGATGGTCAATGCAGCCAAGCATTCCGGGGCCGACAAGATCGATGTCTATGCCGAAGTGGATGAGGATTCTGTCGAGGTCTTTGTCCGGGATCGCGGAAAGGGATTCGACGTCGAGACGGTCGCCGAAGATCGGATGGGCGTCAAAGGGAGCATTATCGACCGCATGGCGCGGCACGGCGGCTCTGCAACGATTCGTTCGGAAGCGGACGACGGCACTGAAGTACGACTGGAGATCAAGAGATGACTGAGACCACAAGACAGCCGACCTCGCAACCGACGTCACAACAGCCGGCCGCGCCGCGCGGGCCGTACCGGGTGGTCATCGTCGATGATCACGCCATGTTCCGCACTGGTGTCAAGGCCGAGATCGGCCGTTCAGTCGCCGTTGTCGGCGAGGCCGCCGATGCCGACCGAGCGATCGTCGTGATCTTGCAAACCCAGCCGGATGTGGTGCTGCTTGATGTGCACCTGCCTGGCGGGGGAGGGATCGAGGTCATCCGCAAGGTGCACGAGAAGAATCCTGAACAGAAATTCCTCGCTCTCTCTGTCTCCGACGCGGCGGAGGATGTCATCGGCGTGATCCGGGCCGGCGCCCGCGGTTACGTCACGAAGTCGATCAGCGGCAGCGAACTTATCGACGCGATCCGCCGAGTCGCTGAGGGCGATGCGGTCTTCTCGCCGCGACTGGCGGGGTTCGTGCTTGATGCCTTCTCGGGATCGATAGATCTGGCGACGGTCGACGAAGATCTAGACCGACTCTCGCAGCGGGAGCGGGAGGTGCTGCGGCTGATCGCGCGCGGCTACGCGTACAAGGAAGTGGCCAAGGAGCTGTTCATCTCGATCAAGACTGTCGAGACCCACGTAAGCAGCGTGCTGCGTAAGCTCCAGCTTTCCAACCGTCACCAATTGACCCGCTGGGCAACCGACCGCCGGCTCGTCTGAGGACTTCGATCGAACCGCTCTGCGAGCGTCGGTAGGCGCCCGCTGGCGTTCGGAGGAGCGATGAGCGAAACGTCCTGCCTGCCTCATAGCTGTGCCTTAGCTCGTTTCGCGAAGAGTGACGACGCCACCAGCTTCCGGGCGCCACGCGAGCAGAGCCAAATCAAACTAGTGTCGGGTCGTGCAGATCGCGCAGCACCTGTTGGTGCTGTTCCACCTGATCGGCTTCGCCGCCTTGCTCGGCGGACTGCTGGTCCAGGTGAGGGCCAAGGAGCCGGAGGTCAACGCGTCGATGCTGAACGGGTCGTTCACTCTCCTTCTCACCGGCCTGGCACTAGTGACCGTGGAGGAGCTCGAGGCAGACCAGCTGAACTACGTCAAGATAGCGATCAAGCTGCTCCTGATGGCCGTGATCGTCGTCCTGGTAGCCAAGAACCGGAAGTTCGCCACGATCCCGCGCGGACTCTGGGGCCTCATCGTCGGCCTCACCATCGCCAATGCTGTAGTGGCCGTGCTGTGGCAGTAAGGTCGGTCGTGGGGTGAGATCGTGACCGCAAGTTACCGTGCTATGAAGGGTTCGCGCAGATGAGACTCTCGGCTCGAGTGGACTATGCGCTGCGGGCGATGTCCGAGCTCGCCGCAGCCAACGCGCCGCGCACGGTGGAGCAGCTGTCCGAAGCTCAACGGCTTCCCAACAAGTACCTTGAGGCCATCCTCGGCGAGCTGCGTCGTACCGGTCTATTGCGCAGTCAGCGTGGCCCCGAAGGCGGCTACCGACTCGCGCGGCCAGCTGAGGCAATAAGCATCGCGGACGTGATCCGGGCCCTCGACGGAGAGCTAGCCAACGTACGCGGCAGCCGACCGGAAAATCTCGCTTACGTTGGCTCGGCGGCCGCCTTGCAAGAGGTCTGGATCGCATTGCGGGCCTCCGAGCGGGCAATTCTGGAGGGCGTCACGTTGGCCCATGTGGTTTCGGGTGAGATGCCCAAGCCGGTCGCGGCGCTGGTCGCCAATCCCTCCGCCTGGAGCTGACTGCTCAGCTGTCACATCCGAGTTCTGAGATGCAGACTGCGGGCTGACTGGACGTTCACGATAGGGTTCTCGCTAATCCCTAGGGATTCTGTAGTAAACCTCTGAGGACGTCACTGTGAGAAAACTTGTTGTTCTCGCGATCGTAGGCTTCGTGGCCCAGCTGGTTGATGGCAGCCTCGGCATGGGCTACGGCGTGACGTCATCAACTCTGCTGGTATTAGCGGGTCTCACGCCGGTTGCGGCCTCGGCCTCGGTGCACTTCAGCGAGCTCGGCACGAATCTCGCGTCCGGCGTGTCGCACTGGCGCCTGCGGAACGTGGATTGGCCAGTTGTCGCCAGAATCGCCGGCCCCGGTGCCGTGGGTGCGTTCCTCGGTGCAACGGTGTTATCAGCGCTGTCGACCGACTGGGCAAAACCAATCATGTCGGTGATCTTGGCGCTGCTCGGGATCTACATCATTGTCCGTTTCGTCATTGGCATCCGGCCGCAGCTGACGAAGCGACTCACACTCAAGTTCCTCGCCCCCCTCGGTCTGTTCGCCGGCTTCGTGGATGCCACCGGCGGCGGTGGCTGGGGGCCGGTGGCTACGCCGGCACTCCTCAGCGGCGGACGGCTCGAGCCTCGCAAGGTCATCGGGTCTGTTGACACCGCCGAGTTTGCGGTTAGTGCCGCTGCCAGCCTGGGCTTTCTTCTCGGCATCGGTGTTGCGGGGATCAATTGGGGGTACGCGCTTGCGCTGCTCGTCGGCGGCCTGATTGCCGCACCGCTGGCCGCTCTGCTGGTGAAAGTTGCGCCGGCTCACCTCTTGGGCGTGGCGGTCGGCGGCCTGATCGTGTTGACGAATACGCGCGTGCTCTTCGGCGTGCTTGACGTCTCGAACTCTGCGCGTATCCCGAGCTATCTTGCGATCTTGCTGGCTACCGCGGGGGCCTTTTATGTTGCCGCCTTACGCGCGAGGCGCAGAGCGGCAGTAGCACGGACCGAGGTCGCACTCGAATCGGCTAATGCCTGACCCGAGAGGGAGAGCTAGAGCAGGGGGCGAAGCGGGATCAGAACGGTCTCGGAGAATTTCACCATCGCCTGCCTTCTCTGCCAGTCGTTCAGGGTGAGCTCAACCGTGTTGGTGGAGTCGATCGTGAAGATCTCCTCCATTTGCCTGGCCACGTCGGTGTTGAAGACCTCCATATTGATCTCGTAGTTGCCGAGCAGGCTCAGTCGGTCGATGTTCGCCGTACCGATCGTCGACCACTGTCCGTCGATGGTTGCCGTCTTCGCGTGGACCATGGCGCCCTGATAGAGCAGCAGGCGTATGCCGTTACGGAGCAGGTGGCTGTAGAAGCCGCGGGACAGCCAGTCAGCGACGATGTGGTTGGATTCCGCCGGAATGATGATCCGTACGTCGACGCCGCGGCGTGCGGCTCGAATCAGGGCGGATAGCACATCTGTGTCGGGGATGAAGTAAGCGTGCGTCAGGTAAATGTGGTGGGACGCGCGGTCGATGGCATCCAGATACATGCCGCGGATCGGATAGACCATGGTTCGCGGCATGTTGCGGTGGATCCGGATATCGGCCTGCCAGGTTGGGCTGCCGAAGTCGGGCAAGGCAGCTCGGCGGCGCCCCGCCCACAGATTCCAGTAATCGATGAATGCGTTTTGAACGTCCCACACGATGTCACCGGTAAGCCGGGCGTGGGTATCACGCCAGTCGGTGGCGTAGAGACTGCCGATGTTGTAGCCACCGAGGAAAGCGACGAGGTCGTCGACAACCAGCAACTTGCGATGATCACGACCGGTATTCCGCGGGAAGCGGAAGCCGGACGCGATCAGCGGATGCCGGCGTACGGCGATGTTCTTGGGGAAGACAAAGAACGGGCGCGGGACAACGAGATTGGCGAATTCGTCGAACACGACATAGACCTTGACGCCTCGATTGGCAGCATCGATGAGCGCGTCTTTGAACGCCTGACCAATGGCGTCGCCCTTCCAGATGAAACTTTCGAAGAAGATTCGCGACTTGGCCTGGCCGATAGCGTTCAGCATGTCGCTATAAAGATCTTCACCGTAGGTGTAGACCGTCACTTCTGAGCTTCCGGCTGTCACCGATCGGGGCGGCAATCGGGGAAAGGTGGCCGGCTTGCGAAGTTTCTTGCGCCGATAGTCGACGATGACCAGAGCCAGCAGCGTGACTCCCTGGACTGCGAGCACCGCCTGCACAATGCGCTTGAGCAACTTACCAAGGGAGATGGTTGGCAGCGCCATAGCCACCAATTTACGCGTGAATCGCGGAGTTGCGGCGAGTCGCGATGCTCTCTGTCCTGAGTCGCAGAGCGACAATGCGCATGCGGTTCCGAAGACGTCGCGCCTGGCAAGGATGAGCCCGACCTTCCGGTGCTTCAAGGCAAGTTGACGTGACCGTTTCTCAGAATCGCCCCCAAGCGGAGGGCGACTCATTGATTTCGCGCTCAAGCTGGTGGGCCAGACGTCCGCTCGGGGGCGATTCTGAGAATTTGGGCTCGGCCCACATGTCGCAGCACCCCACTAAGGTGGGCTGGGTTATGACGAGTGCGACGCAGGCCACGCCGACCCGGCTAACCACCGAACGACTGCTCGAGGGCCTGAATCCCCCACAGCGAGAGGCCGTGCTGCACGAGGGTCGCCCGGTCCTTGTCGTGGCCGGAGCAGGCTCGGGCAAGACTCGAGTGCTCACCCGGCGCATCTGCTACCTGGTCACCCAACGGCGCGTGCATCCGGGCTCGATTCTCGCCATAACCTTCACCAACAAGGCCGCAGCTGAGATGCGCGGCCGGGTCATGGATCTGGTCGGAAACCGCGCCAAGTTGATGTGGGTCTCCACGTTCCACTCTGCCTGTGTCCGCATCCTGCGAGCCGAAATCGGCCGATTCAACATGTCTCGGACGTTCTCGATCTACGACGATGCCGACTCCAAGCGGCTGATGCAGCTGGTGGCTCACGATCTTGATCTTGATCCGAAGCGGTTCCCGGTGCGGGCGATCATGAACTGGGTATCGCATTGCAAGAATGAGCTGGTCGATCATGAGTCGGCCGCCTCCAGAGCCAGCTCGCCGCTGGAGGAGAGCTACGCCGAGGCGTACCGGGAATATCAGCGGCGGCTGATCGCGGCAAATGCGCTGGATTTTGATGATTTGATCATGACGACGGTCCATTTGCTGCAGGCGTTCCCCGACCTTCGGGAGCAGTATCGGCGACGCTTCCGGCATGTCTTGGTCGACGAATACCAAGACACCGACCATGCCCAGTACGTGCTGATCCGGGAGCTTTGCGCGGCCGATGCACAGCCTGATCCCGATGTCGTAGCGATCGACCCGCCGGAGCTTATGGTGGTGGGGGACTCCGATCAGTCGATCTACGCCTTCCGGGGCGCGACCATTCGCAACATCAATGACTTCGAGTCCGACTTTCCTGGCGCGAAGGTGATCTTGCTCGAGCAGAACTATCGATCGACGCAGACGATCTTGAACGTTGCTAACGCCGTCATCACGCGCAACGAAAACCGAAAGCCGAAGAGCCTGTGGTCCGACGCGGGCGATGGCGAGTTGCTGGTTGGGTACGTCGCTGACACCGAGCATGACGAGGCGCAGTTTGTCGCCGCCGAGATCAGGAGGCTCAACGAGACCGGCGCTCACCGATACGGCGATGCGGCGGTGTTCTATCGGACCAACGCTCAATCCCGAGCCTTCGAAGAAACCTTCATCCGAGCCGGCATGCCATACAAGGTGGTCGGCGGGGTGCGGTTCTACGAGCGGCGCGAGGTGCGTGACGCCATCGCCTACCTGCGGGCTATCGCCAACAGAACGGACGATGTTTCGCTGCGGCGGATCCTGAACGTTCCGAAACGAGGAATCGGTGATCGGGCTGAGGCCGCGGTCGCCGACTTGGCGACTCGGGAGTCAATCAGCTTTGGTGATGCGTTGCGCCGAGTCGATGACATTCCTGGTCTGGCTACTCGCTCGGCCAACCAGCTCAAGGCGTTCGCAAAGTTCCTGGACCACCACGAGGCAATGGTTGCCGCAGAGGTGCCGGCTGACGCCATCTTGACAAGCGTGCTCGACAGATCGGGCTACCTCGCGGAGCTGCATGACTCAACTGACCCTCAAGACGAAACCCGACTCGAAAACCTCAGAGAGCTGATCACGGTCGCGCGTGAGTTCGTCAGCGGCGTCGCCACGCTGACCCTTCCTGAGGATGAGCTGGACGATCTTGGGCTCGCCGATGAGGCCGACGGCCCGACGGATCCGGAAGGTGAGCTGGCAGTAGCACTCGATCCTGAAGCTGACCTTGCGGCGGGGGCTGCACAGCCTGATCCGTCGTTGGGTGCCTTTCTGGAGCGAGTGGCGCTGGTCGCCGATTCCGACCAGATTCCCGATGCTCCGGACCGAGCTGACACCGGCGTTGTCACCTTGATGACGCTGCACACGGCGAAAGGCCTGGAGTTCGACACAGTCTTCCTCACCGGTTGCGAAGACGGCGTCTTTCCTCATCAGCGAGCGATCGCCGAGCGTACCGGCGACGAGCTCGCTGAGGAGCGGCGGCTCGCGTACGTCGGTATCACCCGGGCGCGCAAGCGGCTCTACATCTCCCGCGCCATCACCAGATCGGCTTGGGGCTCCCCACAGCACAATCCGCCAAGCCGGTTCCTCAACGAGCTGCCGAGCCAGCTGATCGACTGGCGGCGAACCGAGGCTGCCGTCACCAGCTGGCGAAACACCTCTGCGACCACGGCCAACCAGGAATGGCGAAACAGGGTTGGGTACGGCTCGAAGCCGCGGATCCGTGAGATCCCATCGCTGGTCGCTGGGGACCGGGTGCTGCATACGACGTTCGGGATGGGCACGGTGGTCGCGACTTCCGGTGAGCAGGACAAGCCGATGGCCGATGTGGACTTCGGATCCCTCGGGCTCAAGCGGCTTTCCGTACGACATGCGCCGCTGGAGAAGCTCTAACCGATTCGACAGAGCGCAGTGCGGCCGCTGCCGCTCGAGCGTGACCCGGATACTCGCGTGGCGGAGCTGGCTACGGCTTCAGGCCGTGGGCGCTCAGCCAGGGAACTGGATTGACTGCGCTGTAGATGTCGCCTGGTGTGACCCCAGCTGGATAGACCTCGAAGTGGACGTGCGGCCCGAAGCTCCTGCCAGTCATGCCGACGGCGCCGACCAACTGGCAGGCCGATACCGTCTGGCCGACGCTCACCGAGACGGTCGACATGTGAGCCATCAAGGTGTGGGTGCCATTCGGGTACTTGATGGCGACATAGTTGCCAGCCCACCCGCTGGCCGGGCCGATTCCGGCGTTGGTGACGACGCCCGCTGCAGGAGCGTGCAGCGGTGTGCCGACAGGGGAGGAAAAGTCCAAACCGGTGTGGTAGCGCGCCCACGGGCCGACCTGACCAAAGCGGGCAGCAATGCTGTAGCCGCTGGTGATCGGGAGGCAGCCCCTGGACGTGTTCGCGTCTTGAGCTGATGGAAGTCGATTGGTTGGCGCACTGTTGCCGCGGGCGAGCAGTACGGCCTGTTTACGCGTCGCGTCGGACACGACCTCGAGCGCCCTCGCGCGAGCCGCCGCCGACTTGTCCATGGATGCCGCAGTTACCTGTGACTCGATCTTGCTCAATAGCTCCGCGCGCTGGTCAGCAAGGCTCTTGACGATCGCCGGATCAAGTCTGCTGCGCTCGGCTCCGCGGCTGGTATTTGTCGGGAGGTCGTTCGTCGAGACGGTTGCCGTGAGTGTGGTGTGCTGAGCGGCCCCAGTAAGAGCCACTGATCCGGCAACGCCGAGCCCTAAAAGCGAAACGGCCAGCGCTGCCATGCCATGGCGCAGCCAACTCTTCTTGTCTGCTTTGATGTCCTCGATCAGGACAGGACGCGCGCGTGTGCGCGTCGACGACGAGCTTGGCACTCCAACTCCTGGTACGACGACAGGTTCCCCGAGTCCTGCCTCTGCCGCAGTACAGAATGATTGGCTGCCGCTGGAGGCCCGCGTTTTGACTTCAAACGGTGGACGCTTCCGAAACAATAACGGATACGTAACGGGATGCAAGTCGATCCCGACAACTTCGGCGTGTCTTTCGGCGCGTTGTGACGAATGTCGCTAGGGGTCGAGGCGGAGCCAACAGCTGCGAGCGTCGGGAATCGCGCGCCCGACGCAAGCAGCTCTCAATAACTAGTGCGTGGTCACTCCGTTGGCGGCCAGCCAGGGTTGCGGATTGATCGCTTTATAGACATCGCCGTACTTGACGCCAGCCGGATAGAGCTCGAAATGTAGGTGAGCTCCGAACGCTCGGCCGGTCTCGCCGACGCGGCCAATGACGTCGCCGGCCTGCACCGTCTGGCCGGCGCGCGCCGACATAGATGACATGTGCGAATACATGGTCGTCTTGCCATCCGCATGCTTGATGGCGACGTGGTTGCCTGCCCAATTGCCGGAGTTGCCGGCATAGAGCACGACCCCGGACTTGACGGCGCGGATCGGCGTACCGTACGACGCCCGAAAGTCGAGTCCCGTGTGGTAGCGCGACCACATGCCGTACTCGCCGAAGTGAGCACCGATGACACCGCTCGGCACCGGCAAGACTGCCCCGCCGCCACTGGAACCACTGGAATCGCCGGAACCGTTGCCACCAGACCCGTTCGACCCACCGCTACCAGAGCCGCTGCCGCCGCTGTTTGAGCTCGTCGAGGAACCCGAATCCGGTTTGTTCGGCTGGTTTTCCGCAGTCTGTCGCTTGTTCTCGGCGGCTACGCGAGCAGCCGTCGCGCGCCGGAGGTTCTCGGCCGCGATTTGGGCTGCTGCCTCGCGGCTTGCTCGATCGGCGGCTTTGAGCTGCTGTTGCCGAGCGTCGCTACTGGCGTCTTCCGCTACGCGGCTGATCTCGTCAGCGGTCTTGGCCAGCAGTTCGTCACGCTGAGCAGCCTGCTCCTGGACAATCGCGGCCCGAATCGCACCGCTTCTGGACGACCGACTGGTGGTCGACGACTCCCGTCGGCCGAATGCGGCGAGAGCTGTGTCTTGACTCTTCGACTGCTTGTCCGTCCCTGGAACCCGCGTGGTGTGAATGGAAGCACCGTCCACTCGTGAAGGCGAAACCGCCACGGACGTATCAGGAACCGCCGAGAGGTCGTGAGTTGTCTGGGCATCTGTCGTCAGACCTACCGCCGCCGCGACGACCAGGCCCAGAGCGGCGACAACGAGCGCCGCGAATCCATGCCAGAGCCAGCCCTTACTCTGAGCAGGCTCAGGCCCAGCGCTGACGTCTGGAAACCCCTCGCGTTCGGTTTGCTGCTCCCCGTACAGCTCCCTCATCCCCTACCGGCGCTGGCACGCATCGGGCCTCGACCCGACGTGCCGTCCGGAAAGCACAGGAAGGCTCCCCGGACAGCGCACCGTGTTTGTCTGATCTAGTTCCTGTCTTTGACTGGACCCCCGAAGTCGGCCAGACAACGTTTAGAACATAACAACCAGGTAACGGAAATCTCAACGATTATTCGGAAAGAAGCAATATTTGTTGTCGAGAGGACGTCAAGGCGCGCTGGGCGCTCC
>DASVEX010000066.1:0-17173 GCA_036380335.1 Propionibacteriaceae bacterium | reverse complement strand
CTCCGTCGGGCGCTTCGCGGCACGGCACGGTGCTGCGCGCTCGGGGAGTGCTGTCATCAGGTGGTGTCATGGCACTCCCGTCGATCCCCGGACTCTCAACAGGAAGTTCACCGCGCGGTGCGAGGCCGCGGGGGTGCGCCCGATCACTGTTCATGATGCCCGCCACACGTGTGCCACGCTGCTCGTTGACCTCGATGTGCATCCGCGCGTGATCATGCGAGTCCTTCGGCATGCCGACCAGGCGGTCACGATGGAGATCTACGCCAATGCCAGCTCGGCGGCCACACGTGACGCGCTGCGGCGACTTGGAGACATCTTCCACTGACGTGCTGCTGTACTTTTGCTGCTGTATTTGCAGCTCAATGGCTCGGTCCAGAATCCGAATATATATCTGACCAGGCCTTCTAGTGTCGGGGTGACAGGATTTGAACCTGCGACCTCTTCGTCCCGAACGAAGCGCGCTACCAAGCTGCGCCACACCCCGTACCGCACCGAGCCTCGCAGAGTCTAGCCCATCGCTTCGATGCCGCTCGCTTCGATTTCCGCGCTAGCGGGGCGGAATATGCCGCGAACTACGCGGCAAAAGTCGCACCACTAACGCTGGTCAAGGTCAGCAGAGTCGCCTCAGGTGGGCACGCGAAGCGGATCGGGGCGTACGGGGATGTCCCGACACCCGCTGAGACGTTGAGCCAAGACGTTCGACCGCTCGCGCTGTGCTGCGACAGGCCCTTTGCGCGGCGGGTGTCCAGGTCGCAGTTGGTGACCAGCGCGCCGTAGAAGGGTACGCACACCTGGCCGCCATGAGTATGCCCGGCGATGATCAGATCGTGCCCGTCGTACGCCATCGCGTCGAGCACTCGACGGTAGGGCGCGTGCGTCACGCCAATGGCGACGTCGATATCGTCCCGGTCAATGGGCCCGGCGACATCGGCGTAACGATCTTGATCAATATGAGCGTCGTCGGTACCTCGGAATCCCAGCCGCACGCCCTTGATCTGCAATGAAGCCCGGGTATGGGTGAGATCGATCCATCCCGCCTCCTTGAACCCGCGGCCGAGATCCTGCCACGGCAGGGTGCGCTCCGGACGCCGATCACTCCGACTCGGGCCCTTGAAATAGCGCAGCGGGTTCTTCCACATCGGCGGATAGTAGTCATTCGCGCCCCAGACGTAGACGCCAGGATGATCAAGCAGCCGGCCAAAGCTGGCCAGCACCAACGGCACCGCCTCGTGATGTGCGAGGTTGTCCCCAGTGTTGATCACCAGATCCGGCTCAAGTGCCCCGAGCGTGGACAGCCAGCGCTGCCGGGCACGCGCGGCGGGCGTCATGTGCAGATCAGACACATGCAAGACGCGAATGTCCCGTCCCCCGATTGGCAAGACCGGTACCGTCACCCGACGCAGCCGGAAGGCATTGACCTCGTACAGAGCGGCGTACGCCAGGCTGCCGACGCCAATCGCCCCGACGCCTGCCAGCCCCTTCACGATCCCGGACGCGATGCCACGGTTCCCAGACATAAACACCAAGGTTACAAGCGGGACCTGCTGCCACACTTGATCCCATGTCCGAGCCAGCGAGCACCCTCAAGGAGCGCCTCCGTTCCGATCTGACGAATGCCATCAAAGACCGCGACAAGCTCAGATCCGGCACGATCCGAATGGTGCTCACGGCGATCACCGAAGCCGAGGTCGCGGGTTCGAAGGCAATCGAACTGTCCGATCAGCAGGTGCTCGATGTCGTTATCCGCGAGGCCAAGAAGCGCCGCGAGGCCGAAGAGGCGTATTCCAACGCCGGCCGCACCGAGCTCGCCAACAAGGAGCATGCCGAGTCAGAGGTGCTGGCTGACTACCTCCCGCAGCAGCTGACCCCATCCGAGATCTCCGCGATAGTCACCGAGGCCATCGCCTCGACAGGTGCCGCCGAGCTCGGCATGAAGGCCATGGGGAAGGTGATGGCTCAGGTAACGCGGCAGACCAAGGGCCGGGCCGACGGCAGTCTGGTTGCGGCCGAAGTCAGGCGTCAGCTGTCTGGTTGAACTCCCCAATCACCGATATGTCAGCGTCTCAAAGTGCTATAGCCCGCTGAGACGCTGACAAGTCGGGAGCTAGCGGGGGCGGCCGGGTGGGAGCGGGGGGAATTGAGGCGGCAATGGGTGCGGCTTCTGCTTCTTTTGCTTCGCCTTCTTCTTCGCGTCCGCCTTCTCCTGGGCGACTACGGCGGGGTCACGACCCTTCGAGTAGAGCCCGTACACCGTGCCGAACTCCGAAATCGTCGAACCCGGGCCCGGTGTCCAGCCCATGAAGCCGTACTTGGGCACCGTATCGCTGTAGGTGAATCGCTTCTCGACGGTGAAGCCGCTCCGTTCCAGCTTCCTGGTCGCTGCGGAAATACTCAGGCCTCTAAGACTGGGCACCCGCACCTGCTTGCCAACCTGAATCTTTCGGGGGGGCTGGGAGAATCCTGTCCTCGGGATCTGCTGGAAGTACTTCAGCATGACCGGCTTCCAGATCTTCATGCCGGCGTCGCCGCTACCCGAGCCCTCCAGGTAAACCCCGGTCGACGGCACCCGATATCCCTTCACGCCTGAGCGACGGTAGTAACCCTTGCCGCGCTTGACGAACGGTTTCTTGGTGTTATCGACAGAGATCATCGCAACTCCGGCGATTTCTGGCGTGTAGCCGGCGAACCACACGGCCTCGTTGCTGTTGATCGTTCCAGTCTTCCCGGCGATATCGCGGCCGTCATAAATCTTGGCGCGCTTGCCCGTGCCCTTGTCGACAACCGATTTCAGCACCTTGTTGACACCGTCGGCGACGTCCTTGTCGACCACCCGCCGGCAGTTGGCGTCCGGCACGGCAAGGTCCTTGCCGTCCCGAGCCGTGATCTTGGAGACGATGATCGGATCGCAATGGATGCCGCGAGCCGCGAACGTTGCGTACGCCTCCGCCATCGACAGCGGGCTCACCTCGACGGTGCCGAGAGTGAACGACGGCTTGTTCTGATACCACTTGACGATGTCCAGCGGCGGCTGTCCGATGCGTGCTCCAACCTTGACGCCGGCCCGTTCGGCCATCTTGGTGACACGACACATACCGGTGGCCAGCTCAAGCTGGATGAAGTAGGTGTTGACCGACCACTGGGCCGCCTCCATCATCCCGATGGTCTTGCTATGGCCGACCGAGTTCTTGACGACCCAGTGATCCCAGATGCGCTCCCGGCCATTACAGGACTGGTATCGCCGACCCGTGAAGTTGAAGGGCGACTTGGCGTGGAACTTCTTGCTGATCGGGATGCCCTTTTCCAGGGCTGCAGCAAGCGTGAACACCTTGAAGGTCGAGCCCGCTTGATAGCCCTGGATTCCGCCCATGGCCGGATCGGCAGCCAGGTTCCAATATGTCTGACCCTTCTTCGCATCGCTGCCCATTACCGGCCTGCTCTGCGCCATTGCGATGATCAAACCGGTGCCCGGCTGAATCATGTTCATGGTCGAGATGATCGGGTCCCTGGGCCCGACCACCGAGCTCACTTTCTTCTGCGCCAGATCTTGGGTCTTGGGATCGATGGCGGTCTGGATGATCAGGCCGCCCCGATTGATCATGTTCTCGCGATCTTCGATGGTCTTACCCAGGCTGGGCGTCTTGAGCAGCGTGCGCCGCACGTAATCGCAGAGGAACGGGTATCGGGTGCCGACGCAACCGTTTCGGGTCTTCTTGACATTGTCTTGGTCAAAGCCGACCTTCTTCGCTTGCCGCGCCTGCTCGACTGAGATCAACTTGAGCTCGGCCATCCGATTGAGTACGACATCGCGACGGTCGAGTGCAGCACTGGGGTTGCGCACCGGATTGTTGGCATCCGGGTTCTGTACCAGTCCGGCCAGCATCGCTGCCTGTGCCAACGTGAGCTTGTTGGCCTTGCTGGAGAAGTAGTGTCGGGCCGCGGCCTCAACGCCGTACGCGCCCTCGCCGTAGTAGGCAATGTTGAGGTAGCGCTCGAGAATCTGATCCTTGGTGAACTTCTTTTCCATCGCGATCGCATAGCGAAGCTCGCGAATCTTACGCTCAACGGTCGGCGCCTGTGCTTCGCGCACGCACTCGCTGTCGCCCTTGGCCTGGCACGACTCGATCTGCACCATCTTGACGTACTGCTGGGTGACCGACGAGCCACCTTGTGTCGTCCCACCGGCGGCGGAGTTGCGGACCAGTGCCCGCATCGTGCCCTTGAAGTCCAAGGCGCCGTGTTCGTAGTAGCGGTGATCCTCGATGGCCAGCTGCGCCTGCCGCATGATCGGGGTGATGTCCTTGAGCTTCACCGGGATGCGGTTCTCGTCGTAGAAGTACGCCAGAGTCTTGCCGTTGCCCATCAGCACCTTGCTCCGGGTTGACGGCGCAGGCGTGGCTAGCTCGGCAGGCAGGCTCTCCAGCTCGGTGGCCGCCGCGTTGCTGGTGACCCCCGCCATACCCGCGAACGGGATGAACAACCCTGCGACCAAAACACCCGCAAGGACACTGACGACGAGGAACATAACCAGCGAGTACGCGAGGCTCCCCATGCGCTTCGGCGTAAACGGCACGCGTACAAGACTAAGGGAGCCGAACACCACACTCAGTCACGTAGTGATACCAAATCTTGACCTGAGGGCAGGTTTGGTTGAATTGTCAAGCACCGAAATGTCACAAAACGGCAAACATCGGGACACGGATCTGGCGATTCCGAAGACGCCGTGCGTAGCGTGTCATGCGCCGTGCCACACGGGCCGGGGAAAAGCCCGGCACGGCGAAGTTCACGAAGGGGAGATGCAGCGTGCCTGCAGTGCAACGTGAAGACTGGACCATGCGCGCCAAATGTCGGGGGATGCAAGATGCCCTGTTTCCGGAGGCGTCCGACCAAAAGAGAGCACGACTGGTGTGTTCGGGGTGCCCGGTGCGCTTCGAATGCCTGGCCGAAGCTCTGGACAACCGGATCGAATGGGGGGTCTGGGGCGGCATGACCGAACGCGAGCGGCGGCTGCTGCTTCGCCAACGCAGTGATGTCACCTCGTGGAGGTCCATCCTCGTTGGCAACGGCAACCAGCAGCCGTCCGCTCAGCCGGCGGCATCCGGTGCTCAGTCCTTATCGGCAAGAAGTGCGCCGACACGGCGGAGCGTCACCAAGTCGGTGACGTCAGTCGGCAAGGACTGAACCCGGGTCTGGGCAATGCCCGGACGAGCCGAGGCGAAGCGCTCCATCTGGTGGCTTTCGGTTGCGATCAGCCGCATCAGATTGGCGTGACGTCGCAGTGCCTCCACCTCTAGTGGGGTGGAGGCGCCGGCGAGGTCCTCGGCAAGGGACAGTGCCCGTTCCGGCGAGATGGCCAAAGCGCTCGTGTGCACCCGGTTGATCACCATGCCCGAGATGGGCATGTCTTCCTCAGAAAGCCGGTCCACGAAGTAGGCCGCCTCACGCAACGCGTCATGCTGCGGTGTGGCGACGACCAGGAATGTGCTGTGCCGTGAGGACAACAGCTGGAAGGTTGCCGTCGCTCGCTGCCGGAACCCACCGAAGAGTGCCTCGAACGCCCGAACGAAGGTCTTCACGTCGTTGATGATCTGGGAGCCGAGGATCCTGGTGATCACCGCCGACATCATGGAGAAGCCGGCACTCATCAAACGCAGCGGGCCGCGTGCCGGTGGCAGCAATAGGCGCAGGAACCTCCCATCGAGCAATGAGCTCAGGTGCTCGGGGGCATCGAGGAAGTCCAGCGCCGAACGTGCTGGAGGAGTGTCGACCACGATGAGATCCCAGGTGCCGTTGGCCTCAGCCTCGCTGTGCAGCTGGCCCAGTTTCTCCATGGCCATGTATTCCTGAGTCCCGGAGAACTCTGACGACAGCGCGACATAGAACTGGTTCTGCAAGATCGCTTCGGCCTTTTCGGGTGTGGAGTGCGCGATCACCACATCGTCGAAGGTGTTTTTCATGTCGAGCATCATTGCGTCCAGGCTGCCGCCGGCCGCAGTGTCGATCATGGGTACCGGCCGCGGGGTGTTGTCCAGCTCCCCGACCCCCAGGGATTGGGCTAGCCGACGGGCCGGGTCGATGGTCAAGACCACGACTTTGCGGCCCGCCTCTGCGGCGCGCAACGCGATGGCGGCAGACGTGGTGGTTTTGCCTACCCCGCCGGAGCCGCAGCAGATAATGATCTTGATCTCGCGATCGCCAATGATCTTGTCGATGTCGAGAAAGGGCACGGCCACGCCGGCGTGGGTTGGCGGCTGAAAGGCCTTGGAGGGATAGCCGCTTGTCACGCGGCCTCCAAGCTCATCTGATCGGTCAGCTGCTCGGCGATCGCTAGGATCGCACCCTCGTCGATGCCGCCATGATCGAAAGCAATCTGAACCAGAGGTAGGCCGAGTGTCGTCAGTCGATCATGGCGCTGCTGTTCTTGCAGCGTACGCGCAGCCTCGAGCCCAAACTCCGATGCCAGGGCCTGGTTCTGCTTGATCGTCAAGCCTGGGACCTTGAGGCTAATCGAGCCGGTAGCGGCTGCTTGCAGTTGGCGATCGTCGAGGGGGGTGGGCGTCACCATGTTTTCGATCACAGTGCCGATCCGGATCTGCGTGGGCCGTAGAGCTGCGGCGGCTTCCTCGGTCTCGGTCACCGGCATGTCCTCGAGCAGGGTGACCAGATGTACCACCGTGGTAGCGGATCGCAGCAGCCGCATGATCGAGTCGGCCTGGTTGCGGATCGGTCCAACCTTCGCCAACCCCGCCACTGCGGCGTGCACGTTGAGGAAGTGGGCGATCCGGCCGGTCGGTGGAGCGTCCAGGACGACGGCGTCGTACGCGTTGGGCTTGTTCTTGATCTTCCTCCGCACCGCCTCGTACACCTTGCCGGTGAGCAGCACGTCGCGCAGCCCAGGCGCGATCGACGTGGCGAAGTCAACGGCCCCGAAGCGGTCAAGCGCTTTGCCCGCAATGCTGAGGTGATAGAAGGTGTCGAGGTATTCGATCAGAGCGTCCTCGGCGTCGATGGACAGACCGTGCACCACACCACCCGCGGGAGTGCGGCTGATCCGGCGCTCCTCCGCACCTGTCAGCGGGGATACGTCGAACAGCTCCGAGATGCCGTTTCGACCCTCCACCTCACAGAGCAGGATCCTTCGACCGCTGGTCGCGAGGGCGCAGGCGAGTGCTCCAGCGATGGTGGTTTTGCCGGTGCCGCCTTTCCCGCTGACGATGTGCAGGGTGTATCGCGGGCTCACGAGATGCCTGAGACCGCGATGCCGGCATGGGTCTTGTATCGCCGGTTTATGGCAATGAGATTGGCGGCCAGCGCTTCGACCTGGCCTGCATTGCGCAGCCGGCCGGCATAGATGCCGCGCGCGCCGGGGATGGCGGCTACAAGCTCGCAGACCACCGCAACGGCGTCGCGGTCCTCGCCGAGGACGAGCACATCATCTGTGAAGCGGTCCACCTCGGGGTCATCTAGCAAAATGGCGCTGACGTGGTGAAAGGCAGCAATCACCGTTGATTCGGGCAGTAGTTCCGCCGCCTCCTGCGCCGCTGAGCCGGCGGCCACCTGCAGGGGATAAGGCCCTTTGCTGTCGAAGCCGAGCGGATTGACACAGTCCACCACGATTTTTCCAGCGAGCTCATGAGCGAGGGATGACAACAGCTTGGCGTGGCCGTCGTACGGCACGGTCACGATGACCAGATCGGCTGCGGCAGCATCGACATTGCGACCGCCGGTGATCCCACCCGCATCCTCGACCCTTGGGTACTCGGCGGCGACCCGCTCCGCCCGCTCGGCACTCCGGCTCCCCATCACGACCTCGTGGCCGGCCGCAGCGAGTCGCCTGGCCAGGCCCCGACCCTGGGGACCTGTTCCGCCGAGGATTCCGACCTTCACGGGAGCGTCTCGTTGTGGCGGAGCAGCTCAGGCCGCGTCACGAGTCGCGCTGCCCGCATGGTCACGGGCTCGATAGTACTGACGGTCCAGCGCCCGAGCCTGTCGGTGATTGACCCCCACTCCGACGGGCGGCCGCCGGTCATAGTGTCAGGGGCGACCACCAGGATGTCTTTCATGACATCTATTTCCGACACAAACGCCGCCTCGGACGCTGCGACTCAGCCGGAGATCCCCAGAATCAGCCTCCAGGCCGTGGTGCTCGACACCGATGATCCGCAAGGGCTGGCAGAGTTCTATGCGGCCCTGCTCGGCTGGGAGATCGAGCCCCCTGAGGACGACTGGGTCACGATCAATGGCGGTACGAGTGGTCAGCTGGACTTCCAGCTGGCGCTCAATCACAAACGACCGACCTGGCCGGACAATGCGATACCCCAGCAGTTTCACCTCGACCTGCATGTTGATGATCTGAACGAGGCTGCGGCGTACGCGGAGTCCATTGGTGCCCGACGCGCGACCAACGGTGATCATTCGCCCAACTTCATCGTCTTCCTCGATCCGAGCGGTCATCCGTTCTGTCTCTGCTCATAGCAGCGCCATCAACACCGACGTACTCACCTCTACAGTGAGGGCATGACCAAGTGGGAGTACGTCACGGTGCCGCTGTTGGTGCACGCGACCAAGCAGATCCTGGACAACTGGGGGCAGGACGGGTGGGAACTCGTGCAGGTGATTCCCGGCCTCAATCCGGAGAATCTCGTCGCGTACCTGAAGCGACCAATTCCTGCTCCGGGACCGTGACGTGAGCCTGCCATCGGAACGGCTCAGCGATCTTGGACTGAGCTTGCCACCGGTCGTTGCACCGGCGGCGGCCTATCTGTCGGCCGTGCGATTCGGCGACTTGGTCTATACCGCCGGCCAGGTCCCGATTGTGGATGGCAGCTTGCTGGCCGCCGGGAAGGTCGGCGCGGAGGTCTCGATCGAAGACGCCGTCGAGTGTGCCCGGATAGCGGCACTCAATGCGTTGGCGGCGGTAGTCGATCTGACCGGCGATCTTGATGTGATCACCCGGATCGTCAAGGCGACGGTCTACATCGCAAGCGCCCCGGATTTCACCGACCAGTCATTGGTAGGAAACGGCGCGAGCGAGGTGTTGGTTGAGATCTTTGGCGACGCGGGGCGGCATGCGCGAAGCGCCGTAGGCGTTGCGGCGCTGCCGATCAATGCGCCAGTCGAGGTTGAGCTCGTCGTAGCTGTCGGCTCGACGCCGACGATCCATCCACTTTGATCAAGACCTCGATGCCGTCGCACTCCTACGACGTCCTCGCTCGGCTCAATCCGAGAGTGCCGGCAGCGATGGCGGAGCTTGCCGCTCGCCGGCCGCCTGATGCAGTGCCGAGCGTGGCGGCTCCGGCCGCCAGCGTCGTCTTACTACGCGACCGCGGGATCGGGCTTGAGACTTACTTGTTGCACCGCCACGCGCGCATGCTCTTCGCACCCTCCACGGTGGTGTTCCCAGGCGGACGGGTAGACCCGGTTGATCACGATGGTCCCGATCCGATCCGTCCCAATTCAATCCGACATTGTGCGATCCGGGAAACAACCGAGGAGACCGGCGTTGTGCTGGCTGAGGTTGATCTTCATCCGTGGGCGCACTGGATTACTCCGGAGATCGAGCCGCGTCGCTATGACACCTGGTTCTTTGTGGCAGCCATGGCTGCTGATCTCGAGGCCGCCGACATTTCCGGCGAAACGGAGCGTGCGGAATGGTCAACTCCACTGGAGGCGTTGGCCGCCGAGCGTTCGGAAGCGATCAAGCTGTTGCCGCCCACCATGTCGATCTTGATCGAGCTTGCTGATCTCGGTTCGGTCGAGGCTGTGATCAAGCACGCGAAGGGCCGACAGATCGAGGAGGTGCTGCCGAAAGTGGTGGAAACGCCACACGGCTGGCAATTTCGGTATCCGCGGGTAGCCGCGAGTCCGTCGTGAGCTACGTCCAGCTCCTCCGTGCGCCGAACCCGGGACCGATGACGCTGGATGGAACCAACACCTGGGTGATTACCGACGCCGATCAGGGTGCTCTGGTGATTGATCCCGGGCCGGCGATGCAATCTCATCTCGACGCGGTGTTCGTCGCCTGCGAACCAAGGCTGCTCGAAATTGTGCTGACACATCGCCATCTTGATCATTCGGAGGGTGCTGCGCTGCTGGCCGAGCGGGCTGGCTGCGCCGTACGCGCCGCTGATCCGCAGTTCCGCATTGGGGCTGACGGGCTTGCTGCAGGTGACCTGCTGACCGTCGGCTCGATCACGCTCGAGGTGGTCGAGACGCCCGGTCACACCAGCGACTCGCGCTCGTTGCTGATCTTCGGCCCTGACGGAGTCAGCCGGCTGATCACCGGTGACATGGTACTGGGCCGTGGTACGACGGTGATCACTCATCCGGACGGCGACCTGGCGGCGTACTTCCGATCTCTCGATCTGTTGGAGGCGCTGGTCACGGCCCAGCACGTGGAGGAACTGCTTCCGGGTCACGGGCCAATCGTCACCGATCCGATGGCGTGCTTGTCCTTCTATCGCCGGCATCGGTTAGAGAGGCTGGACCAAGTTCGAGCGGCGCTCGCGGCAGGCGACCGTACGCCGAGTGAGGTTGTGGCGCGGGTGTACGCCGACATCGATCGCAGCTTGTGGCCTGCAGCCGAGCAGTCGGTGCGGTCCCAGCTGGAGTACCTCCAGATGGGCTAAGCGGTGCGGGAAATCGCTCAGCCAGCTCATTCTCGCCACACAGGATGCTCATAGGGTTGTGAGTCAACCTCGATGCATGAACGCAAACGAGCAGCCAGGAAACCACACCCCAGACTTCAGACAACCTCAGGCCCAGGGCCCGGGTGGGGAAGACACCGTCATGCTGCCGAGTGGTCAGTACGGCGGCTACACCGCGTCCGACTTCCCGGCACCGCCCGGCGTCCCGCCGCTGACCCCGAACCAGGCTCCGAACCCGGCGCCAACCACGGTTCTGCAGCGACCGAAACGCCGGACCGGTGCCTTGATCGCCGGCGCGGCGATCGTGGCTGCGCTGGGTGCGGGTGCCGGCGTTGGCTCGTACGCTTTCTTAGCCGATGGCCAGAATGCTTCGCCACTGAATGTCACGAGCGCAGCACCGCCGAGCCCGACACTGAACGGCACCGTCGCGGCAGCCGCCGCGAAGATTGAGCCGTCGCTGGTCACCATCGCGGTGCAGTCAAACGGCAGCGGTGCCATCGGCAGCGGCATGGTGCTTGACAAGGACGGCCACATCCTGACCAACAACCACGTAGTCGCGGGCGCTGGGAATCAGGGAACGATCGCGGTCACGTTCCACAACGGCACGACGGCCACCGCCAAGGTTGTCGGAACCTCTGAGTCGAATGACCTGGCGGTGATCAAGGTCGACGGCGTAAACGATCTGAACCCGGTCACGTTCGCCAAGTCCAGCGAGCTTCAGGTCGGCCAGACCGTCGTCGCCGCAGGTGCGCCGCTCGGGCTCTCGGAGTCGGTCACCAGTGGCATCGTGTCCAACACCGCCCGTCCCGTCCGGTCTGGCGACAACAACGGTGCGGTTTATCTGGCGCTGCAGACAGACGCTGCGATCAACCCAGGCAACTCCGGCGGTCCGCTTGTTGATCTCAACGGCGCCGTGGTGGGCATCAACTCCTCGATCGCCAGCACCAGCTCGGGTGCCGACGGCGGCCAGCCCGGCAACATCGGCATCGGCTTCGCCATTCCCTCTGACATTGCAGCACGTGTCGCGAACGATCTGATCACGACCGGCAAGTCAAGCAACGCACAGCTCGGGGTGCAGCTGAGCGGCTCTGACTCAGAGTTGCCTACCTCTGCCGGAGTTGCACTCGGTCAGGTTGTCAGCGGCGGGCCAGCCGACAAGGCCGGCTTGCGCGCTGGCGACCTGGTCACCAAGATCAACAGCTTTAATACGACGACGACAGATGGGCTGATTGCTGCGACTCGGTTTTATGCGCCCGGGAGTACTGTCAAAGTCACCTTCGTCCGCGACGGTGGTGCACCGCAGACCTTGGACGTGACGCTCGGCACCGCCTGATAATTCCCGGCTCGCCCGTTCCCGTACAGGTTGAACGCGCGAGCCGGGGCACTACCTTCAAGAGGCTGCACCCTGAGGTTGCCAGGGCTGCAGCCTCTCTGCCTTCTCCGCTGCTCTTTTCCGCACAGAGCCACGAAAACAGGCCGATGGCGTCCCTTCGTACGGCATTCGTCGCCTTGTGCGGAAAGACGGGCCGGCCGGTAGGTAGGTGAAAGACGGGCTGGGAGGTAGGCGAAACTGAGCGGCTACCTGGCCCGGCGCTCTACCCGCTCGACATCCAAGATCGTCACTGAACGCGGCTCCAGCCGGATCCAGCCGCGAGCCGCGAAGTCGGCCAGCGCCTTGTTCACCGTCTCGCGTGAGGCGCCGACGAGCTGGGCCAGCTCCTCCTGGGTGAGGTCATGGTGTACGTGCATGCCGTCGTCCCGCTTGTCGCCGAACCGCTGCGCCAACTCCAGGAGCTGCTTCGCAACCCGGCCCGGGACATCAGAAAAGACCAAATCGGCGACCACGTCGTTGGCGCGTCGCAGTCGCGCGGCGAGCTGACCGAGCAAGCCCTGAGCCACCTCGGGACGGCCGGTCAGCCAGGGAATCAGCTCATCGTGCTCGAGCGTGCGCAATTCGCAGGCCGTAACGGCGGTGGCGGTTGTTGATCGTGGTCCTGGGTCGAAAACAGATAGCTCGCCGAACATCTGCCCGGGTCCCAGCACAGCCAGTAGGTTCTCCCGGCCCGCCGAGCCGCTGCGGCCTAACTTGATCTTGCCGCTGACCACGATGTAGAGGCGATCCTCCAAGTCTCCTTCATGAAAGAGCACGTCGCCCTTGTTGAGATGGAGCTTTCCCATGGCGGAGGAGAGTGCGGTCGCGGCTTCGTCTTCCAGTCCGGCAAATAGCGGTGCCTTCTTGAGGACTTCCGGATCCACGCGGTACCCCCTTCCTGATCACGGTACGGCTCTCGCTGGCAAGGCTACCGTTGAATGCTCGGGAACGTCAGGGCCCAAACATGGCTCTCAACTACTGTGATGGCATGAGTTCGAATAGGTCTGGTGGCAGCATCGGGCTGGCCTCGGATGCCGCTGACCAGGCGCCCATCCGGCCGTTCGACAAATCCCATACGGCGCTGGTGCGTCGTGCCCGGGCGATCAACCGCATCCTGGCGACGACCTATCCCGATGCCCACATCGAGCTCGATTTCAGCAACCCACTCGAACTCCTGGTCGCTACGATCTTGTCCGCCCAGAGCACCGACAAACGCGTCAACCTCGTGACGCCGGTGCTCTTCATTCGCTATCCCGACGCCGCCGCGTACGCCGCAGCGGACCGTGCGGATCTGGAGGAGCTCATCAAGCCGACCGGCTTCTTCCGGGCCAAGACCGACACCTTGATCAAGCTGGGGGGCGTGCTGACCGCTCGCTTCGGCGGTGAAGTGCCCAAGCGAATGAAGGATCTTGTCACACTCCCGGGCGTCGGCCGGAAAACCGCCAATGTGGTGCTCGGCAACGCGTTCGGTATTCCGGGCATCACCGTCGATACCCATTTCGGACGGCTGGTTCGACGGTTCGGCTGGACCACCGAAACCGACCCGGACAAGGTCGAACTTGCAGTCGCCGCACTGTTCCCGCCCAAGGACTGGACGCAGCTCTGCCACAACATCATTTGGCATGGCCGGCGCCGCTGCCACGCCCGGAACCCGGCCTGCGGCGCCTGCCCGGTCGCTCGCTTGTGCCCCGCGTACGGGGAAGGAGAGACGGATCCGGTTAAGGCGGCCAAGCTGGTGCGGGAGCCGCGGGGATGAAAAAAGGCTGGTTGACAGCCGCAGTCATCGTGCTCCTGTCGATGGTGCTGGCTGGTTGTGGCGCGTCTCCGACGGTTCACGAGTCGAGCACGCCCATGGCGCCGCCGAGCGAGGCTGCACCGAGCCCGGAGTCAACGGCCGATCTTGCTGCCATGAAGAAAGCTGCCGACATTGCCGACTGTCCGGCGTCGGATCCGAAAGTAGCCGCGGTCTCGTCTGGACTCCCCGATGTGGTCTTGCCGTGCCTTGGCGGCGGCCGTGCGGTTCGGCTCGCCGGGCTGCGCGGGAAGCCGATGATGATCAACGTCTGGGCGCAGTGGTGTGGACCCTGTCGGGAGGAAGCGCCCTACCTCACCGAGGTGGCTACGACGAACAAGTCCGATCTGCAGAT
Organism: Propionibacteriaceae bacterium; assembly: GCA_036380335.1. Taxonomy (GTDB): domain Bacteria; phylum Actinomycetota; class Actinomycetes; order Propionibacteriales; family Propionibacteriaceae; genus Microlunatus. Next base: position 3,011 of record DASVEX010000066.1, on the reverse strand, counting down.
CATCGGGATTGATCATGATGATCCTCGCCCTGAGCTGGCGATCGAATTCGCGCAGCTGTCCACCTGGAGATATCCGCAGCTCGCCGATCCCGATGTCGTGCTCCGCGCGGCATTGCAGATCAGCGGACCACCCCAGACCCTCTTCGTACGACCGGACGGCACGATCTCCTTTCGCCATGCTGGACAGTTTCATTCGGCGGCAGAGATTCGAGACCTGGCACGTCAGCATCTTGGGGTCACGCCATGACCAACGCGGACATGGAGCGACCGGAGTGGCTCGCGAACCTGACCGCTGCGTTGTCGGAGCAGTCTCGGCTGGACCGAGTAGTTGCGCTCCGGCCAGGAATCGGGGCACGCCCCGCCGCTGTGTTGATCTTGATCGGCGATGGTCCTGACGGTCCGGAGATCATGTTCGTGGAGCGAGCGGCCGGGATGCGTACGCACCCCGGCCAGATCGCCTTTCCAGGTGGTGCCGCTGAGGATGGTGATCATGACCTCGCTGACACCGCACTTCGCGAGGCAGCGGAGGAAACTGGCGTGGACCGGAGCGGGATCGAGGTGCTCGGCGTGCTGCCGCCCGCGCATGTGGACGTCAGTGGGTTCGACGTCACAGCAGTCATCGCCTGGTGGCGGAAGCCGAGCCCGGTGGAGGTGATGGATACCCGAGAAGCCGCATCGATCGATATCGTGCCCGTGGCCGTACTCACTGACCCCGGACATCGCGCCCAGGTGCATCATCCGTCGGGCTATACCGGTCCGGCGTTCGAGGTAAATGGACATCTCATCTGGGGTCTTACCGCGCACCTGCTCGATGGCGTACTCGACCTCGCTGGGTGGCAGCGGCCATGGAACCGGCGCCGAGAGGTGCCCATTCCCGCGCGCTACCTGACCGACCGAAGTCCCGACCGAGGAGGTCCCGATGCCCACTGATGATCACCGCTCGGACCTGCTGACACGCTGGAATGCCATCCTGCCGCGGCAGCCCGAGCTCGGCGAGCAATTAATCTTGCGCTACAGCGAGCCGCATCGGCAGTACCACACCACGAAGCACCTGCTTGCGGTGCTCACCATGATCGACCAGCTAGCCGATGATCATGATCTTTTCCTGGTACAGCTGGCCGCGTGGTATCACGATGCTGTTTATGCCATCCCGCCAGGTCAGGTCAGCAATGAGGAAGCCTCAGCGCGATTGGCGTTACGCGAGCTGAGCTGGGTCGGGCTCGAGCAGGAGGATCTGAATCAGGTCGCACGGCTGGTGCGGCTGACCGAGACTCACCTACCTGGACCGCGCGACCCGGAGGGCGAACTGCTCTGCGACGCGGATCTGGCAATCCTGGCATCCGATCCGGCGGATTACGCCGAGTATGTCGCGGCCGTACGCGTCGAGTATGCCCAGGTGCCCGAGCAGGACTTCCTCGCCGGACGGCTAGCCGTGCTTACCGACCTTGCCGACCGGGAGATCTTCCGTACGGCCAAGGGGCGCCATCTCACCAGTGCTGCCCGGGCCAACCTCGCCACGGAGATCAATGCGTTGATCAAGCGTTTTGATGTCCCTATGGAAGGATCGGATGTGTGATCTCTGAGCCGACGCAGACACCCTCTGTGCCAGTTGACCGTCCCATCGACTGGTGGAAGTCGGCGGTGGTCTATCAGATCTATCCGCGCTCTTTCGCCGACAGCAACGGTGACGGTACGGGCGACATTCCGGGGATGTTGTCGCATCTGGATTACCTGGCGGAGCTGGGCGTGGATGTGGTTTGGCTCTCACCGGTGTACGCCTCGCCGATGGACGACAACGGCTACGACATCAGCGACTACCAAGACGTCGATCCGCTCTTCGGCACACTCGAAGATCTCGACCTGCTGATCGCGGGGCTGCATGAGCGGGGCATCAAGATCGTGATGGATCTGGTGGTCAACCACACCTCAGACGAGCACCCGTGGTTCATCGAGTCACGAGATCCCGCCTCGGCCAAGCGCGACTGGTACTGGTGGAGGCCGGCCCGACCGGGGTTCGTGCCGGGCAGCGAAGGGGCGGAGCCGACGAACTGGGAGTCGGCCTTCACGGGCTCGGCTTGGCAGTTCGATGAGCGCAGCGGCCAGTACTACTTGCACATCTTCAGCCCCAAGCAGCCCGACCTCAACTGGGAGAATCCCGAGGTGCGCCAGGCGATCTACGACATGATGAACTGGTGGGTCGACCGCGGCATCGCCGGCTTCCGGATGGACGTGATCAACCTCATATCCAAGGGCCAGCTCGTCGACGGCGAGCCGCCACCTGGCAGGACCCGGGCGCACAGTCTCATCTTCACCGCAAATGGTTCACGGCTCGATGAGTTTCTCGCCGAGATGAACGCCGCGGTCGGTCTGGACGAGCGAAACCTGCTCACTGTGGGCGAGATGCCCGGGTCAACGACCGAAGTCGCTCGCAGAGCAACGGACCCCGCTAACCACGAGTTGACCATGGTGTTCACCTTCGAGCATGTCGGCCTCGACTCGCGCCGGGACGGCGGCGGCAAGTTTGATCTTGTCCCGCTGTTGTTGCCAGCGCTGAAGAAGAATCTGGCCGAGTGGCAGCTCGCTTTGGCCGATGTCGGCTGGAACTCGCTGTACTGGGACAACCATGATCAACCGCGGGCGGTGTCGCGGTTCGGCAACGATAGTCCCGAGCACCGGGCGAACTCCGCCAAGACGCTCGCCACGGTGCAGCACATGCACAAGGGGACGCCGTACGTCTATCAGGGCGAAGAGATCGGCATGACCAACACCTACTTCAGCAGCATTGAGCAGTACCGCGACATCGAGTCCATCAACTATCACTCAGCGGCGCTGAGCCTGGGCATGGAAGTCGAGGCCGTGCTGAACTCGTTGTCACTCAGGAGTCGGGACAATGCCCGTACCCCGATGCAATGGGACGACCGCTCACATGCTGGGTTCACCGACGGGATTCCGTGGCTGCCGCTCAACCCCAACTACGTCACCGTCAACGCCGCAACTGAGCTGGATGATCC
>DASVEX010000065.1:0-12583 GCA_036380335.1 Propionibacteriaceae bacterium | reverse complement strand
AGCTGCTCAGCATCGAGAACTCGCTGATGTATCCAGCGTCCGACGACTCAGCGGAGCGGGCCTATCCGGTGGAGCGTCGCGCGCTCCGGGACGTGTTGCTCTCTGACCTCGCAGACGTGGTCCAGTTCGGTAAGCGGTTCGAGCGCTATGAGCTGCAGCCGAACAGCGGAGTCACCGCGTGGTTCACGGACGGTAGCAGCGCCGATGGGGACCTACTGGTCGGCGCGGATGGTTCTGCATCACAAGTCCGCGCCCAACTCTTGCCGCGGGCGAAGCCGGACGACGCCGGCGCGGTGGGGTTCGGGGCGAAGCTGCCCCTGACCCCGCAGACGAGGGCCTGGCTGCCGCCGGAGCTGCTCGATGGCGAGACCATGATCATGACCGGAGATCCCTTCTTCCTCTTCACTTCCGTGTTCGAACCCGTCAGTGAACCGGAAGGCAAGAGCGCCTACTTATTGTGTGCATTCGTTGCGAGGGATGACGCGTGTCCTCCGGGAATTGCGGACATGGACGGGCCGTCGATGCAACGGGTCATCGCCGACCTGGCCAGCGGCTGGCACCCGATCCTGCGCCAGCTGATCGTTACGTGTGATCCTGCGAGCGTCGCGATGTTCCCATTCGCCAGCTTGATGCCACCCAGTTGGCCCACTGGGCCGGTCACCCCCCTGGGTGATGCGATCCATCTCATGCCACCCACCGGAGGCATCGGCGCGAACACCGCCATGCGAGACGCGCGCCTGTTGACCCGCCAGCTAATCGCTGTCGCGAGGGGGCAGAGCGACCTTACCGAGGCGATAAACGGCTACGAGGTCGAGATGCGCGAATACAGCGCAGCGGCCGTACGCTCCGCCCTGACCACGCTGCGCCAAGGGTTGAATACAAATCCTGTGCAGATCGCTTGGGAGCGAGCATTCTTTCGGGTCTGCCGGGTAATCGCGCCGCTACGCCGGGTCAGTTTCCGCAATCATTGGGGCCGCCACACCCGCCCACAGCCATGGGAGGAGTCTGCCTCGTCAGCTGTGACCACCAGCCATCTGGGCGACCGGTAACCGACTGTGCTGCCCGCCCAATCGAAGGAGCAGATCATGAACCGCAGCACCAGCATCTACTCTCCCGCCATCGCGACTAGCCCCCGGGAGTCCGCACCAGGCCGCACTCGCGCCTTGCTCTGCTGCGGCGTACTCGCCGGGCCCGTGTATATCGTCGTCGGTCTGGTCCAAGCTTTGACCCGCGACGGGTTCGACCTGACGCGCCATGACCTGAGCCTGTTGGCCAACGGCAGGCTCGGCTGGATCCAGATCGCCAACCTCGTCGCCACAGGCCTGATGACGATCGCCGCCGCGGCCGGGGTCCGCCGGTCCTGGCGGGGCGTACGCGGCGGTACCTGGGCTCCCCTCCTGCTCGGTGTGTACGGCGCCGGTCTGGTCGCCGCCGGGATCTTCGTCGCCGACCCGACCCTGGGCTTCCCACCCGGTACTCCCAACGGGCCGGGGCCGGTGAGCTGGCACGGGCTGCTGCACTTTGTCGCCGGTGGCATCGGGTTCCTCGGCCTCATCGCGGCATGCTTCGTCGTCGCTAGCCATTTCAGCACCGATCGCCGCCGCGGCTGGGCCGTCTACTCCCGCGTAACCGGGCTGGTGTTTTTCGCCGGTTTCGTCGGGATCGCTTCCGGGTCGGGCAACCCCGCCACCGTGCTCGGCTTCTGGGTTGCGGTCATCGCGGCCTGGGCTTGGCTCTCGGCACTCTCCATCCATCTCTACCGCCGCATCGAGCACTAACCTGGCCTGTCTGTCCAGCCTGCTGACCCCGGAGAACCCAAATGATCTTCCGTACCACCCTGCTGTCTACCGGCAAGACCGCGGCCGGGATCGTCGTTCCTCCCGAGATCGTTGACGCACTAGCCGCCGGCCGCAGGCCCCGAGTGCGAGTCACGATCAACAACCACACCTACCGCAGCACGATCGCCGTTAGGGGCGGCCAGTATCTCCTCGGCGTCAGCGCCGAGAACCGCCACGCCGCCAGGATCCAACCCGGAGATGAAATCCAGATAGAGCTTTCCCTCGACTCCGAACCGCGGCAGGTCGCGGTGCCGTCCGAGCTTGCGGCCGCACTCGACGACGAGCCCGAGGCGCGTACGCGATTCAACGCCCTGTCCTACAGCGCCCAGCAACGCCTCACACTGCCAATTGAGAACGCTCGGACACCCCAGACCCGGGAACGCCGCGTCGAGGCAGCGCTGCATACTCTGCGCAATCCCGCCGACTCACCGTGATCGGGCTTGCCGGCCGGATGCCCAACATAAGCTTCCACGGCTAGCTCGCGCCGAATCGTCGTCGAGACGATTCCGTACGAGACAGCAAATGATGTCAACGGCGAATGATGTCAGGGGTGCAGCAACATCATGGCAACTAGCGCAGCGAGCGCGACAAAAGCGATCACGAAGAGCAGCACGAGGTGCCGATCATGGCCTGCTGGCTCGACTGGGGGCGTCGGCTCGACCGGCAGGTCGGCGGTCAAGGCGGCAAGGTCGTCTAGGGTCACCGCTACGAGGGCCGCGGTGCTCCGTTGATCGAACTCGTCGAGGGTGAGCCGGCCAGCGGCGGCGTGCCGCTCGAGGGTCCGCAGGACGATGTCGCGGTCGTCGTCCGCCGCCCGCAATCCTGGCTCCGGCATGGCGTGAGCGTACTCGACAACGTAATTCTTTCGATCGTTCACGGCGTATTCGTAATGCCGATAGGTTCCTTGCAGCCAATCGAAGGGATGCGGGGATCATGGCTTCCGGCAAACAACTCATCATCGAGCGCATCTTGCGTGACCGCGCGGGGATCTGGGACCAGATCATCGACGAGCGAGACCTGCCCAAACTGATCCTGCGGATGCTGCTCACCTCCGTGATCAGCCTCGCGGCGTACGGCGCGGTGCTCGGCGCCTCGAACGGCTGGCTCCAGGCGCTCGTCTCGACGGTCAAGCTCCCGTTGCTGTTCCTTGCGACGCTGGCGATCTGTCTGCCCACGCTGTACCTGTTCAACCTGCTCTTCGGCGCCCGGTTGTCGGTCCTGCAGGCCTGCGCGCTGATCATGGTGGCGATCACGGTGACCGCTGTGCTGACCTTCGCCTTCGCCCCGATCAGCTTGTTCTTCTTGATCACGGCCCGCAGCTATGAGTTCTTCAAGCTGCTTAACGTCGCGATCCTCGCCCTGACCGCCCTTGTCGGACTGCGGTTCCTAACCTCCGGTATGCGCGCGCTCAACGAGCATGTCGTCGTCGAATCAACGCTCGCCAACCAGGTCGTCGTGACAGCGGACGTGTCACAGCGGGAACTGGTCTCAGCGACGGTCGGCGGCGCGGCCCAAGCGCCCACCAACGGTGACACGCGGGCCCCCCGGCAAAACCAGAACGCCGCCAAGGCGAAGGCACCGCAACCCGCCGCTGGCAACCGCCCGGCGAGCATGCTGCTGCTGTACATCTGGATCTTGTTGTTCGGCTTCGTCGGGACTCAGCTCGCCTGGACCCTGCGTCCGTTCTTCGGCGACCCCGGCCAGCCGTTCGAACTGTTCCGCGACATCAACGGCACGTTCTACAGCGACATCCTGAGTACTCTCGGCAGTCTGCTCGGCTAACAGCAACGTCTGGCGGGCCGTACCCGGGCTAGAAGAAGTCCGGGCAGAAGGGTGGCTGGACCCACGCGAATGCAGCCGCGGCTGCGGCGGCGGCGCCTTTGGTTCGCTCGGTGACCAGACCCGCCCTGGTCAGGGCCAGAAGGGACGTTCCAGCGAGATAGCTGGCGCTCAGCTCGCGTACGTTCATGATCAGATCAGGCCTGCGGCGGATGCGGGTGACCGAGGCACCATCGGAGCCAGCCTCCAGCCGGATCGAACCGGTGTTGCGAGTCAGCAGCGGGTCCTCAACCCTAATAACCACGTCGAGGTCGCTGAGGTAGCGACGAGCCTCGAGTGCCCGGGGCACATCAACCAGTCGCGCGTACGTACCGTCCTGCAGATCGGTCTTGACCGAACGAAGATCATTGACCAAATAGCGCAGCGGCTCGTCCGGCGCGCTGTCCATGCTGAACGTCCGGACCAGGTCAAGATCAAGAACGACTCGCCACAGCGCCGCACGTGCTGCTGCGCTATTGGCGTCGAGCTCGTCGATGATCACCTCGGCGGCAGAACCGGTCTCTTCCCACTTGTTCTTCACGCGAAACGCGACGTACCCGTTCGGTCGGCCGCGGCGGTCGTAGTGCAAGGCAAATCGGTACGCCGATGCCCCCCGCCGCCACTGCTCGGGATCATGCCACTTGACCACCCACCAGTTCTCGTCGCGATTCAGGGCGCCGAGACGGTCCGGCAATAACGCCTGATGCAGCCGTTTGATGATCGGTATCGCCTGCTCCCGCTCCACCTCTCCCACCGAACCCGGACCAAGATCAACATCAGGCCGAAATGCGGTCGTCTTGGTCTTGCCGGTCAGATGCACCCGCGGGCTCGCCTGGCCGTAGCCAAACCGGCCGTAGATCGCAGCCTCTGAAGCCCAGAGCAGCGCAACGGGTTCCTCGCCGCGCTCAGCGATGTCATGCAACTGATGTGTCATCATCTCGGTGAGCAGGCCCTGGCGACGATACGACGGCTGCACCGTGACGACCGTGACCGCGGCAACGGGTACCGACCCGCCCGGAACCGTCAATGTCCTGCTGTACGCCCCGCACGTGGAGATCCATTGGTCGTCAACCTGAAAACCGAAGCTGCGCTCCGGCTCGAACACCTGGTGATGCGGCTGCCACTTCTCCGGCACGTAGTCGTCATGAAAACCACGCAAGATCGCCCGGAAGAAGTCGTCGATCCGCTCGGGCGTGGCGTACACCAATTCACGCTGGGCAAGGTGCGGCGGAGTGCCGCGCAGGAAGGTTGGGCTTGATGTCACGCTGGTGAGCTTGCCTGATGAAGCAGTGGCACGCCATGCAGCCGCGCCCCGACGGGTGTCGGGAGTTCGACCGTACGGGTCACCGTGCAGAGTCGATCATGAGACTTGCGAATTGCGGTCTCCAGGACGCCGGCGGCGGCTCGCCCGCCCTCGGTGTCGGGAAACTCGACATCGAAGTCGACGTCGATATCGGTAAGCCGATTGCCGTGCCGGTCCTTGGTGTAGTGGCCGGAGCAATGGACGAGGAAGCGGCTGGGTTCGGACCGTTTCACCGTGATGGCATCGACGTCCATCGCGGTGCATCCGGCAATCGCGACCAGCAGCAGCTCGATCGGACTGAACTCACCGGCCTCAGCGTCACCGAATGCCAGCGTGCCGCCGCGGGAATTCGTTGCCTCAAAATGCAGCCGGCTCAGCCGGGACAGTTTGACCGCACGGAGCGAATCAGCACTCATCCGCCCACTCTCCCAGACTTGTCAGACTCTCAAGGTGCTATAGCACTCGGAGAGTCTGACAACTCGAGTGAATCGTGAGCCCTAGCTAACTTCCCGTCGGGTGTAGGTAGCGGGCTCGGGAGATTGCGGCTGACGTACGAGGTCCGTGAGGCGGTTCCAGGCGGCCCCCAGGCCAGGCATCCAGCGTGCGGTGTTCTGCAGGTCCATCCGCAGGCGCGGAGTGCTGGGGTGGGGCCGGACGACCTCGAAGCCGACGGCTTCCAGCCACCCGGTCGGCAGCATGCAGGACGGGCCGTCGTGATAGGTACCGACCGCCTCTAACGCCCGGATGTCACGACGCGCGACCAGCCCGGCCGCAGATTGCACCAGTTGTTTGCCTATTCCCTTGCGACGCATCTCAGGCGCCACGTGGGCCGACATCACGACCGCCGCGTCGGCCGCGACCGGCGTCGTAGCGAACGCACCCAGCCGCGGCACGTACATCGCCGGGGCCAGCGTCAGGTGAGCGATTGGCAGCTCGTCAGCGAACGCGATGACGCCGCAATAGCCCCAGTGCCGGGTAACGACTTCCGCCCAGTCCGCCTTGATCCCCTGCCGATCCGCATGATCAGCCGGCGCGGCGAGATCTGTCAGGCTCGCCTCCCAGAAGGTGCATCGCGCGCACGATCCCGGCAGCAGCGGTAGGTCGGCGGCGGTCATCGGACGCAGACGGCGGGATCCCATCAGAGCTAATGCCTGGTACGTGGCCTGGCTAGTCCGAACGCAAAGCCCAGAACGAGACCGAACAGCATCCCGGCGGCCAGCCACAACGACCACCGGACTGCAGGGATGCCATTGGGCCGTAGCGAATCGCTGCCATTAGGCCTTGCCATGGATTTATCGTATGCGGCCACGCCGCTGGCGGGAAACCAGCGCCACACGCCCGCTCGTACTCGATTGTTCCCACGCTGCGTGGGTATCGGCGCTGTGTACGGCATCGAAGATGCACAGGCCCAGGTGGATGAGGCACGCTAGTTGTTGTGAGTCAGACTTCCCCGCCCGAGCCGGACGAGCCGCTGTTGGAGCGGCTACGGCCCCAAGACACTCGCCTGGATCACTACATCGACCGGTACGCCGCCCGCGCGCACGGCATGACCGCCTCGGCAATCCGCGCCCTGTTCGCTGTCGCCAACCGGCCTGAAGTTGTCTCTCTCGCCGGTGGCATGCCTAATATCACCGATCTCCCGCTGGATGTGGTCGGTTCGGTCCTCAACGACCTGGTGCTCAATGATGGGCGGCGCGCCATGCAGTACGGCTCCGGTCAGGGCGAGCCTGCCATTCGGGAAGCGATCTGTGACGTGATGCGGCTGGAGAACATTTCCGCGCATCCGGACGATGTGATGGTCTCCGTCGGATCGCAGCAGGGTCTTGATCTGCTCACCCGGATCTTCTGCAATCCGGGTGACGTCGTGATTTGTGAGGCACCCAGCTATGTCGGCGCGCTCGGGGTCTTCCGTTCCTATCAATGCGAGGTCGTCCATGTCGCGATGGACGAACATGGCCTGAATCCCAGCGCACTCGCCGATGCGCTCCGGACGCTGCGCCGCGCCGGTCGTACCGTCAAGTTCCTCTACACCATTCCGAACCACCACAACCCTGCGGGCGTGACCCAGTCGTTGGATCGACGGCTGGAACTACTACAGCTGTGCGAGCGGGCGGATCTGCTGGTGGTGGAGGACAACCCGTACGGGCTGCTCGGCTTCGACGGTGAGCCGATCCCGGCGCTGCGATCGATAAACGAACATCACGTCATCTACCTCGGCTCGTTTTCGAAGACGTTCGCTCCTGGATTCCGGGTCGGCTGGGTACTTGCGCCGCACGCCGTACGCGAGAAGCTGGTGCTCGCCCAGGAGGCGGCAACGCTGTGTCCGCCCGTCTTCTCCCAGTTTGCGGTCGCGGCGTACCTTGCCAACCACGACTGGCGCGGACAAATCAAACTCTTCCGCGAGATGTATCGCGAACGGCGCGATGCGATAATCAGCGGGCTGACCAGTCATATGCCGACTGGCACCAGCTGGACCTATCCTGAGGGCGGCTTCTTCGTGTGGTTGACGCTGCCTCCGGGAATTGATTCGCACGCCATGCTGCCGCGTGCAGTTACTGCCCGCGTCGCTTACGTGCCCGGAACAGCGTTCTATGCGGATGGCTTCGGCAGCCGTCACATGCGCCTGTCGTACTGTTTCCCCACGCCAGAGCGCATCATCGAAGGCACCCGCCGGCTTGGTGAGGTGCTGGAATACGAGGCAAGCATGCTCGAGATCTTCGGTACCGCCGTTGAGTCAGAGAGCGGTCGCCTCGCACTTGGACCGCGTGAAGCACCCGGCCCCAACCAGGCCTGATGATCATCGTGCCCAATTCAAAAGTTGATCTTGATCAATGTTGATCATGAAGTGTTGATCATGAAAGAAGGAGCTGAGTGGCCGACAACGAATACCTGCAAACGGTGATCGTGCTTTCGGGGGGTCTGTCACACGAGCGCGATGTTTCGCTGCGCTCTGGCCGTCGAGTCAGCCAGGCGCTGCGGTCTCGTGGCATCGAAGTCGTGGAATCCGATGTCGATTCCACCTTGTTATCGCAGCTCGCCGAGCTCAATGGCTCGGTGGTCTTTCCGCTGCTGCACGGCGAAGCTGGCGAAGATGGCGCGCTGCGGGAGGTATTCGAGCTGCTGGGCGTACCTTTCGTCGGGTCGGTCGGATCGGCCTGCCGGGTGGCATTCGACAAGTCGATTGCTACCACCGTGGTCCGCGCGGGTGGCATTCGAACGCCGACTCAGGTGGCACTGCCGCACGAGACGTTCCGTGAGCTGGGCGCTCCCGTTCTTGTTGACGCCCTGGGAGACCAGATCGGCTTCCCCATGATGATCAAACCGTCCCGCTGCGGATCAGCGCTGGGTTGCAGCAAGGTCACCCGGCCCGGAGAGCTTCCCGCCGCCATGGTCGGGGCGTACGCGTACGGCTCGGTGGCCGTGATCGAAGAGTTCGTCACGGGAACCGAAGTGACCGTTGCGGTCGTCGACCGTGGCAACGGGCCGATCGCGCTTCCGGCTGTGGAAATTCGGCCGGAATCGGGCGTCTACGACTACGCCGCCCGCTATACCGCCGGTGCCACCCGCTTCCTCTGCCCCGCCGAAGTCTCATCCGAGGTGGCGAACAGCTGCGCCGACGTGGCTCTGCGAGTGCACGCGATCCTGGGTCTTCGGGATCTGTCCCGGACCGACCTCATCGTCACGCCCGACGGTGATCCGGTCTTCCTCGAAATCAATGTCGCCCCGGGCATGACCGAGACGTCAGCAGTGCCGCTAGCGATCGAAACCGCCGGCTGGAGCCTGGGAAAGATGTCCGCTGACCTGGTCCGTGCCGCCGCAACCCGCGGCGGCCTCGACCGGACGATTCAGCTGGCGGCGCGCTGAAGGATCCTCCTCGATGACCCGGCCTAACCGATGATCTGGTCCAGGCGATGATCCGGCTTCAGCAGGGTCTGCTCATCGCCCTAGGTCTTGTCCTGGCCGCTGTCATGGTGGCTCTCGGCTTCTGGCAGCTGGAGGTTTACCACCGCCAGGGCGAAGCTGCTGCTGCCCGCCGGGCCGAGGCACCGCCGATTCCGCTCAGCTCGGTAGCCCGGCCAGGAACGTCGGCGGCAGAAGGATTTGGCCGGTCCGTGTCATTCGAGGGGAGTTACGATCCGGCACTGCAGTTGCTGGTACCCGCAGAAGATGGGACCGGCCAGTTCCGCGTACTCAACGGACTGCGGCAGCCAGACGGCAGCATCTTGGCGGTGGTACGCGGCGTGGTCTCCAGCCCGACTGCCCCACCGCCGCCCACCGGCGAGGTCCAGCAGGTTGGCGTACTGCTGCCGACTGAGGAACACCTGGCAGGCGCAGATCCGCCGAGCGGTCAGATCGCGTCCGTACGCTTGCCGGCTCTGGCCCAGCAATGGCCTGGGCCCTTGATCGACGGATTCGTCACGCTTTCTCGTGGGGACTCCGCGAGCCAAGGGCTGGCGCCGGTTGAGTTGCAGCTCCCCGAGTCCGGAGGTCGGGTTCGCAATGGCGCCTACGTCGGGCAGTGGTGGCTGTTCGCGGCGTTCACATTGTTTATGGCATTTCGGATGGCACGAGATATCGGCGTACGCGAGGCGGAGGTGGCTGAGATCACAGCAGAGCGCCCCGCTGAGCCGACATAGGCTTCAGCCCATGCGCAACGCATGGATCCGTTATCGGATCATGGCCTGGATCGTGGGAACGCTGCTCGTGGTCTTGGTCTGTGTTGGATTACCGCTGAAGTACATCGGTGGCGACGACACGGTCGTGTTGTGGACCGCCATCCCGCACGGATATCTCTACATGCTCTTGTTGATCACCGCAGTTGACTTGGGCCTGCGCGCGAAGTGGAGCTGGAAACGGCTGATTTTGATCGCACTCGCCGGCACGGTGCCGTTCCTGTCCTTCGTGGCTGAGCGCTCCGCGACCAAGGACATCAGGCGGAAGCTCGCCGCTCAAGCCGAAACGGTGGCCTCCGCACCCGCGTCCTCTTGAATGTCGCTTTGTCGATATTGCTGGCCTGTGGGCTGAGCTTCTCGAAGCCCTTCGACGGGCTCAGGGCGCATTTGCTCGTTCCCGATCAAGGCGACAATCCGCTCCAAGTCGTCAATCGTCGCGAATTCGATGATGATCTTGCCTTTGGTTCTCCCCAACTCGACTTTTACTCGAGTCTCGAAGTGGTCGGAGAGCCGATCAGCGAGATCCTTGGCCTTTGGCGCAACGAGCTTGGACTGATGCCGTTGCCGTGCAGGCTTTTCCCGATGATCACCCAAGGTCACCAGCTCCTCGACGGCACGAACGGATAGACCTTCCGCGATGACTCGCTGAGCGAGCCTTTCCTGACCGCCCGGATCCTCGATGGCCAGCAGGGCCCTGGCGTGCCCGGCGCTTATGACGCCGGCCGCAATCCGCCGCTGCACCGTCGGCGGCAGCCGCAGGAGGCGGATGGTGTTGGAAATCTGCGGTCGCGACCGTTTGATGCGACTAGCTAGCTCTTCCTGGGTGCAGCCGAAATCCTCGAGCATCTGCTGATACGCCGCGGCCTCTTCGAGCGGGTTGAGCTGTGCGCGGTGCAGGTTTTCCAGCAGGGCATCGCGGAGTAGGTCGTGGTCGGCGGTCTCTCGAACGATCGCCGGGATCGTGTCCACTGCGGCGTGCTGTGCAGCTCGCCAGCGGCGTTCGCCCATGACAAGTTCGAACTTCGAGCCACCTAGCGGCCGGACCACGATCGGTTGCAGCATGCCGACCTCGCGGATGGACTCAACGAGCTCATTCATCGCCTCTTCGTCGAAGACGGTTCTCGGTTGCCGAGGATTGGGCGAGATGGAGTCCAACGGAAGATCGGCGAAGTAAGAACCGGCGGGCACTGGAGCGAGCGGTGGTGTCTCTACTTGATCGACGGGCTGGACCGCCGCCGGACGCGGCTCCGTTCGCTGAAACAGCTCACCCAGACCTCGGCCGAGGCCACGGCGCTCCGTACCGATGTTCATAAGTTCTCCTCTACTCCCCGCTGGGCGATTTCATGGGCGGCTTCCAGATATGAGATGGCGCCCACCGAACTGGGCTGATAGGTCAGCACGGTCTGGCCGTAGCTAGGTGCTTCAGAGATGCGGACCGATCGCGGTATGACGGTCGTTAGCGTCTCAGCTGGGAAGTGGTGGCGAACCTCATCAGCGACCTGGGCGGCAAGCTTCGTCCGCCCGTCGAACATGGTGAGCATCACGGTGCTCAGCCGGAGGTCGCTGTTGAGCTCGCCCTTGACCAGAGCGATGGTGCGCATCAGCTGGGTGACGCCCTCGAGCGCGTAATACTCGCATTGGATCGGGACGAGGATTTCGTTCGCGGCAACAAGGGCGTTGAGCGTCAGAAGACCAAGCGACGGCGGGCAGTCCAGAAAGACATAGTCCGCGTGATGGTTGTGTAGATAGGCACGGACAGCTCGGAGGAGACGGCTTTCGCGGGCAACGACCGACACGAGCTCAATCTCGGCCCCGGCGAGGTCAATCGTGGCTGGCAGCACCTTGAGATTAGGTGCCTCAGGGGAGGACACCACGTGGTCCGCGAGCGACGCACCGGCCATCAACACCTCGTACGTGCCAGGTATGCCGGGTGGATGGTCAACACCGAGGGCCGTCGTGGCATTGCCTTGCGGATCGAGGTCGACGACGAGGACGGTCAGCCCACCTAGAGCGAGCGCCGCCGCCAGATTCACACTGGTTGTCGTCTTGCCGACGCCGCCCTTCTGGTTGGCGACGACGAAGATCCGAGTGTGAGGAGGCGCAGGTAGCGCGGCGGATGTAGGACGCTCAGCAACCGCGACAGCCGGCGGATCTTCCTCAGCGGGCGTCGGGGCGAACTCGTCCTCATCGAAACGCGCACGCCTTGGACCTGGCGGTATTTCTATCGGCGCGGGCGGTGCTGCCGTCATGGTGTCGACGCCGCTCGACCATGACCGGACCGTTACGCGTGCTGGCCAGTCGAGCGTTTCACGTGGAACGTTGGGCCATCCGATTCGCGGATCGATCTCGACATGGAGCGGCCAGCCCAACCCCGGCGTAACCCGAAACTCCGCGACTGGCGGTGCCAGCATGAACCCCCCTGTTGTTCGGCAACACCGTAACAACCGGAAGGACGTTGAGCTGGCCGCCGCGCCAAACTCCTTACGCCCCGTTGAGATGTCAGTCTGTCGCGGTAGGTGCCCGCATGGGCGGCCTAGACAACGTGGTGGTTGGCTGAGCGGTTCGCGTGCGCTGGGCGGCGCTTGGGTTTCAAGCATCTTAGGTTGTTACGGCCGCCCATGCGGGCACCTACCGCTCTGGCGTTCTCAGCCGCGTACCTTGTGGGCAGCCCAGACATCGTGGGGTCGGCTGGGCGGCACCCTTGAGTTGGGTGATGCTCGGGTTTCGCGCACTCAGTTGGTTACGGCCCCCCAAGCGTGCCCGTTGCTCTCGTTCAGTGTCGCGAGCTCATGCGGACCACGGTTGCTGGGTCAGCGTCTGGATGGGCTCGGGCCTTCACAACCTCCGCGTTCAGGTGCGCGGCACTCAGCTCGGTGCCCGCAGCCATAACCTCATCGGCGGCGGAGCGGCCCTTTAGCGCCAGGATGATTCCGCCGCGCGAGCGAAGCGGG
>DASVEX010000064.1:0-6124 GCA_036380335.1 Propionibacteriaceae bacterium | reverse complement strand
TGTCCCCCAAGCCGGAGGACCACTATTCCGGCGATCAGGATGACGCGTGCGCTTTGGCGCGTGTCTGCGAGCCCGGCTCTTCGCGCGCCTGCGGCTTATCCAGAGCGACCGGGTTGGGGACGTCATCGCTATCTTCGTCGGCGATGTCGAACGGGATTCTGCCGGCCAGGACCTGGTGGGCACGGTCGGCGTCGAAGCCGTTCTCCCACTTGCCGATCACGATGGCGCCGAGCGCGTTGCCCAGGACGTTGATGAACACCCGTCCTTCGTTGAGCAGGCGGTCGATGCCGACGATGAGGGCCAGCGCTGCCAGCGGGACATGTCCGACCGCGGTGATCGTGGAGGCCAGCACGATGAACGCGCCGCCCGCGATCCCGGCAGTGCCCTTGCTCGTCAGCATCATCACACCGACCATGATCAGCTGTTCCTGCCAACTTAGGTCGATCCCAACGGCCTGGGCCAAGAACAGCGACGCCATGGTGAGGTAGACCGCCGATCCGTCGAGGTTGAACGAGAACCCGGCAGGGATGACCAGGCCGACGACGGAGCGTTCGACGCCGAGGTGTTCGAGCTTGCGCACGAGCTGCGGCAGGATCGCCTCGCTGGAGCAGGTGGACAACGCGATGAGCAGTTCGGTCTTGAAGTAGCGCATCAGGGTAAACACATTCAGGCCGCAGGCCCTAGAGATCAGGCCGAGGATGATCACGACGTAGACCACGCAGGTTCCGGTGAACAGCAGGATGAGGTAGCCAAGCTGCTGCAGGCTGTCGGCGCCGTACTTGGCGACCACGGACGCCAGGGCACCGAAGGTGCCGATCGGCGCTAGGCGCATGACCCAGCCGACGATCTTGAACACCACGTGTGACAGCGATTCGATGAGTGCGGTGATGGGGGCGCTGTGCGCTTTGGTGACGTTCAGTGCGCAGCCGACGAGCAGCGACACCAGCAGTGCGGACAGAATCGAGTGTCCGGTGATCGCGCCGAACAGGGAGTCGGGGATGACTTTGGTGATGAACTCCACCGCGCCAATCTTTTCCCCTGAGTCGACGCCCGGGATCTTGCTGGCGTCCAGGGTGGAGACGTCGATATTCATGCCCTGGCCGGGTTTGAAGATGTTGGCGACGATCAGTCCGACCAACATCGAGCCCAAGGAGAGGACAAGGAAGTAGCCCAGTGCTTTGACGCCGATCCGGCCGGCTTTGCGCAGGCTGTCCATCGAGGCGATGCCGAGGGTGACGACGCAGAACACCACGGGGACGACGATCATCTTGACCAGTCCGATGAACCAGTCGTTTAGCGGGCTGACGGCCTTACCGACGTCGGGAAGCAGGATGCCGACGGCGATGCCGAGGATCGCCCCGATGACGACCTGGAACCAGAGTTGGCGAATCAGGGATCCGAATCGAGACCGTTGTGGTGGGGAGTTGACGGTGGATGTGGACATGACAAGTACTCCTAGGGTGCTGTGTGTGGTGGGGAGGTTCCGGCCGATGAAGAGCGGGCTGGGCGGCGGCCGGTGGCCGGGCAGCGGTGGATGTGCGCGCCGCCCGGTCGCAGCAGCGGGGGCACCAGACAGCGGTGGATCTAGCGGTGCAGTTCGCGCAGCACCTTGTAGAAGGCGGCCTTCGACTCGAAGCCGATGCCGGGCGTCTCGGTCAGCCCGACGCGGCTGTCAGAGACCACCGCGTCGTCGGCGAAGCCACCGGTGGGCTGGAACTCACCGGGGTAGGACTCGTTGCCGCCGAGCTTGAGGGCTGCCGCGATGTGCAGCGAGAACTGGTGTCCGCCATGAGGAATGCAGCGGCGTGAGGACCAACCGTGGGCCTTTAGCATTTCCTGCACGCGCAGATATTCGGTGAGGCCGTAGCTCAGCGCGGGGTCGACCTGGATGTAGTCCCGGTCGGGGCGCATTCCGCCGTAGCGGATCAGGTTGCGTGCGTCCTGGACGGAGAACAGGTTCTCTCCGGTGGCAATCGGGCCGCTGTAGTTCTCCGACAGGATCGCGTTGAGACGGTAGTCGAGCGGGTCGCCGACCTCTTCGTACCAGAACAGTCCGTAGGGCTCGATGGCCCGGCCGTAGTCCAGCGCGGTCTGCAGGTCGAAGCGGCCGTTGACGTCGACCGCCAATCTGGAGCCGTCGCCGTCGAGGACCTCCAGGACCGCTTCGATGCGCTTGAGGTCATCGGCGAGGTCGGTGCCGCCGATCTTCATCTTCACCACCGAATAACCCATGTCGAGGAAGCGGCGCATCTCGTCTTGCAGATCGGACAGAGTCTTACCGGGTGCGTAGTAGCCGCCGGCGGCGTACACGAACACCGCGTCGTCGGGCTGGCCGTCGCCGTAGCGGTCGGACAGGTAGCGGTAGAGCGGCTGTCCGGCGATCTTGGACGCCAGGTCGAACAGCGCCATGTCGAGCACGCCGACGGCGACGGAGCGCTCTCCGTGGCCACCGGGCTTCTCGTTGTTCATCATGATCGGCCACGCAAGGGTGGGGTCCAGGTCGCCGGCCTCGTTGAGGAGGCTCTCCGGTGCAGCGTCGAGCAGCCGCGGAATCGCGCGGCGGCGCAAGATCTCGCCGGCGCTGTAGCGGCCGTTGGAGTTGAAGCCGTACCCGATCACCGGTTCGCCGTCGATGACCACATCGCTGACGATCGCCACGATCGAGCAGTCCATCGAACTGAAGTCGATCCAGGCATTGCGGATCGACGAACTGATCTGGACGACGCCCTCGTGGATGGACAGGATCTTCATGGCTTCTTCCTCTCTCGTAACTTATAAGATGTGAGATGTAACTGATGAGTGACGATGCTAGACTCGCTGTGGCCGTCAGCACAAGGGGGCAATTTGTGGCACTGGTCACAAACGTTGAACGATGAGATGGGGCGCACATGACATCACCGCAGGTCACTAACGTCTTCTCCAGCAAGAGCGATGTTGCATATGCCGAACTGAGGCGGTTGATCCTCAGTGGCGGTCTTCCGGCGGGCTCGCGCCTCTCGCAGTACGAGCTGGCCGAGCAGATGCGGATGAGCATCACTCCGCTGCGGGAGGCGATCCGTCGCCTCAGCGGTGAAGGCCTCATCGAACTCGACAATCACAAAGATGCCCGAGTCTCATCCATCGGTGCCGACGAAGCCCGCCAACTGTTCGAGGTACGGCTAGCCCTGGAACCCGCCGCAGTAGCGCTGGCCGCCGAACGCCGCACCGACGACGACATCGCGGTCATGCGGGCGACCCTGGCCGACCTGGTCCCGGTCACCCGGGAATGGGGCGAAGACGGGTTGTGCGCCCACAGCGCGTTTCATCGCGCGCTGTACGTCGCCGCGCACAACGACGTGATGATCAAGACCCTCGACGACCTCTGGGCCAAGTCCGACCGCTACCGTCGGCTAGGCCTGATGCTGCCCGCAGGAGAAGAACCCCGCATGATCGACTTCAACCAGCACCATCAGATGCTCGAACTCGTCGTCGACCACGACGCCGCCGCAGTGCACGCCCTGGCACGACTTCACATCGAGAACAGCCTGACCGCCTCAGCCATCGGCGCCCTCGAAGACCGACTATCGGAGCCTGAATCCGCAAGCGCCTGAGGCGATCCTGCTTGATGGTGCGGCGTTCAGCGCGTCTGCCCGCCACAATCCTCTGACGGAAAGCGGACGGATTTCACCGAATCAATGATTTTGTGGTGCCAGTCCGCGACGTGAGGTGTCGCCGAGCCGAGCGGTCGGCTGGCGCGGGAAGCAACCCAGGACGTGCCACTGGATTCTCACTTTCATGTCCGATTGGCAATTGAAATGAGCAATGGTCATCCAACTTGAGAAGCCACACCGCCGCCGATAGCGCCTGAATCGTGCTTGGGTTGACACCGTTTGGTCTGAAAAATAACCCGGTGAGTCGCGGTATATGGCGGTCGTTGAAGCGTTTGCATTTACAGATCACCTTGGTGCTGTCACCCACCGAAATCCAGGTGTCGTCAATCTTGTTGAGCGCAATAAAGATTCGCATTAAGGCGCGAGTTGGTGGTCCATGCATGCGCCGCAGGAATACATCGATCTTGATGGCCTTGCCGTCGATGGTGGGCGTCGACGATCAGTTGCCGACGGTTGGCCGGTCGGGTGCCGCGCGCCGGTCGGACCACAGATCGCTGTGCTCTGCCATCATCAGGACACCTGACTTCCTGTGTCGTCCCAATACTGTTTGCGGAGTTCACGTTTGAGGATCTTGCCTGCACCCGACATCGGTAACGCGTCGACGAAGTCCACGGTCCGTGGGGCCTTGTAACCAGCGATCTGTGTTTTGCAATGCGCACGTATGTCGTCCGCTGTGGCCTGCTGGCCGGGCAGCAGCACCACCACTGCGTGGACACGTTCACCCCAGTCGGAGTCTGGTACACCGATCACCGCGCACGAGGCCACCGCCGGATGGCCGGCAAGCGCATTCTCGACCTCGGCGGAATACACGTTCTCCCCGACAGCGGGTACATATTCATCGTCGACCGGATCAAGGGACATGATCATCACCGGCGAGCAGAGCGCCGCAGTGTGCCCCGAGAGGTTAACGATGTCTGATCCCACCCCCGGCAGGGGTTCGATCGGCGGCAAGCAGACCCTAGTTGGCCGTCGTAGCGCAGCGTCGAGGCGGGCACTCCGGAATGGAGAGCCAGCTCCGAGATCCGCATTGTGCTCAGAATAGAGAGCGCGGCGGTTACACCGACTGCCGTTTCGATTGCACGCGCAGGAGGTTCGGCGTTCAAGGCACCCCTCGCCCTCGTCGGCTACCGAGCTCTTCCGCTGCCCGTAACACCGCAGCGCGCGTCGCGTCGCTGACGGGGCGGGTCCGGTTGAGCACGTGCGACACCGTTGACAGGGACACTTGCGCGACCTTGAGCTATCCGGGTCATCGTCACCACTCCAGCATCGTCGCCGCGCCCGCCCCTTGCGCAAGGCCTTGCGGCTGGCTGAGCCCGAGACGTAAATTGCCACCTGTAACGCAAGTCACACCACCTGGAACAACACTCGAGATGGTGAGCTTATGAACACGACGACGACGTCAGACGTGGACCGCGCTATCAACGAGGTAGCGACCGCGGTACGCAGCGTCAACACCGAGACCCTCGATGCCATCGCAGAAGACATCGCGTCCGCGAAGGTGATTCCCAGCTTCGCCGGGCACCCTGGTGGGCCTGTTGCTGATGCAGTTGATCTTCAACGTCATCGTGTTCGAGAATGGCCGGGGCACCATCTCTATCGGCTCGTCCTGGGATCCGTCATCCGACGCGCCTTCCTGCTGATCGTGGCCCTCGGGCCGGCCAGGGTGGCAAGAAGACGACGGCGATGACCGAACAGCCACAGCGCGCACTCGATCGGAACGATGACCATGTCGCTAAGGAGACAGAACGCGTCGCGCCCATCGTCGCAGGCGTACCGGTCCGGCTGGCGAGTCTGATCGCCCGCGCGAAGGCACTCGCCGCATCGGGGCAGCGCCGCATCCTGGGCATCACCGGAGCACCGGGATGCGGCAAGGGAACCGTTGCGGAGGCGGTGCTGAGTGCCCTCGGGCCGTGCGCGGTCGCGGTGCCTATGGACGGATTTCACCTCGCCGGCAGAGAATTGGACCGTCTCGGCATATCCGATCGCAAGGGAGCGCCGGAGACCTTCGACGCCGCCGGGTACGTGGCGCTGCTGCGCCGGCTGCGAGGACCCGACGGAGAGACGGTGTACGCGCCCGAATTCCACCGTGAAGTCGAAGAGTCCTACGCCGGGGCGATCGCCGTATCCTCAGATGTTTCCCTGGTCATCACTGAAGGCAACTACCTTCTCCTTGACCAAGGACCGTGGTCGAAGGTGCGTGAGCTCCTCGACGAAGCCTGGTTCCTCGCCCCGAACGAGGACCTACGCGTTGCCCGGCTCGTCGAGCGCCACATCCACTACGGCAAGACACCCGAGCAGGCGAGGGAATGGGTGCAGCGCAGCGACGAACGCAACGCCGCGCTGGTATCCCCCACCCACACCCGCGCCGACATCGTCATCCTCGGCGACCCCACCTGAGATTCAAGGAATGCAGATGCGAACCAGTCTGTTCGGCGGCCCGCGAAGCGCGATAGCAGCGACTCTGCTTCTCGTCG
>DASVEX010000063.1:0-6440 GCA_036380335.1 Propionibacteriaceae bacterium | reverse complement strand
ACGATGGCATAGCCGAGCGGCTGGCGAATTTCGGACCCCGAACCGCTGCCAAGCATGAGCGGCACTGCCCCCAGCATCGCCGCCATGGTGGTCATGAGGATGGGCCGGAAACGCAGCACGCAGGCTTGGTAGATCGCCTGTTCCGAGGTCAGGCCGTGTTCGCGCTCGGCGCTCAGCGCAAAATCGATCAGCATGATTCCGTTTTTCTTGACGATGCCGATGAGCAGGATGATGCCGACGATCGCGATCACGCTCAGGTCGAAGTGAAACGCCATGAGCAGCAAAAGCGCACCGAGGCCGGCCGAGGGCAAGGTGGATAGGATGGTGATGGGGTGGATCACGCTCTCGTAGAGCATGCCCAGGATAAGATAGATGACCACGAGCGCAGCTGCGATCAGGAGCGGCGTGCTTGACAGCGACGACTGGAAGGCCTGGGCGTTGCCCTGGAAACTCGTGGCCAGCGAGGCCGGCTTCCCGAGTTCCTTTTCGACCTGCTGGATGGCGGATACCGCCTGCCCAATCGAATTGCCCGGCGCGAGGTTGAACGAGATCGTCACCGACGGGAACTGGCCTTGATGATTGACCACGAGCGGCGCCACCTTCACGCCGCTATTGATCAGGGTACGCAACGGCACCTGCTGTCCCGTCGACGAATTGATATAGATGTTGTTGAGCGCCTCGGGCCCGAACTGGAATTTGGGATCGACTTCCAACACCACGTGATACTCGTTGTTCATCGTGTACATGGTCGATACGATCCGTTGGCCGAATGCGTCGTCGAGCGTGTTGTCGACGGTCGAGGGCAGGATCCCGAAGCTCGAGGCGACCTCGCGGTTGACGGTGATGTCGAGCAACGGCCCGGCATTCTCCTGATCCGTGGTGATGTCGGTGATGCCGGGGATGGTCTTGATCTTGTCGAGGAAGAGCGCGGCCCAGCGGTTGAGCTCGCCGGGATCGGCGTCCGCCAACGTGTATTGGTACTGGGTCTTTGATAGCCGTCCGCCAATGGTGATGTCCTGGGCAGCTTGCATGTAGAGAGTGATTCCTTGGATGCGGGCGAGGCGCGTCTGCAACCGCCGGACCACCTGGTCCGCCGTGGCGTCGCGCTCGTTGTTCGGCTTGAGCGCGATGAACATGCGGCCATTGTTGATCGTGGTGGTGCCGCCGCCGGCGCCGATTGCCGAGCCGACAGACGCGACCGCGGGATCCTCCAGCACTGCGTTGATCACGGCCATCTGACGCTCGGCCATGGCAGAGTAGGAGATGTCCTGCGCCGCCTCGGATAGGCCGATGATCAAACCGGTGTCCTGCTGCGGAAAAAAGCCCTTGGGGATCACGATGTAGAGGTAGCCGGTCAGCACGATGGTGCCGAGCATCACCATGAGCGTCGTGAAGCGATGCCGCAACACGATCTTGAGGCCGCTCTCATAGAGGTTGAGCAGGCCGTCGAAGCCGCGCTCGGAGAGACGATAGAGGCGCCCATGGCGCTCGCGTTGCGGCTTTAGCAGACGCGCGCACATCATCGGAGTGAGCGTGAGCGAAATCAGCAGCGAAAGGACGAGAGCTACGCTCACCGCGACCGCGAACTCGCGGAACAGCAGCCCGACATAGCCGCTCATCAGGAACAGGGGGATGAACACCGCGATGAGCGAGAACGTGATAGAAACGATGGTGAAGCCGATCTCGCCCGCACCTTTGAGAGCGGCCTGCAATGGCGACGCTCCCTCCTCCAGATGCCGCACGATGTTTTCGATCACCACGACTGCGTCGTCGACGACGAATCCGACCGCGATCGACAACGCCCTCAGCGAGAGATTGTCGAGGGTATAGCCGAGCGCATAGAGCACCGCGAACGTGCCCACGAGCGACAGCGGCACGGTGACGGCCGGAATGATCGTCGCCCAGAAATTGCGCAGAAACAGGAAAATTACCATGACCACCAGCGCGACCGTCAGCAGCAATGTGAACTGCACGTCGTCGACCGAGGCGCGGATGGTTTCGGTGCGGTCGGAAATAACATTGACCTTGATGGCAGACGGGATCGAAGCCTGCAGCACCGGCAGCATCGCTTTGACCCGCTGAACGGTATCGACGACGTTGGCGCCGGGCTGGCGCTGGATTGCAAGGATGATCGCGCGCTGGTGGTTGTACCAGCCGGCGATCAGGTTGTTCTCCGGCCCGTCGATGGCCTTGCCGACGTCGCGCACCCGCACCGGCGAGCCGTTGCGGTAAGCGAGGATCAACGAGTCGTAGGCCTCGGGCGTGAGCAGTTGATCGTTGGTGTTGAGCGTGTAGGTCTGACGCGGACTGTTGAGCGTGCCTTTCGGCTGATCGACGTTGGCCCCACTGATGACGTTGCGGACGTCTTCCAGGCCGATGCCGCGCGCGGCCAGCGCCTGGGGATCGACCCGAACGCGGATGGCCGGCTTCTGCTGGCCGCCGATCCCGACCAGGCCGACGCCTGATATCTGCGAGATCTTCTGCAGCAGGATGGTCTCGGTATAGGCGTCAACGGTCGTCAGCGGCAAGGTATCGGACGTGATCCCCAGCACCAGGATCGGGGTGTCCGCCGGATTGACCTTTCGGATCGTGGGCGGATACGGCAGGTTCGGCGGCAGCTGCGCGGATGCCGCGTTGATCGCGGAGAGCGTGTCGCTGACCGCTCCGTCGATCGCGCGGCTCAAATCGAACTGCAAAGTGATCTGGGTAAAGCCGAGCGCGCTCGCCGAAGTCATCTGAGTGAGCCCGGGGATTTGGCCGAACTGCGTTTCCAGCGGCGTTGCCACCGAAGATGCCATGGTCTGCGGATCGGCGCCGGGCAGCTGGGCCGTGACCTGCAGGGTCGGATAGTTGACGTTCGGCAATGCCGCGACCGGCAGCAGCGGGTACGCGGCAAGCCCGGCCAGCAACAGACCCACCATCAGCAGAGCCGTGGCGATCGGACGCGCGATGAAGGGCGCGGAGATGTTCATGGGATCGGAATCTGCTGCACGTTCTGAGCAGCCGCCTCTTCCGCTGCCTTGCCGTGCAGGATGGTGACGTGACTGCCGGCCTGCAGCTTGTATTGCCCGTCGACGACAATCTGCTCGTTCGCGGTGAGCCCCGCATCGATCAGTGCTTGTCCCTGGCTAATCTGCGAGACCGTAATGGGGCGTACCTGCACCGTGTTGGTGGGAGTGATGACGTAGCTGAAGGAACCATTCTGGCCTTGCTGCACCGCTGACGCCGGAATGGTGAGGCCGTTGTGGCGCGTATCAAGCAGCAGCCACACATTGATGAGCTCGCCGGGCCACAGCCGGTGCGCCGCGTTCGGAAATTCGGCTTTAAGCCGGACGCTGCCGGTGGTCTGGAGGATTTCGTTGTCGACCAGCGTGAGCTTGCCTTCGTCGAGCTTGAGCGTGCCGTCCTGGCTATAGGCCAGCACCCTTAGCGGGCCGTTGGCCATCTCCTGCTGCTGCTGAATTTGCGGCAGGTCGGTCTCCGGCAGCGTGAAGATCACCGAGATCGGTTCGATCTGAGTGACCACGACAAGACCGTTTGGATCGGTGGGGTGGATGATGTTGCCCACGTCGATCTGCCGCACGCCGGTGACGCCGTTGATTGGCGAGGTCAGGCTGGTATAGCCGAGCTGGATGTTGGCCGCTTCGATGAGGGCCTCGTCTGCTTTGATGGCGCTCTGCAGCTGTGCAACTTGCGCCGTCTGGGTCTCCACCAGCTGTGGGGTGGCCCAGCCTTTCTCTCCCAGGTCGGTGTAGCGACCGAGATTGGCCTGGGCGTTTGCGAGCTGGGCCTGATCGCGATCGCGCGTGGCGGTCACCTGATCGAGCTGTGCCTGATAGGGCCGCGGATCGATTTGTGCGAGCAGGTCCCCCGCATGCACGGTCTGCCCTTCGGTGAAGGCGATCTTGGTGATCTGCCCCTGGATCTGGCTGCGCACGAGGACTGTGTTGTAGGCGATCACGGTACCGACGCCGCGCAGATAGATCGGCACGTCCTGGCTGCTGACCACACCCGCGACGACCGGCACCGTTGGTATCGGAGCAGGCGGTGGTGCGGCCCTTTGAAATTCATGCCGGGCTACGAGCACGGTGCCGATTGCGAGGACGGCAACCAGCGAAGCCGCGAGGGTGGCAATCTTTCGGCGCATTGACGTCCTCTCCCACCAAGACGATGCCGCTCAACAGGAGCCGGAAGACATCGCGGTGGCCGCTGGCGTTCCGGTGGGGCAAGGGGTCCCGAATGTTGAAAGCGGCGCCGATGGCGTGGAGCTCACATCCGGCGGCGGGCTCAGCCCTCCCACTCCAAGTTCGGTTGAGCCCAACGGAATGCCAGGGCGGCCGACCGGCGACCCCAATCCCATTCCCGTCGGCGACGACGCCGACGATGCCGGTCCGGCACTCGGACCGCTGGCTAGTCCAGCGCAAGTGCCCGACGCATTTCCCATGCCGCCGCCGTCGAATGTCGTGCTCGACCCCGACGTCCCCGTTGTGCCGGAAAAACTCCCCCCAATGCTGGAGCACGTCGTGATGTTGCCTGGCGCCGCCCCTAATGGCGATGTGCCTGATGTCATCGGGCTCACGCCGGGGGATGAGAGCTCGGTGGCGCCCATGGGAATACCGGTGCGGGGAACGGCGGGAGCCGGTCCGATGCCAAGTGGCGACGTCATTCCGAGCGGTGAGCCCAGCGGCGATGGTCCGATTCCGCCAATTTGCGCAGAGGCGGAATTGCTTGCCACGAAGACAAACGTCAGCACTGCCAGCGACCAACGTATCAACCGAAGCGGGCGTGTCATCCTCATGTCCTCTTTTGCCCAGTGGGAACCGTAAGCACCCCTCCGACCGTCATTTGACCGGGATTGCTGCAATTTGCCCGGTCTTGCGCCGACCCGAATCACCGACGGCAACCGCCGCCGCGGCTCATCGCAGGCTGCGGTGATACCCCGTCGGCGTTTGCCCGGTCGCTTTACGGAACGCGGCGGTGAACGAGCTGGTCTCGCTGAATCCGACCGTCAATCCGATCTCGGTCACGGAGAGCTCAGGCTTGGCCAAGAGCGTCTTGGCGTGCTCGATGCGTCGGCTGTTGTGATATCGGTGCGGTGGCATCCCGAGAGATTGCTTGAACGCCCGGCAGAAATAGTACGGGCTCAAACGAACGAGACGCGCGAGCGTCGCGAGCGGGATCTGCTCGGACAGATGTTCCTCGATATAGGAGGTGACGATTCGTTGCTGCCAGCCTGCGAGGCCGCCCCGCACCGGAGCTTCGACCGGACGGATCCCGGCATTGAGGCGCACCAGCTCGTGCGCCAACACGACACCCAGGGCTTCGACATAGAGTCGATTGTCGGAGCCGGCACTCTCGATCTGCTTCCGCAACTTGACCGCCGTGTCCCATAGCGTCGTGTCCTCGAAGAACAGCCGCGGGCTCAGGCGCGTGCCCGCAACGTCGGCCTGGGGAAGCGTCGGCATCTTGGAGGGATCGAAATAAAAATACACCACGCGGGTGAGCGAGCGCGGTTCCTGCCAGTCGGAGTATTCATGGCCCGCCGGCACGAAAACCAGCTTCCGCTTGAAGTCACGACGTGTGGAGCGAGGGAGGCCCTCGACGAAGGACTCCCCGTCGCGGCGCTCGCCCTGCTCGTAGACGGCAAGCAGGTGACGAGGCCCGTTAAAGCGATACTCGGTCCTTTCGGACTGGGTGGCTTGCACGATCTCCACGGTCATGCCGTCCCAACTCACCGCGCGGCGCTTCACGGCATCAGCCGGAAAAATCTCCACTGTGCGGTCAGCCCCACTTGGGGCGCGGTGATCGACCAGCGGTCGAAGCCAAGGAAAGGCGTGCTCGTCCTGGCCTCCCCCCGCACGCGGACGACCGTCGGACTTCAGCAGCCTGGCAACGTGAGGCGCTATCGGAGGATTGCGATCGAAACGACGGTACGCCGGCAAGTGCGTTGATGGCGAGTTTGTCAACATCGGTCCCACCTGTGATGTTCGAGCCGTTGGATCCGCGCCGCCAGGTTTCCCTTTGGCTGTCTCCAACCTGCGCTCAAGGTAGGTCGACCGAGATGAAATGCTCCATCCTACGGAGGTTGGCTCCAGCGTCGAATTGGTTTGAGGGGGCTATACTTTGGTTTGGGGCGGGTTCGCGCTGTGCCGACTATGACCGCTGTAACGCCGCAGGACCGCAAGAAAATCGCGCGCTATCTCCCGCCATCCCGCTCCAGAGCCTTGTCCAGGTATTTGACAAGTGTCGGTCCGTCGAACGGCTTGATCAGGAAACAAATCGCGCCTGCATCCAATGCCCGCTTGCGGACGCTGTCTTCGGGGAAGGCGGTGATGAAAATGATCGGCAGCGCGCGCCCTTGGGCACGCAACTGACTTTGCAGCTCGAGGCCGCTCATGCCCGGCATCTGCACATCAGCGATCAGGCACGACGTATGGTCC
>DASVEX010000062.1:0-3217 GCA_036380335.1 Propionibacteriaceae bacterium | reverse complement strand
ATAGCGGTTCAACAGCGCTTGCAGGTCAATGAGCCTGGCCGCTGTGGGCCGGGCCGCCAGCCACTTCTGTAACGTCTGGTGGCCGCGTTCATTCTTGCCGCAGGTCTGCGGATGATACGGCCGGGAGGTGATCGGCTTAATACCCAACGCGATCAGGTTCTTCTCCACCAACACGATCCGGTGATGAAGCTTGCCGCTGAACGCCAACGAGTTATCCGACAGCAACAGATAAGGCTTGCCGAAATCGTCCATGCCGCGGGCCAGGCACTCCCAGGCACCCATCGCGTCCTCGGCGGTCCAGGCCAGATTCGCGACCTGGGTCCTGGAGCAGTCATCTTTGACCTCAAAGACCACCACCTGCTCCCCACCCACCAGCAGATAGTCAAACGCGTCGATCTGCCAGCAATCATCCGGGGCGGGGAACTCGAAGGTGTGGTAGGAGGACCGTGGTCGCTTCTTCGGCTGCGGCTCCACCAGCCGCTGACGCACCAAAACCCGATGAATGGTCCGCGGCACCGGCGGCCGCTCATCGTCGCGCAGCAGCCGATAAAAGATCGACAACGCGCCGTTGTCCCAGCCCTCACTCGCCAAATCAGCCCGCGCCGTCGTGATCAACACCACCATCTCCGGTGGCGTTGCCGTTGGACTCCGCAACGGCCGACGGGACCTCGGTTGCAACCCCTCCAACCCCTCGCTCGTGAACCGGGCCAAATACTTGTAATAGCTCCTCCGGCTAATCCCCAGCCGGGCACAAAGCTCGGTGACCGACTCCTTACCAGCCTGCACAGATCCGAACATCGCCGCGTACTTGATCTCCATCGAGACTTCCTTCGTGCCCATCGAGAAACACTCCCCGATGCGGGCCGCTCGGTGTCACCGATGTCCTGTCAGCAACCTGTTACCGATGTCCTGTCACTAGGCACCGCCAAATGATGGAGCGTGATCAAGAAGGTGGGGCGCCAGCGAACCGTGAGCCACCGATTATTGCGACGCATCATTGCGGCGCACCACAAGCACTCGGAATCCCTTGGCCGAGGCGGCGCGTTCGCAGGTGTATCCCTGCTCGGCCAGCCACCGCTGCAGCGTGTCCGCGCCAAGGTTCTTGCTCACCACCAAGCGAGCTACGCCGTCTGGCGCCAGCCGTGCGAGCCAGGTGAGCAGGAGTTCATGCAGGTTCTGCTTGCCGATGCGGATCGGAGGGTTGGACCAGATCTCGTCATAGCGAGTGTCGAGATCAACGTCCTCCGGCCGGAGCACGCGTACCCGATCGTCGACGCCCAGCGCCTCCGCGTTGTCCCGGCAGAGCGCGAGCGCCCGTTCGTTCACATCCACCGCGTCTATCAGGGCCCCAGGACACTGCAGCGCCAGCGCCAGCGCGATCGAGCCGTACCCGCAGCCCAAGTCCAAGATCCGAGGATTGCCCTGCGGTATCGGCGATGCACGAAGCAGCACCGCCGTGCCGCGATCCAGGCCGTCGGCGGCGAACACTCCGCTTGCGGTGATCAACGTTAGTTCTCGTCCCCAGATGCGAGCCGTGATCTTACGCCGTACCTCAGGGCCACTGGGCTGCTCAGTGAAGTACTGCGATGCCTCTCCGGGTGTCATGATCGACTCAGCTGTCGGACAGCGCGAGCCTCGCGGGCGCGCGCCGCAAGTTCATCATCAGCCGGATAGCCGACCTCCTCCAGAGTCAGTCCATGCGCGGGCATCACCATGATCGTGGAGTCGCGTACGCCCCGCTCCATGACCCCGGCCAGCCATTCATGATCACGCCGACCAGTCGCGACAGCGACCAATGCCCCCACCAGCGACCGCACCATTGAATGGCAGAACGCGTCGGCGCGCACCGTGCACTCGATCACACCAGCCATCGGACCTGAGGCGACCCGTCGACCGGACAGCTCCAGCAGGGTACGGATCGTGCTGGCGCCCTCCCGGCCGCGACAGAAGGCGCCGAAATCCTTCAGCCCTAGCAGCGCTGCCGCTTCATCATTCAACCGAGCAAGATCAACTTCAGCAGGCAGCTGGGCGATCTGATAGCGATACAACGGATCCGGGGGCTCACTCGCATCGCTGATGCGGTAGACGTAGCGTCGCCAGATCGCCCCGAAACGCGCGTCGAATCCGGGCGGGGCAACCGAGATCCGGCGCACCACGCAATCCCCGCCCAGCACCCCATTGAGCCGCCGGGTCAGCGCAGTCGCGCCGTCCTCCACGATCACGGCATCAAGATCAACGTGAGCGATCTGGCCGCGCGCGTGTACGCCAGCGTCGGTCCGACCCGCGCACACCAGTCGCGGGTGCTCCGCGAGCCGCAGTATGCGGGCAAGCCAAGTCTCCAGCTCGCCCTGCACCGTACGCCGGCCCGCCTGGGTCGCCCATCCGGAAAAGTTCGTGCCGTCGTAGCCGATGTCGAGCCGCCACCGGACCAATGCCCGGTCGGGCGCTTCAGTTGACACGGCGATAGGCAAGATCGACGATCGCGCGGCCCGCATCCAGCGCTCGCTGCTCGAACTGGCTGACCGGCCGGGCCTCCCGCGGCGCTTCGCCGTTCGGATGTTCGTTGGCGAAGTGCGGATCCGCCTCCAGGATGGCGCTTATCCAGGCCGCATAGCCGGCTGAGTCCGTCGCTACACGCCATGTTCCGCCCGGTTTCAGCCGAGACGCCGCCAGATCGGCGAACGCTGCTGTCACCAGCCGCCGCTTGTGATGGCGGGGCTTCGGCCAGGGATCCGGAAAGAACATCCAGAGCGCGCGAATCGAGCGAGCTGGCAGGAGGCGCTCCAGGCCGGCAACAGCATCCGCCTCGACGATCCGTACGTTCTCGAGTCGCGCACGCACCAGGCTGCCGAGCATTCGAGCGATCGCCGGCCGGTACACCTCGAAGGCAAGCACGTTCGCCTCCGGCCGCACCTCGGCCATCGGGATCAGCGACTCGCCTGCGCCGGGACCAATCTCGACGATCAGCTCCGCATCACGCCCGAACGCCGCAACCAGATCTAGCGAGGCGTCCGGGTGGACAGATGTCGAGGTCTCCCCGCGAGGCACGTCAAGAACGAATCGGTCTCGGTAGGTATCCCATGCGCGACGCTGGTTGGAGCGCATGCGGTTGCTGCGCCGTACGAACGAGACCACCTCCCGTCGTACCCGAGCATCGTCGAGCTCAGCAGCCGAACCAGTCATGATCTTGGCCAATATAGTGGCTAGCTCGAGATGT
>DASVEX010000061.1:0-2234 GCA_036380335.1 Propionibacteriaceae bacterium | reverse complement strand
GGTGTTCATCCGGAACACTTGGATGAGTGCGGTGCGGACGCCGGGCGCCATGGTGTTGGCATTGCCGCAGACATAGATCTTGGCGTTCCGGTTCGCGATGAGATCCCAGACATCGTCCGCTCGCTGGACGATCGCGTCCTGGACATACCGCCGTTGTGAATTTCCCTCACGGGAGAACACGGCATCCACCTTGACCACACCATCGGCCTCGTAGCGTCGTAGCTCATCTTCGTAGAGGTAGTCGCCCTCTGAGGTGCGGCAACCAAAAAACAGCAATGAGGTAGCGACCGGAACTCCATCGGCGCGCTGCGCTGCCCGCTCCTGCAGGAAGCCGCGGAAGGGCGCCAGTCCAGTACCAGCACCGATCATGATCATTGGCAGCTGTGGATCCTCCGGCGGCCGGAAGGCGATCGTCGGCTCGCGTACGAAAGCGAAGACCGTGCTATTTGGGGCGTTTGACTCCAGGTAGCTGGAGCACACTCCACTGAAGTCGCCGATGCCCGAGCGAGCCGGGCCGCGCAACACGCCGGTAGTAATGCTGCACATACCGGGGCTGGTCATGGGTGAGGAGGAGATGGAGTAATAGCGGGGTCGCAGCGGTGGCAGGCGGTCGAGGAAGACTTCGAACGGCATATCGCATGCTGGGTAGTCCTCGAGCAGGTCCAGCAATGATCGGCCACGAGCCAGCACCTCGTTGCGGAACCTGGTCTGAGATTCATCGTCGGTGCCGACGAGGCCCTCGAGCGACGACCGTTGCTCCGGATCGCTGGTATAGCGAGCCATCACCTCGATGTCGCTGCGGGTCGCTGGATCCTGAAGCTCGACACAACTGCCCAGGATGCCGAGCAGTGGGGCTGGCTCATCGGTGGGCAGATGCGTGTGGTTGCCACGGTTCGGGATGATCGTCACGTAGGAGCCGGCGTCCAGACCGAAGCGCAGCATCACCCGCCGGATGAGATTGATGTTGTTGCGCGGCAGTACCCCAAGGTGGTCGCCGGCCTTGTACTTCACGCCCGACGGTAGGACGACTTCAAGATGCCGAGTCGAGCGGCCGGCGTTGGCGCCCAGCAGCTCACGGTTGTCGCGCACGACGGCCGCCTGGGCGTGGTAGGACATGATGACCGGATTGGTCACCTGCCGATTCGTCACCGTTATCGAGAGCCTCGCCTGACTCTCATCCGTCTCGTGCGGCGCATCGACACCGAGGGCGTTGGCGATGTCTTTCCACAGCGTGTCGTGCCAGTTGCGGTACGCGGCATCGAAGTCGCCGCGGACGTCGCCGGCACCACGAGGATGTATGCGCGTGGCGCCGTGTTGCTCCAGACCTGCATCGAGCTCCGTGGGCACCGCCTGGTACGTCGTAGCCCACTCGGTGTTGCCGCAGCCGAAAACGGTGTACGACAAGTCCTCAAACGCCTCGGCCCCCGCCTCGTCGACCCCATGGTGGAACTTGACGGCGTTGTCTGGGGGCAGCCCGTTATAGGAGGAGCAAACCAGGATCGCCGCCTTGGCGGGCAGCTGCTCAACGTAGTCGTCAAGGGAACCCAGGGTTACGTCGTAGCCGCGCTCGGTGCCCTCCTGCGCAAGGCGAGCGGCAAGGCCCTCGGCCGTCCCAAGGTTCGACCCGAATAGCACAGCCAGTGGCGTATGGTGCGCATTGCTCACGGCTAGTCCGGGCTTGCTTTGAGTTGTGGAGGAGGACGCGACCGGCGAAGCTTTGTCAATCGGCCGATCTGCACGGCGCCGCACCTGAACGTACAAGTCGGCTGGCTTGACGGTCAGGGTCACCTTGGTGTGCAGGCGATACGTCGGGTCCTTGATCAAATCGAACCGCTGCAGCAGCATACCGAGGACAAGCACGGCCTCCTGCAGGGCGAACTGCCGCCCGATGCAGGCCCGTTGCCCGGTGCCGAACGGTTTGTACGCGTTCGGAGGGATTGTGCTCATCCGCTCCGGAGTGGTGTGGTCGGGATTGAACTCCTCGGCGTCTTCGCCCCAGATGGATGTGTCGCGATGCAACATCGGGGACAGGACCATCATCCCCAGGTCCTCCGGGATCGCGTAGCGCCCGCCACCGATCACGGTGTCTTCCCTTGCGTGACGCCTGAATCCCGCCGCCGTCGGCCACAGCCGCAGCGCCTCATCGAGAACCTGGCGTACGTAAGTCAGCTCATGCAGTTGATCGAAGGTCGGCTGCAGAGTGCCGCCCAGTACCCGATCAACTTCCTCACGCG
>DASVEX010000060.1:0-4924 GCA_036380335.1 Propionibacteriaceae bacterium | reverse complement strand
ACACCCATCACCTTCTGAGTATTGATGTACTCCTGGATACGGAATGGCGTCGTGTCGCCCGGCGTCGAGACCACACTGCGGACGATGTCGTTGAGCGAGTCAAACAGCTGAGAGGTGCTCAGCACGGCCCAGATGGAGTAGACCGCCGCAACGAGCATGATCCCCGCCGCGATGGAGAACAGGAAGGATGTCTTCATCACCGACCATGGGTCGAACCGCGAGAGCCGCAGCCGTGCCTTCCGGGTTCGCCTCCCAACGCCCACCTTGGACTTTGCACCGTGATGGTCTTCGGGCGTACCGGCGACGTCAGGAGCTGCCACGACGACAGGGTTGTTCTGGGTCGCCGCTTCCCTGAGTGCTTGAACCGGCGCCGGCATCGGGAACGGCCCGGGAGCCCCACTCGGCGGCGACATTGGCACGCGAGCTTGCTGTCCGGGTACGGGCGGAGCCGCTGTTGGCTGTCCAGGTACAGCCGGAGCTGTTGTTGGCGACGCGTTGCCCGGAACCCGGGGCGTACGGCCAGTGGTGTCGCCCGCCCGAACCGGCGACTGCGACGTAGAACCCGGCTGCGCTGGCGCCTGCTGAGGCGCCCGCGTCGTGGCGGCCGCGGTAGCAGCCGCGGCGGTCAGGCCAGCGGCCGCGCCCTGGGCCGCCGAAGCGCCCTGGCCACCACCCGGCCGCGAAGGCTGGGTTCCAGGCCGCTGTTGCTCAGGCGCACGAGCCTGCGGCGCGCTGCCACCCGTGACCGCGGCCGCTCCGCCGGCCTGCTGTGCAGTTTGGGGCTGAGCACCCCCAGGCTGAGACGTCGTCGGCCTTGGCGTCACGGGCTGATGGTTCGGCGGCTGAGTGGTTGGGGCGGACGGCGTCGGTGCCTGCTGTACGGGTGGAGCGGCGGAGTCGCCCTCAACCTGGTCGGTCTTCTTTCCAAACCCCAGCCGAGCGAGAAGCGACTGCCTGGGTTGTGGAGGCGCTGGCGGATCCCAAACGGGTATCGCGCCCGCGGTCTCCGGGCGCGCAGTTGGGGCGCCGGGACCGGCTGGACTACTCGAAGTCGTGGGACGTGACTGGGTTGGCGTGACCGCGCTGGCCGCCTGACCAGCCGTTTTGGCCGCCGGTTGCTGTTTGGTTGGCTGTGCCTGTTGATTCGGCGCTGTCTGATTCGGCGCCTGCTTTGGCTCCGCCGTGCCGCCACTTGCGGGGCCACCAGGTCGCGGGCCGCCAGGCTGCGGTGGACGAACCGCGACTCCGGAGCCTTGCGGACCGCCGCCACGAGCGACAGCTGCGCCACCCGTACGCGTCGCTGCGACCTGCTCTTCGCGGGCGCTCTGCCCGTTGGAATTCTTGTGCTCCTCGTCCGGAGCCTTGCCGGTTGGACCAGCACCTGGTCCGGCCGCTGGCTTTCGATCCGATGGGCCCCCGGCGGGCTGCTGCGGGCTGGGCGTCTTTACTTCGGGCGTCCGCTGCGGGGTTTGTTGGGCGTTGGTTTGTTGGGCGTTGGGTTGTTGGGCGTTGGGTTGTTTGGGCCGCCCTGGAGGACCGGCGACCCGGCCCTGAGGGCTTCCACCCTGAGGATTCCGGCCCTGAGGGCTCCCACCCTGAGGATTCCGGCCCTGAGGACTTCCACCCTGGGGACCGCCCTGAGGATTAACACCACCCTGAGCGCCCCCACCCTGAGGCCCCGCGCCTTTGGAATCGCCCTTGCCGCTGTCCTGCGGATTGCGGGCTTGCGTGCCTCCCTGCGGCCCCGCCTGTTGATGGTTCTGCGGCCGCGCCTCCGGACGGCCTTGCGGCCCACTCTCTGGGCGGCCTTGCACAGCGGTCTCGACGCGATTTGGGGAGCCAGGACCTTTGGGCGTTTCGGCGGATGGCTGCTCCGCGTTGCCTCTACTCACGTCTCATCCTCCTGGACCCCCGGATCTTCAGCTGCCCGCGCGGGGTCGCGGGTCATCGTCAGTGGCGACCGACCCGAGCGAGGAATTCTCCTCAGCCACGCTCGAGGTCGAATTCGAATCATCACCCGCAGCAGTCTCGTCTGCAAGTTGTGCCGCTTCTGCAGTTGTCTCAGGATTCAGAGCGATCACCACAACCGAGTCGTTGTCGCCTACCCCGACAAACCTGACTCCCATCGTGTCACGACCCTTGACCGGAACCTCGGCAACGGCGCTGCGCGTGATCTGGCCGCTGGCTTTGATGGCGATGACCTCATCATTGTCGGTCACCACTAGCCCTCCAACTAACGAACCGCGGTCTTGGTTGAGTTTCATGGCCTTGATCCCCAGGCCGCCACGGCCCTGCTGGCGGTACTCCTGAACGTGAGTTCGCTTGGCGAAGCCGCCATCGGTCACGGTGAACACGAAGCGCCCATCATCACCACCGCCGGCATTGATGACCGACATCGATAGCAGCTCGTCGCCGCGACGGAACTTCATTCCCGTCACCCCCGACGTCGCCCGACCCATCGGCCGTAGCTCGGAATCGTCGGCAGGGAAGCGAATCGAGAGACCCTTGCGGGAGATCAACAGCACCTCGTCGTCGGCAGAGCTGAGTTCGGCGCCGATCAGCTCGTCGTCCTCCTCGCGGAAGTTGACGGCAATGATTCCGGCCTGCCTTGGTGAGTCGTACGCCGTTAGCGCGGTCTTCTTCACCAGTCCGCGCTTGGTGGCCAGCAACAGGTACGGCGCGGCGGAATAGTCCCTGATGGCCAGCACCTGCGCGATTTCCTCGTCCGGCAAGAAGGACAGCAACCCCGCGACATGGCCGCCCTTGGCGTCCCGACCGGCCTCGGGCAGCTGCCAGGCCTTGGCCCGATATACCCGCCCCTTGTTGGTGAAGAACAAGATCCAGTGGTGGTTGGTCGTGACGAACAGGTGCTCAACTTCGTCGTCTGTACGCAACGTCGCCCCGCGTACCCCCTTCCCGCCGCGTTTCTGCACCCGATACAGGTCGGTGCTGGTTCGTTTGGCGTAGCCGCCCCGGGTGATCGTGACGACCACATCGGAGTCGGGGATCAAGTCCTCATTCGAGAGATCGCCGTCGGCGGCGATGATCTCGGTACGCCGCTCGTCGCCGTACTTCTCGACAATCTCCGCCAGCTCGTCACTGATGATCTTGCGCTGCCGCTCCGGCCTGGCCAGGATGTCGGTCAGGTCGGCGATGATCCGCTCGTACTCCGCGAGTTGATCAATGATCCGCTGCCGCTCCAATGCCGCCAGCCTGCGCAGCTGCATGTCCAAGATGGCGTTCGCCTGCAGTTCGTCGATGCCCAGCAGCGCCTTGAGGCCTTCCCGGGCATCATCGGTGCTCGGGCTACGCCGGATCAGGGCGATCACCTCGTCCAACCGGTCAAGTGCGATGACCAAGCCGCGATAGATGTGGGCACGGGCTTGCGCGTCATCCAGCCGGTGCTGGGTACGCCGTTGGATGACCTCGATCTGGTGGGCGATCCAGTATGAGATGAACTGGTCCAGCCGCAGCGTACGCGGCACATCGTCGACCAGAGCCAGCATGTTGCAGCCGAAGGTCTCCTGCAGCTGAGTGTGCTTGTAGAGGTTGTTCAACACCACCCGCGGTTGGGCGTCGCGCTTCAGCACGATCACCAGCCGCTGGCCGGTCCGCGCGGAGGAGTCGTCACGGATGTCCGCGATGCCGTTGATCTTGCCGGTGGTTACCAGTTCGGCGATCTTGAGTGCCAAGTTGTCGGGATTGACCATGTGTGGCAGCTCGGTGACCACGAGCAGGGTCCGGCCGGCCTTGTCCTCCTCGATGTCGAGCACAGCTCGCATGATCACCGAGCCGCGGCCGGTCCGGTACGCGTCGTCGATGCCACGGCGGCCGACGATCAGCGCCCCATTCGGGAAGTCGGGACCCGGGATTCGCGCAATCGCCGCCTCCAGCAGCTCCTCTGCTGGAGCATCCGGGTTCTCCAGCGACCACTGCACCGCGGAGGCGACCTCCCGCAAGTTGTGCGTCGGAATGTTGGTCGCCATGCCGACGGCAATGCCGGTGGAACCGTTGACCAGCAGGTTCGGGAAGCGGCTCGGCAGAACGACCGGCTCTTGTTCCTTGCCGTCGTAGTTGGGCTTGAAATCAACCGCGTTTTCGGTGATGTCACGCACCATCTCCATGGCCAGCGGCGCCATCCGGCACTCCGTGTAGCGCATGGCGGCGGCCTTGTCATTGCCCGGGGAGCCGAAGTTTCCCTGCCCGGCGACCAGCGGATACCGCATCACCCACGGCTGCGCGAGCCGCGCCAGGGTGTCGTAGATCGCGCTGTCGCCGTGCGGGTGATATTGACCCATGACGTCGCCGACCACGCGGGCGCACTTGTTCCAACCCCGATCCGGTCGGTAGCCGCCGTCGTACATCGCATAGAGGATTCGGCGATGCACCGGCTTGAGCCCGTCACGGACCTCCGGCAGCGCACGCCCCACGATCACGCTCATGGCGTAATCGAGGTAGGACTTCTGGATCTCGTCCTGCAGATCCACAAGCTCGCGCCGGTCGGTGATCGGCTCCGGAGTCATATCACTCATGAATTAGCGGTCTCCTCTTCCTTTCAGAGGCCCCAGCGAAATAGTGGTGGTGACCTGCTGAGAAGGCGCTGAGTTTGATGTCGAGTTCATTCTTTCCAGGTTCGGGCGAGGGAATTGAGCGCAACGCAAGAGCCTGTGTCCGTGTCTTGAGGCGCGGTCGGGGGAGCCGAGGTGCGCGGCGCGTTTGGATGGGCCTGGCGGGAGCACCGGAGCGTAGCGGAGGTGCGGATGGTTTCGCGCCGCGCACATCGGGCCACCGTCCGCGCAGCGTCAGATGTCAAGGAAGCGCACATCTTTCGCGTTGCGCTGGATGAACGAGCGGCGTTGCTCGACATCTTCGCCCATCAAGATCGAGAACATTTCGTCGGCGCGCGCGGCGTCGTCGAGGGTGA
>DASVEX010000059.1:0-6532 GCA_036380335.1 Propionibacteriaceae bacterium | reverse complement strand
GAGCCTGCGCGTCACCTGAAGTGCGACGACGGCATTAGGATCACAGCGGCCGTCGGATGGCTGGCCCCCGTAGCCCAAATGGCAGAGGCAGGCGGCTTAAACCCGCTCCAGCATGGGTTCGAATCCCATCGGGGGCACTGTATTTGATTGCTGTATTGATTGCTCCGCTCGCTGCGCTCGCTTCGCGCGGATCGCGCCTTTGGAGCGCACCTACTTTGTCGTCGCCCGGGGACGAAAAGCATGTCCCCTCCCTCCTCCTCAGCACGCTGCGTGGCGCGATCCGGTGTTGGATTGCTCCGCTCGCTGCACTCAGACGCGCCATAGTGGCTACCTCAAGCGACAGCGAAACCATAAACATCACAGCTTCCTCAAAGCTTGGAAGAAAGGGTCGGCGCCCTGCGTTCATCTAAACTGTTTGGAGTGCGCCATCCGAGGCGCCTGACCAGGAGGACACATACATGTTGCGCAGTTCGAACCCGATCCTCTCCAAGAAGGACGCGTTCACACCCGCAGCACCCCAGTACGAGCAGAATCCTTACGGCCAGTCGGCCGGCTACGCACAGTACCCGGCTGCTGGCTCCCCGCAGGCTGCAGTGCAGTCACTCGAAGGTCGGATGACCTTTGACGATGTTGTTACCAAGACCGCTCTGACGATGGGCGTGCTGATCATTACAGCCGCGCTCGCGTGGATG
This sequence comes from Propionibacteriaceae bacterium, assembly GCA_036380335.1. Taxonomy (GTDB): domain Bacteria; phylum Actinomycetota; class Actinomycetes; order Propionibacteriales; family Propionibacteriaceae; genus Microlunatus. Next base: position 5,840 of record DASVEX010000059.1, on the reverse strand, counting down.
TTCGTACCCGACGCCCTTTACTTCCCGGCGCTGATCGCCTCTGGGTTGATCGGCTTCGTCGTCGTCATGTTCGTCGCGTTCCGCCGCAAGGTGTCGCCAAGTCTCGTGCTGCTCTATGCCGCGATCGAGGGCGTCTTCATCGGCATGATCAGCAAGATCTTCGAGTCCCTGTACGACGGCATCGTCGTCCAAGCGGTGATCGGAACGTTCGCAGCTGCTGCTGTGACCTTGGCGGCATACAAGTTCTTCAACATTCGAGTCACACCGAAGTTCAGGAAGGTCGTGATCATCGCGACCATCGCCTTCGCGGTGGCCTTGCTGATCAACTTCTTGCTGTCGTTGGCAGGTGTCAACCTCGGCCTGCGCGACTCTGGTACCGGTGCATTGAGCCTCTTGGCCGTCGCCTTCTCACTGCTCGGTGCCGTACTTGCCGTGCTGAACCTGGTGCTGGACTTTGACTACATCGAGCAAGGTGTCGAGATGGGTGCTCCGGCCAGCGAGTCGTGGCGTGGTGCATTCGGCCTGACCGTAACGATGGTCTGGTTGTACATCGAGATTCTGCGCCTGCTGTCCTACATCCGCAGGTAGTCAAACCAACGGATCGACAGCGATCTCATCCGTTCAACGAGGGCCGCGCTTCCGAGCAGGAAGTCGCGGCCCTCGCTGCATTCTTGAGCCGTAGAGTCGGAGGCGTGGAGTACGTCAACTCGCTGATCGATCTTGTCGGTCATACGCCGCTGCTCAGGTTGGCTCGGGTCACCGGTGGAGCGCAGCCGCTGATCTTGGCCAAGATCGAATACCTCAATCCGGGCGGCTCGGTCAAAGATCGAATTGCACGCAAGATGATCGAGGCAGCGGAGCGGGAGGGAAAGCTCCAGCCGGGTGGCACGATCGTCGAGCCGACCAGTGGAAACACCGGCGTGGGCCTGGCCATGGTTGCCCAGGCCAAGGGTTACGCCTGCGTGTTCGTCTGCCCCGACAAGGTGAGCGAGGACAAGCGCAATGTGCTGGCCGCGTACGGCGCACGCGTGGTCGTCTGCCCTACCGCGGTCGAGCCGGAACACCCCGATTCCTACTACTCGACGTCAGATCGGCTGGTGCGTGACATCGAGGGGGCGTGGAAGCCGGACCAGTACAGCAACCCGAACAACCCCGCCAGCCATTACGAGACAACAGGTCCAGAGATCTGGGAACAAACTGACGGCAAGATCACCCATTTCGTTGCAGGTATCGGCACCGGAGGCACGATCAGCGGCGCCGGCCGCTACCTCAGGGAGGTTTCCGCCGGACAGGTCAAGATCATCGGTGCCGATCCGTCCGGTTCGGTGTACTCCGGCGGTACGGGACGGCCATACCTGGTTGAGGGAGTCGGTGAAGACTTCTGGCCGGTCAATTACGACCGCACTGTCGCCGACCGCGTGATCGAGATCTCAGATGCGGACTCCTTTACGATGGCCCGTCGGCTGGCGCGCGAGGAGGCGCTGCTCGTCGGCGGATCCTCAGGCATGGCTGCGGCAGCCGCAATCCGGCTGGCTCACGAGCTTGACGATCCCGAGGCCGTGATTGTGGTGCTGCTGCCCGATTCGGGGCGCGGCTACCTCACCAAGGTGTTCAGTGACGCCTGGCTGACCCGGTACGGCTTTGCACCAAGGCCCGATCAGGTCGTCCGCGTAGTCGGCGACGTGCTCCGGGAAAAGTCAGGTGATCTGCCGTCGCTCGTGCACACTCACCCCAACGAAACGATCGCCGAGGCGGTGGCCATCATGCGGGAGTACGGCGTCAGTCAGATGCCGGTGGTGCGTGCCGAGCCGCCCGTGATGGCCGCGGAGGTCGTCGGATCGGTGAGCGAGCGTGGCCTTCTCGGTGAGCTGTTCAGTTATCAGGTACGGCCAGCCGACGCTGTGGCCCGTGTGATGGAGGAGCCGCTGCCGATGCTCGGGGTGACCGAGCCTGTTGCCAAGGCGGTCGAGGTATTGAGCAGCTCCGACGCGTTGCTGGTACTCGACGACGGCAAGCCAGTCGGCGTGCTCACGCGGCAGGATCTGCTCAGCGACATCAACATCTACTAGCCGTACGTCTAGCCGGCCGCGGATTCATTGAGCAGCTCCGCGAGCAGCAGCTGCCAGTTTTGAGTCCAGTGCACCGAACGCCACGACTCCAATGGCACCCACCGCGCCGACTCCGTGGTCCCACCTTGATCGAGCACGATGGGTTCGGTGGGACCGGGGCAGCTGGCGCGATAGATCAGCCGTACGGCGTGGAAATCTTCGATGCTGCCGTACGGACTGCGCCCGACCCAGTGCGAGGTCTGGACCTTGATCAACTCACCAAGGATGATCTCTTGGGACGTCTCTTCGTGAACCTCTCGGAGTACCGCTGAGGTCGGCGGCTCATGATCATCGAGACCACCGCCTGGCATACCCCATCGGCCGGTGACGGCAGTTCTTCCCGAGTATTCAGTGGCCAGCAGGCCTTGGCGTGAGGTCACCACCGCGTACGCCGCGAATCGCTGCCGGACCGCGGGTCGGATGTCGTCACCTAGCACGAGACCGGCGTCCCGAGCTTGTCGGCGTTCCTGGGGACGCGGCTCGTCGATGACCGGACGCACCAGCAGCCGGAGGATCAACTCGCCAGAGCTGCTGCGATTCGCGTCGACGGGCGTGACCACCACGTAGCCGCAATCGAACGCGAGCACGTCGGGATCGGCGCCGTGGCGGAGGACTACCTCGAACGCTTGCTCACCCTGCTCTGTAATGCCGACGACCAGCACCTGGTCATCATTCCGCAATGTTGCCTCAGATGTGGCCGTCAAGGTACCTCTGGACGGTGGGTCCTACCTCGAGGACCAGGTCCTCGCTGCGACGGCTCACCAACAGAGGCAACTGCAGGACATATCGCCCAATCACCAGCCCGAGAACTTGTGATGCCGCCAGGCCGGCCCGCCTGTTTGCCTCTTCTGGCGGCAGGTCGTCCCGGCGCAGCACGTGGCCGATGATTTCGAGCGCGAGGAATTCACCGACGGACCGGGTGAGCGCCGGATCTGTCAGCGTGGTGCGGATCGCCGCGATCAAGGACGGCTGAAGATCGGAATCCCAGACACCGAGGACGGTGCGCACCAGGCGCTCGCCGATTCCATCGAGGCCTCCGGCCGCGACTTCCTCGAGCTTCTGCGGCATTTCCAGCGGAAGTGCCACCGTGGCAAGGAAGAGTTGCTCCTTGTTCTCGAAGTAGTGGTGGATCAACGCCGCATCTACTCCGGCTTCGGCCGCAATCCCACGCATCGACGCGCCGGCGAAACCCTTGGCTGCAAAGGCTTGCCGCGCAGCGGTGATGATCTGGCCGCGGGTGTCCTGATTGCCGGGGCGTCGGCCAACTCTCGGCTCTCGCTGGTTGGCCACTGTTCCTCCTTGACGCGGGCCCATGACAGCAGCTCCGCGGGTTCCAAGTCTGGCAGCTCAACTGCTTTAATTGCCTCGCTCGCCAAGCTCGCTCGGCGCGGATCGCGCTTGGTGGCCGCCTACTTCGTCGTCGCTCTGGGACGAACAGCGTGTCCCCTCCCTCCTCCTCAGGCACAGCGGCGCGCGATCCGAATCTTCTCCGGTAGCGTTGGGCGGCGTGCGTAGCAGACGAATGCATCGATGATCGACGCTCTGGCGTACGCCGTGGTCGCTCTTGCTGGCGCAGCCGTGATCTGGGGCCTGGTAAGCGCGATAGCCAACAAGCCGCCGGGCAAAGCACAGTTGCTGTACGCCGCGGGGCTTGAGGTCGTAACGGTGATCCAGTCGATCATTGCGGCTGCGAAGATGATTGGCGGCTTTCGTCCAGCCGAGCTGGCCACCACGATCGGCTACTTGATCGGCATTGTGATCTTGATTCCGATCGGCTGGCTGTGGGCCAATGTCGAACGAACTCGTTTCTCCGGGATCGTGCTGGCCGTGGCAGCCTTCGCGGTGCTCGCCATGACGCTGCGCTTGCTGGTGCTCTGGACGCCTGCCGGATGACCGATCCCTCACCTCAACAACCCAACCCAGAAGTTCGCCGCACCAATAGTGGCGCCGGCCGCGTACTTGTGGCGGTCTATGGAATCTTTGCCCTTGCCGCAACCGCGCGCGCGAGTGTCCAGCTCCTGACCAAGTTCGATCAAGCGCCGCTGGCCTACCTTCTGTCAGCGCTTGCGGGTGTGATCTACATCGTCGCGACGATCACGCTCGCGCGTGGCACTCGCACATCCCGCCGCGTGGCACTGGTCGCAATCATCATCGAGCTGGTAGGCGTGATCTCGATCGGCACCCTCAGCGTCGTCGACACGGAAGCCTTTCCGCGGGCCACGGTGTGGTCGTGGTACGGGATCGGCTACGGCTTCGTTCCTCTGGTGCTGCCAATCTTCGGGCTGGCCTGGCTCTGGCACACCCGACGACCGATTGCGGCGGCTGAGCCTGTCGAAGGGCACTCTTAATCCTCGAGGACAAGATCATCGGGTGCGAAGACACGCAGCTCGGCGTCGTTCGCAAAATGCACTGGCCACATCGCCACACCGTGCTGTCGCGCTGCGGAGGCAAGGCCGCGGGCCCAGCTGCGGTCAGCATCATCCATCGGATTGCGCCCGGGCCTGGTCAGCAGGAAGGCCACGGACCCGCCGACGCCGTCGCGACCAACGATGTGTCCGCACATCTCCAGCAGCGCACCACATGACCGAGGATCGGCCCAGCCGGGAATGTCCTCGATTTGGGTAAGTTGAGCGCTCATCATCGCACTCGGCTCCAGGAAGGCGATCCAGAGCCGAGGTTGGCCGAAGCCCAGTGGGCCCATCAGCGCTCGCCAGTGCTGGTACAGGTCCTCGGAGCTGCGGACGCGAGGCATTTCAGATGGTCGCCGAAGGGCTGGGATATCAGTCATGAGCCAAATCTGGCGGGACTCCGGTCGATGCAGCGCTACAGACGCCGCGTTATCCCCCGAATCTGTGGATATCCATGTCCGACCTCGCGACGATCGCTATCCAGCGGCACGAATGAGGTCGTCGTACTCAGAATGCCGTTTCAGCCAGCCGCGGATGAACGGGCAGAGCGGACGAACGTAGAGGCCTCGCGCCCGCGCGTCGTCGAGCGCATATCGTGCGATCTCCGAGCCCACCCCCTGACCCTCATACCGTTCGGCTACCTGGGTGTGAAGGAAAATGATCATGTCGGATGTGAGCTCGTACTCAGATACACCGGCGAGCGTGCCGTCAACCCTGGCCTCGAAGCGCGAGTCTGTCGGATTGTCGACGACCGTCACACTCATGTCGCCCACTGTGCCAGAGGGGCGCGCGACCGATCAGGGCAGGCGTCGAGGGATGAAAGTGTGGGCCTGTCTGGGTTGGTCGACTCCGACCCGCGCCCTGCGAAAGCCTGCAGCTTTGTCGCCTCTACTCGAGCTGGGCGAGCAGCTCACGCACCGCTCGAGTGGGGCCTTGACCTCTCCTGCTCGGTGCGATGCCCGACAGGACGTCGCACACCTCGCCCCGCGCCGGCCCCGTCGTCGCCGGTTTCATCTGGCCTACCTCGGCCCTTGCGTGCCCATTGGACGCTGCCCTAGGGTTTTTGCGTGTGAGATAGATCACGAATGCTGGCGCAGCAGCGAGAACTCGCCGGAGAGGAGTCAATATCATGGCTGTCACTGAGGCGACTGAACCCGTAGAGCTCGAGGAATCCACCGGCTCCCAACGGGAGGGCCATCGGCCGCTGATGACGTCGGGGTCGATCCTGATGATGAACGTCGGATTTTTCGGCGTTCAATTCAGCTTCGGCCTGACGCAAACAGCAGTAAATCCATTGTTCACTTTCATTGGCGCCTCGCCGGAT
>DASVEX010000058.1:0-2325 GCA_036380335.1 Propionibacteriaceae bacterium | reverse complement strand
ATCGGGACTGAGATCGTGGCCGTCGCGATCTTGATGACCTTCTTCAAGCGCCGCGGCTGGTTCTAGACACCCGCCGCCGCGGCACATCCGATTCGTGCCGGCCCGATTCACCCGTGGCGAGAGACGTTCTACAGTCGCGGCTGCCTTGCGCGATTAGCTGCGAGGTATCGAGTGCCGCCGGCAGTGCTTGAGCAGCTAGTGCTAGTTCACCGTTCGCCCCTGCGTGATCTCATCCCCGCTTATAGCCGGCCCGCTTACAGCGTTCAAACTCGTTGTATTCGAAGAAAGCCTGGAAGGGAAGACGGCCATGATGCTGAACTGGATTACCTCCGATGGTGTGAGTAACCATGCTCTGGCAGAACTGCCGGACCTGCGGAAGCGCACCGACGGATTCCTATGGCTCGACATTCCAGAGTGGGGCGCCGAAGCCGAGGCGATCCTCACGAATGAGTTCCACTTTCATCCAATGGCGATCACCGAAAGCAAGAACCGTAGCCACATTCCCCGTGTCCATGTGTATCCGGACCATGTGTTCATCGTCCTGCACGCACCTGAGATAGGCACAGCGGGCCACGTGCACTATCTCGAGCTGGACCAGTTCATCGGGGAGGACTACCTGGTCACCGTGCACGGCCCTATAAGCTCCAAGGCTCCGTTGGAGGCGGCATTGCGTGAAACGGAGGCGGTAGCCGCACGGATGGACAGCGGCCGGCTGCGTCCTACCTCGCCGTTCGGACTGAGCTACGCAATCGTCTCCTCGATCGCACGACGCGAATCGCATATGGTCGACGAGATCGCCCGGGAGGTCGGCCTTATGGAGCAGCGGGTCATGGCTGATGTGGATGAGGATCCGCAGAAGTTCCTAAGTGAGCTGTTCGCGGCCCGCCATGAGCTGTTAACGATCAAGACCATGGCCGAGCAGGGCAGCGAGATCTATCGGCGGGCGATCAAGCTGACCACATTCGCATCGCCCGATGGGCTGGAGCGGATGAAGGATGTGCTCGACCATTACGAGACGGTTTCCCGCATCAGCGAGTCCCAGATGTGGTTTCAGCAAGGTGTCACCGAGTTCTATCGTGCACGTACCGACACAAAGATGACCATTGCCGCCGAGCGGCTCGCCGTGATCGCGGCGATCACACTGCCGATCACATCGCTGTCGTCTGTCCTGGGCATGAACGTCATCGTTAACGATTCCACCAGGTGGATACCGCTGATCATCTTGTGTTTGATCATGCTGGCCATTTCATTGGTCTTGCTGCGCTGGACCCGCAAACTGGGCTGGTGGTGACGGACGCTCCTGCGCCCGGTGGGGCACGACGGTCGCGACAGTCACCGTTTGCCTTACGTGATCTCTTCTCCGCTAGTAGCCGACTGGTTCAACGCTCGAGCGCGTCACAGTCCAACGGCGTGCCGCTGCTGCTCGGCCATGATCAACATGCCTCTGGCGTGAACTCGTGGCACGAGATAGTCGTCGGACTTGCGTACCACGACCGTCACCGATCGGCCGGAAATCACTTCGTGTCCTTATGGCTGCGCTCTCAATACCAGTGGGAACGCGGCCTCGTTCGGTGCCGCCGACCTCGATCTGGCAGTCGCCAGCTACGCCTTCGATGTCAGCTCTCTCGGGTTGGCCAACGTCTGGCTCGCTCTGGGCTGTTTTGTGGTGTGCTCCGGCTGGGTCGTGTTGTCGACTCGCGTGGTCGGTCCGTTGGCTTGGCTGGTGGGGGATCGCCAGCGGGGTGGGACTCGTGCTCGCGCGATTCTTTTGGACTTCGTGGCCTTGGCTGCTGCCGTATGTCGCCTTTTGGATCTGGTTGATCATCATGTGTATCCAGCTCATCCGGAAGCCGAGTGCGGGACTGAGGGCAGCAGACGGGCGTCCAGGGCGGTGAACGCGCGTGACCACCGTCCTCCGTGCTTCCGCACCCTCATCGAGGCGCGCGGCGCGTGCGTCCGCATCGCCCCTCGGAACTGACTGCAGATGTGGTCGATCATTGGCTGGCAGGGAAGAGCGGCCAGCTGAGCACGGACACCCTGGCGTGCTCGCTGCTCTCCAGCTCGGGGCCCCCGATCGAGGACATTGCGCGCCGCGAGCTGACCCGAGACGGAGCTCGAATCGACTGACGCAAATCGACAGGAGCTCGGCCTGCGGGCGCGAAGGGTCGGGTGGCGGCGCGTGCCTGCGTGCCCTCGCTGCGCTGCGGGCCTCGCCGCGCACCAGCACGCCACCAGTGTCGATCGCAGACCATCTAGGTCTAGCTTCAGTTTTCGCGGTCCGGGTTGCTCTGTCGTGCGCGCTGGGCGGCGCCGACGATAAGCCGG
>DASVEX010000057.1:0-25408 GCA_036380335.1 Propionibacteriaceae bacterium | reverse complement strand
GTATCGAGGGCTGACGAAGAAGCTGGTTCGGCAGCGGATTCTGACCGACAAGATCCGCATCGACGGCCGCGGAGTCACCGACATCCGCACGCTTTCCTGCGAAGTCGGCGTGGTACCGCGGGTCCATGGCTCGGCACTTTTCCAGCGCGGTGAGACACAGATCCTAGGCGTCTCGACTCTGAACATGCTGGGCATGGAGCAAAAGCTCGACACCCTCGCACCCGAGACCACTAAGCGCTACATGCACAACTACAACTTCCCGCCGTACTCCACAGGTGAGACCGGCCGGGTGGGATCACCCAAGCGGCGCGAAGTCGGTCACGGTGCGCTGGCCGAACGGGCGCTGGTTCCGGTGCTACCCACCCGCGAGGAGTTCCCGTACGCGATCCGCCAGGTCTCTGAGGCCCTCGGTTCGAACGGCTCGACATCGATGGGCTCGGTGTGCGCCTCGACGATGGCCCTGCTCAACGCCGGCGTACCGCTGCGGGCCCCAGTCGCCGGCATTGCGATGGGGCTGGTCTCTGACACCGTCGACGGTCAGGTGCAATACACCGCACTGACCGACATCCTCGGTGCTGAGGACGCCTACGGCGACATGGACTTCAAGGTCGCTGGCACTCGTGATTACATCACCGCTCTGCAGCTGGACACCAAGCTGGACGGCGTTCCCGCCTCGGTGCTGGCGGAAGCGCTGAACCAGGCCAAGGGCGCCCGCAACACGCTGCTCGATGTGATGCAGGAGGCCATCGACGGTCCCGACGAGATGAGCGTCTACGCGCCACGGATCATCACCGTGAAGATCCCCGTCGACAAGATCGGCGAGGTCATCGGCCCGAAGGGCAAGGTGATCAACCAGATCCAGGACGATACTGGCGCCGAGATCTCGATCGAGGACGACGGCACGATTTACATTGGCGCCGATCGAGCCGACAAGGCGGAGGCGGCCCGCGGCATGATCAACGGCATTGCCAACCCGACGATGCCCGAGAAGGGCGAACGCTATCTCGGCACCGTGGTCAAGATCACTGCGTTCGGCGCCTTCATATCGCTGCTACCCGGGAAAGACGGTCTGCTGCATATCTCCAAGATGCGTCCGCTTTCTGGTGGTCAGCGAGTCGAGAGCGTTGAGGATGTGCTGAGCGTCGGCCAGAAGATCCAGGTCGAGATCAATGAGATCGATGATCGCGGCAAGCTGTCGCTGATTCCGGTGGTCGAGGAGACGGTGTCGGCGTAAGCCTGTTGCACCACGTCGACACCACTGATGCCGCACGCTCCGCGTAGCCGTCCTGGCCGACGGCGCCTCCAGCTGGATGGCGCCGTCCGCCGTACGGTGCTTCCGAACGGCCTCCAGATCGTCTCGGAGGACATCCGCTCCACCAACACCTATGCCCTCGGCGTCTTCGCCTCCGTCGGTTCGCGTCACGAGACGCCACAACTGCACGGCGCTTCGCACTTCCTCGAACACCTGCTCTTCAAGGGCACCTCGACTCGCACAGCGGAGCAGATTTCGGCCGCGATCGAGTCGGTGGGCGGCGAGCTCAACGCGTACACCGCCAAAGAGCACACCTGCTTCTACGCCCGCGTGTTGCACAGCGACGCCGAGCTGGCCCTTGACGTCCTCACCGACATGATCAGCAACTCGATGATCACGGGCGAGGACGTAGACGCCGAACGAGCGGTGATCTTGGACGAGATCTCTATGCATGCCGATGACCCGACCGAGCAGGCCGCCGAAGCCGTTGCGGCAGCGATCTTCGGTACGTCCGGACTCGGCCGTGCGGTGATCGGATCACCGAGCTCGGTTGCGACGCTGAGCCGGCCTAGCATCGTGCAGCACTGGAGCCGGTACTACCGCCCCAGCTCCCTGGTCGTAGCAGCGGCCGGCAAAGTTGAGCATGATCGACTGGTGCAGCGACTGGGGGTGCTGGACGCTCAGCCCGCAGCGCCTGCACCTGATCCATCATCCACCATGATCAACGAGCAAGGTGGGCTGATCATGCGCAAACTGCCGCTGGAGCAATGCAGCGCGGTACTGGCGTTCCCCAGTCCTGGCATCTTCGACTCGCGTCGCTATGCGCTCGGCATGCTGTCGTTGATTGTCGGCGGCGGCATGGCTTCTCGGCTGTTCGTCGAAGTACGCGAGCGGCGCGGACTGAGCTACAGCATCGATGCCGGCGAGACGGCATATTCCGACGCCGGCTTGTGGAGTGTGGAATGGCAGTGCGCGCCCGGCAAGTTAGCCGCGATCGTGAAGCTAGTACGTGCCACCCTCGCCGAGGTTGCCGCGCACGGGGTTACCTCCGAAGAGCTAGTACGAGCGAAGGGTCAGATGCGCGGCCAGACCGCCCTCTCCTTCGACGGGCCCGGTAGCCGGATGAGTCGCCTTGGCATCAATGCTGTGCTGGGCGACGACCGCACCCTGACCGAGCTGCTGCGCAGCTTCGACCAGGTGAGCGCTGATCAAGTACGCGTCGAGGCGGAAATGCTGTTCAAGCATCCTCCGACGCTCGCGATCGCCGGCGCCAAGGTGGCGTCTCGAGGAGTCGAATCGCTGCTATCTCGGTGGTAGTCGGAAGGGCGGTCGGTGAATGATTAGGGTCGGGGTGTTCGGATCCCGTGGTCGGATGGGCGCCGAAGTGTGCCGCTCTGTCGAGTCCGCCCCGGATTTGGATCTGGTTGCGGCCACCGATCTCGGCGATGATCGCGCACCCGCCGAGACCGCCGAGGTCATCGTCGATTTCACCCATCCTGACGCGGTGATGGACAACCTCTTCTGGTGCATCGATCACGGCATTCACGCCGTTGTGGGTACCACGGGCTTTACTGAGGAGCATTTCGATCTGTTGCGTGGCAGGCTCGCGGAGCATGATGGTGTCGGCGTGCTGATCGCGCCCAACTTCTCCATAGGTGCGGTGCTCATGATGCGTTTTGCCGAGCAGGCAGCCGCTTTCTACGAGAGTGCAGAAATCATCGAGCTGCATCACCCCGACAAGGCCGACGCGCCATCTGGAACCGCCGCGAGCACCGCGCGCAGGATCGCTGCCGCGCGTACGGCAGCCGCACTCGCTCCACCCCCCGACGCGACCAGACAGGAGTTGCCGGGAGCTCGGGGGGCGCAGGTGGATGGGATTCGAGTGCACGGTGTAAGACTGCGCGGTCTGGTCGCCCATCAGGAGGTCTTATTCGGCGCCGAGGGGGAGACCTTGACCATCCGGCACGATTCTCTGGACCGCGTGTCGTTCATGCCAGGCGTGCTCGCGGCAGTTCGGGCGATCAGCACCAGGCCTGGCCTCACTGTGGGGATCGAACCCATCCTGGGGATCGGATGACGTGAATCGACTATGGGCTCGCCTTGGTCGGGCCGCGCCGTTCGTCGTCGTAGCGATCATCGTCTTGATCTTTGCCTTGCTCTGCGGCGGCCTTTATGCCGGTGATCGTTACGCGGATCGCCGCGCGGAGCAACAAGCCGCGGAGGCGCTGCAGCCGGCACTGGGAACGCCGGCGCTACCGCAGGTCGACATCAAGGGCTTTCCCTTCCTGACCCAGCTCGCCGCAGGCTCGATTGGCACGATGCACGTCGTCGCCGACCAGCTCGGCGTTGCCAACAATGCCCAGCTGACCTTGGCACACGCCGATCTGGTGATGAGCGACGTCGCCACCAAGGACTGGTTCAAGACGATGACGATCAGCCACGCTGAGGGCACCTCCGTACTGGACTACGCGAAACTCTCCACGCTCGCGGGTGCCCCGCTGAGCTACGGCAGCGAGGGGCGGGTCGAGTTGGTTGCCAAAACCAATGTCTTCGGCCGGGAGGTGGAAGCGGTGATCACCGGTACGCCGCGGCTGAACGCCAAAGAGCAGACCATCACGCTGAGCGATGCCAGGATTTCAGTTGCCGGCGTCAACCTGCCTGACTTCACAGCCCAAGCCCTGCTCGCTGCGCTGCTCCGGCCGATTCCACTGAAAGGCATCCCGCTCGGTCTGACCGCGAGCCGAATTGCTGCCGCAGAAGACGGCGTGCATCTGGACCTGGTGGGCGACAACCTGACCGTTGCTGCCTAGCGATCTTCAATCTCACCGCCCGGCTGGAGGCTGGTATGCAGCCTCAGCTCCTTGAGGCGTACGGATTCATCCTCGGGGCCGATCTCCCGGGTAGCCCCATCCAGTGCCCAGCCGGCCGCAATCAGGAACAGGCGGAAGGTCTCGTCATCGGCATTCACCCAGCAGGAAGCCTCGACAAATCCATCTGCGCGCAAGGTGTCGGCGCAGGCGTTGAGCATCCGGGAGCCGTGGCCCTGATGTTGGGCCACTGGATCGACGACGAACGCATCGATCGCGCCGTCCCTACCTCGGTCAGCATCGTCATCTTGGCTCGGCATCGTGGTGGCGAACCCGACGACCCGCTCACCATCGGTTGCAATGAGTACCCGGAACGCCGCTTCAGGTGGTCGCTCAATCGCGCTACGCCAAGCGTCGATCATGTCGGCCAGTGACACCGATGCGAGCATCAGCTCCGCCAACTGGGCGGGCCATTGCACGGCCCAGGAGCGTCGCTGGAGCTCAGCGATGCTCGGCGACTCATCGGGCCAGGCGAGACGTACGGACGCGGCAATCGGTTCACCAGAAGCTGCACCCACGGGCGCGATCGTACAAGGCTTGATTGCTCCGCTCGCCAAGCTCGCTTCGGGCGGTAGCCTTTCGTCCCGTGGTTGCCACTAGCTTGCAGATCCCGCCCTTGCTGGCGCCGAACACGATGCGCGTCGTCGCGCTAGGGGGTCTCGGCGATGTTGGACGCAACATGGCGGCGATCGAGTTCGACGGCCAGCTGCTGCTCATCGATTGTGGCGTGCTGTTTCCCGAGGATGATCATCCAGGCGTCGATCTGATCTTGCCGGGATTCGATGCCATCAGCGAACGTCTGGGCGACGTGATCGGCTTGGTGCTCACCCACGGTCATGAGGACCATATCGGCGCGGTGCCGTATCTGCTGCGACAGCGCCGAGATATTCCGATCATCGGGTCGAAGCTGACGCTAGCGTTGCTGGCTGAGAAGCTCCGCGAGCACCAGCTGCGGAATGTGCCGCAACGCACCGTCAAGGACGGCGACAAGATCAGCCTCGGCAAGTTCGAGTGCGAGTTCGTCGCGGTGAACCATTCCATTCCCGATGCCCTGGCCGTCGCAGTCCGTACCTCCGCGGGTCTGATCGTGCACACCGGTGACTTCAAGATGGATCAGCTGCCGCTGGACGGCCGAATCACCGACCTGCGCGCCTTCGCCCGCCTCGGAGAAGAGGGCGTCGACCTGCTCATGATCGACTCGACAAATGCCGAGGTGCCCGGCTTCACGACACCGGAGCGAGACATCGGTCCCGCCCTCGAGCGAGTGCTCGCGGGCAGCCGACAGCGGGTCATCGTGGCCTGCTTCGCCTCTCATGTGCACCGCGTTCAGCAGGTCTTGGACGCAGCCGTCGCCCATCGCCGCAAGGTCGTCTACGTCGGGCGCTCGATGGTGCGCAACATGACCGTGGCTCGGGATCTCGGCTATCTCAAAGTCCCTCGCAATACCCTGATCGACCAGCGCGAGATCGACAACTTCCGACCAGCCGATGTCGTGATCATCTCGACGGGATCGCAAGGCGAGCCGCTGTCCGCGCTGTCCCGGATGGCGAATCGGGACCATCCCGTGATCGAACTCACGACTGGCGACACCGTTGTCCTTGCCAGCTCCCTCATCCCAGGCAACGAGAGCGCGGTGTATCGGGTGATCAACGGCTTGACCCGACTCGGTGCCCATGTCGTGCACCGGGGTAACGCGCTCGTCCATGTCTCGGGGCATGCAAGTGCGGGGGAGCTGCTGTTCTGCTACAACATCATCCGGCCGCGCAACGTCATGCCGGTACACGGCGAGATCCGCCACCTCAGGGCCAATGGCGATCTGGCGATCGCTACAGGCGTTCCGGCCGAAAGGACGATCATCGCCGAGGATGGCATGGTGGTCGATCTTGAGGGCGGCAGGGCTAGGGCCGTCGGCAAGGTGGATGCCGGCTACATCTTCGTCGACGGCAGCACGATCGGTGACATCTCAGAGCTGTCCTTGACCGATCGTCGGATCCTTGGAGAGGAGGGCTTCATCTCGGTGATCGTCGTGGTCAACACGCACGCCTCCAGGATCGTCAGCGGGCCGGACATTCATGCCCGCGGCTTCGTCGAAGACGACGGCGCTTTCGAGGAGGTGCGTCCGCTGATCGTGTCGGCCTTGGAGGAGGCGCTGCGAGAGGGAGTGGACGACTCCCATCGGCTGCAGCAGGTGATCAGACGACAGCTCGGCAAGTGGGTGAGTGACACCCGCCGCCGACGGCCCATGATCATCCCGGTAGTCATTCAAGCGTGAGGCTTTGCCTCAGCGGGTGACTTTGCCCGCCTTGAGGCACGAGGTGCAGACGTTTAGCCGCTTGGGCGTACCCGACTCGACGACGCGGATGCGCTGGATATTGGGATTCCACCGCCGGTTGGTCTTCTTCTTGGACCAGGGCACGTTATGGCCGAATCCGGGCCTCTTGCCGCATACCTCACATACCGCAGCCACTGGAGTTCGCTCCCACATTACGTCGACACATGCTGACATGCCCAAGGTGGGCAACCGGAAAAGAGTACCTGACAAGCCCTAGCGCGGGCCAATTCTGCTGGCGGCGAATATGGTGGGTGCCGTGTCAGCCCAGCTCGGTGAGCAGGCACCCATGCTGTGGGATGCCTACGATGGTTGGCTGCGCCGAGCAACCAGTGTCATCAGCGACTCAGCCGATGCGTTGAACGCGATCAACGTCTTTCCGGTGCCGGATGCTGACACGGGATCAAATCTCAAGCTCACGCTGACCGGCATCGCCGACGCCGTTCCTGAACTTGAGCAAACGAGTCTGGACGCTGCCGTCCAGGCTGCGGTTTTATGTGCCCACGGCAACTCCGGAGCCATTGTGGCGGAGATGTTCGTCAGCCTGTGTCGAGCGTTCGAGCACGATTTGCCAGGTTTGCGGTCGATGCCGCCCGGGACTTTGGCCGCCACGTTGCTGCGGTTAGCGGCTGTCGCCGCACGGCGTGCCGTTGCCCGGCCGGTTGCCGGCACGATTCTGACCGTCGCCGATGATGCAGCCTGGGCTGCCGAACAGGTAGCCGGCCGCCAGCCTGGCGATGCACTGGCCGTAGTGCAAGCCGCACGAGAGGGCGCGCGTGAGAGCCTTGCTCGTACGCCGGAACAGCTTGAGGTGCTGGCCTCGGCCGGAGTGGTCGATGCTGGTGGACAGGCGTACGTGCTGCTGCTCGATGTGCTGGCCGAGATACTCGGCGGAGCGGCGGCCCAACCACTGACGCAGGCATCGCCGCGGGCGGCCAGTCAGCAGGCCGAGACGTGGCGAATGACCGGCGAGTACGAGGTGATGTACGCGCTGCGAGGAGCTCCGCCGTCAGATCTGGACGCGCTGCGCGACCATCTGTCAGAGCTTGGCCATAGCGTCGTCATCGTGGGCGATCAGGCCATTGCGCAGGTGCATGTCCATCTCGTCGAAGCGGGTGCGGCGGTCGAAGCTGCCCTGCCGCTGGGGGAGCTCAGCCAGGTCCGGATTACCGCAGTACCGTCACATCCTGCGGCTGGTCAGCCTACTGTTGGGCGGCGCAGTCTCCTGGCCGTAGTGGCCGGCCCGGGACTTGCGGAGGCAGTGAGCTCATTGGGGGGCGTGCCGGTGCTGACGACCGACGGCGACGTCACGATCGATCAACTCGCAGAGGCCGCTCAGCAAAATTGTGGCGATGTGGTGATCTTGCCCAACGGCAGCCAAAACCTGAAACGGGCGAGCGAGGTCGCAACTGAGCTGCGCCGGTCCGGACGTCGAGTGGGCATCATTCCGACACGTGCCCAGGTTCAGGGCCTGGCGGCCATGGCCGTCCACGAGCCGTCGGCTGATTTCGAGTCGGCAGTGGTGGCGATGAGTAGTGCTGCCGGACATGCCCGACATGCGGCGATCTCCGTGTCTCAGAGCGCCGCCATGACATCGGCTGGGCACTGCGAGCGCGGCGACGTGCTTGGCATCCTCGAGGGCGACGTGGTCATCATCGGAACGTCGCTGGCAGAGGTCGCATGGCAGCTCGTGCTGCGGCTGCTCAATGCGGGCGGCGAGCTGCTGACCTTGGTGCGGGGGACTGGCGCTGGCCATGATCTGCCGACTGAAATCACCGCCAGAGTGCGTCAACGATTCCCCATGGTCGATGTCGAGGTGTTAGAGGGCGGGCAGTCGCGCTATCCGCTGTTGCTCGGGCTGGAATGACCACGCTGCGACTCGTCGGCTCACCGTGGCGCACCGACACGTTCCGCCGGCTGGCGAATCGTCTGGAGAACATCGTCGGATCGAAGACGGCGAAGCAGTTCGAGCCGCTGAAGATTCTCAGCGTTGGCGATCTGATGCGGCATATGCCTCGTCGCTACTTCTCAGGCACAGAGCTAAGCGATCTCTCCGCGCTGCGTGAAGGTGAGGAAGTCGCCGTGATGGCCGAAGTCGTCGACGCCCGCACCTTCAACCTCCCTGACCGCCCCAACTATCGACTGTCCAGCAAGCCACGACTCGAAGCGACGATCACCGACCATGGCGGTCGGCTGACCTGCACGTTCTTCGGTCAGCCCCGATTGATCAGCTATTGGCAAAAGCAGCTGGTGCCGGGAGCCAGGGGGATCTTTGCGGGCAAGGTGACCAGGTTCAACGGTCGACTCCAGCTCGCCCATCCCGATTTCGTCATCGTGGACGAGCACGGCACCGTGATCGGCGGTGCCAAGCACAATGCGTCGTTGGCCTCGGCCTCGGGCGTTCCTCTTGTTGGTATCTATCCGACCGCCGGAAAGTTGCGCACCTGGACCATTGCGGACTGCGCGTCCCTGGCGCTGGCTTCTCTCGAAGGCATCGAGGACCCGCTGCCGTCGTGGGTGCGCGACGCAGCCGGTGTAGTGGAACTCGAGGCAGCCTTCCGAGCGGTGCATCAGCCGACGGAGAAGACCGTGATCGCACGGGGTCGGCACCGCATGCGCTTCGACGAGGCGTTTGCACTGCAGCTGACCATGGCGTACCGACGGGCCGATGCGACTACGCATCGAGCGGTGCCTCGACGAGCACGCTCCGGTGGGCTGCTCGAGGAGTTCGACGATCGGTTGCCGTTCGTGCTCACCAAGGGTCAGATCGCGGTGAGCGAGGAGATCATGGCCGAGCTTGGCCGTACCCGGCCGATGCAGCGACTGCTCCAGGGCGAGGTGGGGTCGGGCAAGACGCTGGTCGCGCTGCGCGCGATGCTGGCTGTGGTCGACGCCGGAGGTCAGGCAGCGCTACTGGCGCCGACCGAGGTGCTGGCCGCTCAGCACTACCAGACGATCACCCGGATGCTCGGCGACCTCGCCGGCGGTGGCACGCTCGACGCACCGGAGCATGCCACCGGGGTCGTGCTGATCACCGGGTCCACGTCGGCGTCGCGGCGCCGTGAGGCAACGCTGCACGCTGCGTCTGGGACAGCCGGGATAGTGATCGGTACCCACGCCTTGCTCAGCGCGGATGTTCAGTTTGCCGATCTCGGCCTCGTCGTCGTCGACGAACAGCATCGGTTCGGGGTCGAGCAGCGCGCGGCGCTGAGCGCCAAAGCCGATCCACGACCGCACGTCCTGGTCATGACAGCGACGCCGATTCCACGTTCGGTGGCCATGACCGTCTTCGGTGACTTGGAAACGTCGACGCTGCGCGAAATTCCGGCTGGTCGGGCGGACGTAAGCACCGTCGTCGTCGACACGGTCCACCACCCGGCGTGGGTGCAGCGCGGCTGGCAGCGCGTTGTGGAAGAGGTTGGCCGCGGCCGCCAGGCGTATGTGGTGTGCGCCCGGATCTCGTCCGCTGGCCCGTCCGGCAGTGAGACGGAGAACCTGGATACCGACAGTGAAACCATGCCGGCAGTCGCGGTCGAAGATCTCTACGCGGAGTTGAGCGCCGGGCCGCTGGCGGACCTGCGCGTTGAGATGGTGCACGGCCAGCGCTCGAGCGAGGAGAAGGATGCGGTGATGAGCCGGTTCGCCGCCGGCGAGGTCGATGTGCTGGTATCGACCACGGTGATCGAGGTTGGCGTCGACGTCCCTAACGCGTCCGTCATGGTGATCCACGATGCCGACCGGTTCGGTATCTCCCAGCTGCATCAGCTGCGCGGCCGGATCGGTAGAGGAGCCCACCCCGGGGTCTGCCTGCTGCTGACAACGGCGAGCGAGGAGAGCGCAGCGCGCGAGCGGCTCAACGCTGTCGCCGCTACCCGAGACGGTTTTGCTCTTGCGGAGGTCGATCTGGAACAGCGTCGCGAGGGTGATGTGCTCGGCGCCAGCCAGTCGGGCACCAGATCAAGCCTCAAGCTGCTCAGCGTGTTGAAGGATGCGGATCTGATTGCCCAAGCCCGCACCCTGGCCGAGCAGTGCCTGGTCCAGGACCCTGAGCTGAGCAATCCTGCACTCGCCGACATCGTGCTCGACGTAGAGATGGATGCGGCAGGGGATTGGCTCGAGCGAACGTGAGTCGGATCATCGCTGGGTCGCGCGGGGGTCGGCGAATTTCGATGCCGCCCGGCGACCGTACCCGGCCCACCACCGATCGGGTCCGCGAGGCGCTCTTCTCCGCTATCGCCGCGTGGGCCGGCACCGCGGCGGCGCCAGCTGAGCACTCGTTGGTCGGATTGGCCTTCTGCGACCTGTACGCCGGGTCGGGCGCCGTCGGGCTGGAGGCCGCGAGCCGTGGTGCCAACCCGGTGCTGCTGGTGGAGCGGGACCCGCGTACGGCCCAACTCGCCAAGGACAACGCCAAAGCCCTCGGGTTGGTGGTCGACATCGTCATCTCATCTGTCGAGCAGCTGCTTCGACGGCCGCCGACTCGGGACTTCGATGTTGTCTTCGCCGATCCGCCGTACGAGCTGGAAACGGCTGCGGTCAGCACCCAACTCTCCGAACTCGTCGCGAATCGCTGGGTCGGCCCGGACTCGTTGATAGTCGTCGAACGGTCCCGCCGTACGCCGGAGCTGGAGTGGCCGGAAGTGGCTGCGGAACGCTGGACTCGCGCCTACGGTGAGACCACTTTGTATTTCGCGGCGCTCGAGCTGACGTCTAAGGAGGGACTATCGTGACCCGAGCCGTGTGTCCGGGCTCGTTCGACCCGGTGACCCATGGACACCTCGATGTCATCGAACGGACCGCGCGGGTCGTTGACGGGGTGGTCGTAGCGGTGGGTACCAACATCGCCAAGAACGCCCTGTTCAGTCCCGATGAGCGGGTCGAGATGCTTGCCGAGGAGTGTGCCCACTGGAACAACGTCGAGGTGACCCTCTTTCGCGGCTTGCTTGTCGACTTCTGCGCAGCCAACGACATCCAGGTCATCAGCAAAGGACTACGTGGTTCGGATTTTGGTTACGAGCTCCAGATGGCTCAGATGAACCGGCAACTGACCGGCGTGGACACCCTCTTCCTGCCAACCGCGCCGCAGTGGGCATTCGTGTCCTCCTCGCTGGTCCGGGAGGTCGCAACACTGGGTGGCGACGTCACGGCCTTTCTGCCAGCCAAAATTGCGACCCGAACCATGGCTCGGGTTGCGTCTCGGAGTGCGCGAGTAGCCGGCGATGTATGAGACCGGGGGCATCTGCGTAACACTAGGGAGCAGTGCACACTCGGAAAGGGGACGAGGGTGACACAGTCGGAAAGGGGAACGAGGGTGGTTGCTTCGGGGGTAGGAACGTCCATGATTGGGCGGGGAACAACCGAGGATAAGTTGGCGTATCTGCGCGAGCTCATTCTCAACGCGCGGGCGATGCCGATGTCGGCATCATGTGTCATCAACCGGGGCGAGGTCCTGGCCGCGATCGACGATGTGATCGCGAATCTGCCGGATGAGATCGCTGATGCGCAACAGGTCGTCGACATGGCGGCGTTCAAAATCGCGGAGGGCGAAGCAGAGGCCGGACGGATCATGGCCGATGCTCGGGATCATGCCGCAAACCTTGCGCAGCACAGCGAAGTGGTCCGGGTTGCCGAGCAACTCGCCGCTCAGATGCGATCTGAAGCCGATGTCGAGGCTGCCGCTCTCCGGCGGGAGACCGATGAATTCATCGACGCGCGCATGGCGAGCTTCGAGTCGGTTCTGCACAAAACGGTGAGTCAGGTGCGAACGGCTCGCGCCCGGCTGTCGGAGCGCAGCGGCTTGGACGCAGGGGACACGATGAAGCTCGACAGGCGCGCTTTCCCGGAGTAGCCGGGGTGGCTCAAGCTGTTTGGCTCAAGGGCCTACTCACCGGTAAGGTTGGGCGTCGGTCGCGACGAGGAGCGGGGCCGCACGGCTTGGAAGGATTGCGATGAGTTCGCCGCATCGCCCGGTGGACCCCCGCTCAGGTTTGGTCCTCGACACCCACGAACTGGGCCGTCGCGCGGGCGCAATGAGGGTGGTTCGGGCGACCGTCGATGCACCTACGGACTTAGGAATCGCGGTGATCGGCGTACCCCCGGGATCGCCGGTCGAACTCGATCTTCGGCTTGAATCTGTCGTCGAGGGAGTGCTGGTCAGCGGCACAGCTACGGTCGAGGTCCGTGGGGAATGCGTGCGGTGCCTTGGTGAAGTCTCTGGTCAGCTTGAGGTCGATATCCAAGAGCTGTTCGTCTATCCGGGCGTCGAACCCGATGATGACCTCGCTAGCCGGCTGCATGGCGACCTTATCGACCTCGAGCCACTGCTGCGCGACGAGGTGGTGCTCGATTTGCCATTCCAACCCTTGTGTCGGGATAACTGTCTAGGGCTCTGCCTCGAGTGTGGCGCAAACCTGAACGAGAACCCTGACCATCGCCACGAAACCGGTCTCGACTCTCGATGGGATGCGCTCCGCGGTCTTGAGGGTGACGGCGGCAAATCTTACGATGTTTTACAATCAGCCCCACGGGCAACGAAATTTCCGGGCAAAAGCGCCCGGAGGAACCAGGAGTGAAGTCGTGGCCGTTCCCAAGAGGCGAATGTCGCGCAGCAATACGCGGCACCGCCGTTCCCAGTGGAAGGCGTCCGTGCCCGCGCTGGTGACGTGCGCGAACCCCGCTTGTCGCGAGAAGCACCTGCCCCATGTGGCGTGCCCTTCGTGCGGGCAGTACGGTCCCCGCGCAGCCCGTCGACAGGTTCTCTCGTCCTGATCCGGTCAGAGGCGACGGCCATTCGCCTACCTGCGGGAGACCTCTTAACTGAGCTCGGGATGAGTGTTGATCCTGAGCTACTCGATCGCGCCTTGACTCACCGGTCGTACGCGTACGAGCAAGGTGGCCTCCCCACTAACGAGCGTCTGGAATTCCTCGGTGACTCGGTCCTTGGGCTAGTGGTGACCGAGCATCTTTTCGTGACCTATCCGGATCTCTCTGAGGGCCAGCTCGCCAAGCTGCGCGCGGCTGTTGTCAACTCCCGGGCGCTGGCCGACATCGCCCGCGAGCTCGATCTGGGCGCGGTCATCCACCTGGGCCGCGGCGAGGAGAGCACTGGTGGACGCGACAAGTCCTCTATCCTCGCCGACACGATGGAGGCGGTGATCGGTGCGGTCTTCTTGCAGCACGGCATCGATGCCGCACGGGCTTTCGTACACCACCTGTTTGACCCCTTGATGGCCGAGGTCGCAACCCGTGGAGCGGGACTGGACTGGAAAACCAGCCTCCAGGAGATCGCCTCCGTGAGTGGCCTCGGCGTACCCGTCTACGACGTCGTGGAGTCAGGGCCCGACCATGCCAAGACCTTCCAGGCCATGGTCAACATTGATGACCACAGCTACGGACCAGGTGCCGGCCGGAACAAAAAAGAGGCCGAGCAGAACGCGGCAGCTATTGCCTTCGCTGCGCTCAAAGGCAGCCGCGGCTCTGGACCGGTCGCGTCCCGCTAGCGCGATCGGTGCCCGAACTTCCAGAGGTTGAGGTCGTACGCCGTGGCCTGGCCAGCAGCATCGCGGGGCGCCAGATCACCGGCGTACGGGTGCTGCATCCGCGGCCGGTACGCCGCCACCTGACCGGGCCGGCAGATTTCGAGCTGCAGGTCACCGGCCGCACCTTCGCTGAGCCGCGCCGGCGCGGAAAATATCTGTGGTTGCCCTTCACCGACGGCGACGCAATCTTGGCTCATCTGGGCATGAGCGGCCAGTTTCGGCTGGCCGATGCTGAAGCGTCGCTCGCCCCGAACACCCGAATCATTTTCGCGTTCGCGGACGGCGAGCCGGAACTCCGATTTGTCGATCAGCGGATGTTCGGCGGCCTGTCGGTTTCGCTGGGGGGCGCCGAGCTGCCGCCCGAGATCGCCCACATCGGCCGGGATCCTTTCGATCCGGAGTTTGATCTCGCAGACGTCGTGACCCGGTTACGCCGCCGCAACAGTGCGATCAAACGGTCGCTGCTAGATCAGCAGCTGGTGTCCGGAATCGGCAACATCTACGCCGACGAAGCACTTTGGGTGGCTCGGGTGCACTACGCCCGCCCGACCAGGACGATGTCGCGTACTCAAGCCGGCGGCGTCATCGACGCGGCCGCGGCCGTGATGAGAAAGGCGCTAGACAACGGTGGCACCTCGTTCGATGCCCTATACGTCAACGTCAACGGATCCAGCGGCTACTTCGACCGATCGCTCGCTGTGTACGGCCGCGAAGGCCTTCCGTGTCTGCGTTGCGGAACATCGATCCGGCGAGAACCGTTCATGAACCGTTCGTCCTATCGTTGTCCACACTGTCAACGAGCTCCACGTGGGTTCACGGCGAGGGCCGCGATTGCGCGAGCCGGCGGAGAAGGATGAGGCATAGCTGCGAGCGTCGGGAAATCGCGCGCCGCCGTGCTGAGCCTCAGCGCGCGGAGCGCGCAATGCACATGGAGGGAGCGGAGGTGTTGTTTCCTCTGCGAGCGACGACGAAGTAGGCGGGTGGATCGCGCGATTGCGCGAGCGGCTCTCAATAAAAGGGGTATTAGCTCAACGTGATGGAACGCCTCAGGCACTACGTACTCGTACGCCACGGCCAAAACTGGATCCAGCTCTTCCGGTTCGGCATTGTTGGCGCGTCCGGCGTTGTCGTCAACCTGTTCGTCGCGATCATGTGCAAGAAGCTCGGTTCAGACGAGAATGGCGTCTTTTTCGACTTGCCGCTCAGTGAGTTCAACGTCCGCTGGTACCACGCCTACTCAACGATCGCGTTTCTGGTCGCCAATCTCTGGAACTTCCAGCTCAACCGGCTGTGGACTTTTCGCAGTGCGAAGCACTCCGGTTGGTTTCGGGAATATTTTCCATTCCTGACTGTCGGCATCCTCGGTCAGATCGTTGGTCTGGGCATCCTCACTTTGTTGATGCATCCGAACTCGGTCTTCTCGTTGTCGCCGACCTTCTTCGACAACTCAACCGGCTTCAGAACTCGCTTCTACTGGGCGCAGCTGATCACGATCGCGATCGTCACCCCCCTGTCGTTCCTGCTGAACAAGTTCTGGACCTTCTCCGCCGTACGCGGCAAGAATGAGGTGGCGGAGATCGTGCCGGAAACCGTCGAAAGCGAGCATCCGACTGCTGGTGTCTGAGACGACGGCCCGGCGGCAACGGGCTGGGTGCTCCTCACTCACGCCGCTCGTAGCAATAGCCGAACCCGCCCTGCGACGTACAGGGATTCGCGGTCGCCGTCGGTTACAGTGAGGTCGCCTTCGCAGTCGGATCGTCATCTGAGCTCACACCGTCGAGAGGTGGGACGTTGTACCTCAAGAGCCTGACCTTGCGTGGCTTCAAGTCCTTCGCATCGGCCACCACCCTCAACTTCGAGCCGGGTATTACCTGCGTCGTCGGCCCCAACGGGTCGGGCAAGTCCAACGTGGTCGATGCGCTCAGCTGGGTGATGGGTGAGCAGGGGGCCAAGACGCTACGCGGCGGAAAGATGGAGGACGTCATCTTCGCCGGCACCTCCGGTCGCGCCCCGCTCGGTCGCGCCGAAGTCGTGCTCACGATTGACAACTCTGACGGTGCGCTGCCCATCGACTATTCCGAGGTAGCGATTTCTCGGACCATGTTCCGCAACGGTGGATCCGAGTACGCCATCAACGGCAACGTGGCGCGACTGCTGGATATCCATGAGCTGCTCAGTGACTCCGGCATCGGGCGAGAGATGCACGTCGTCGTGGGCCAGGGACAGCTCGATTCGATCTTGCAGGCGACGCCGGAAAGTCGTCGTGGCTTCATCGAAGAAGCCGCGGGCGTACTGAAGCATCGCAAACGCAAGGAGAAAGCCGTCCGCAAGCTCGAGGCGTGCGAAGCAAACCTCAATCGGCTGGCAGACCTGATCAACGAAATCCGACGGCAGCTCAAGCCGCTGGGCCGGCAAGCGGAAGTGGCGCGCAGGGCCGTTGTCATTCAGGCCGAGCTGCGCGACGCGAAGGCGCGGCTGCTGGCTGATGATCTGCTTCAGGCAACCCAGGCATTGCAGTCCGAGCTCGCCGATGAACAGGCCATGCAGGTACGCCGCGAAGCCCTCGAGCGGGCGCTCGAAGCTGCGCGGACAGCGGAGGTGGCCGCCGAAGCGGCCGTACGCGAAGGCGTACCAAGATTGGCGGCTGCGCAGGAGACCTGGTATTCGCTTGCGGCGCTCAAAGAGCGGGTCGCAAGCACGCTTTCGATCGCGCGAGAACGGATGCGGCAGGTCGAGGACGATCCGGGCGAGCTGCTGTTTGTCCGCGACCCGGATGAGCTAGAGCGCGAGGCTGCGCGGGTCGCAGCGCAGGAGCATGAGCTGTCGAACCAGCTGGGGCAACGAGCCCAGGCATTGGAAGAGGCGACCACCCATCGAACCACCTGTGAGGACGCCCATCGAGGCGAGGAGAATCGGCTGGCCGGACTGATCCGCGCCGCGGCCGACCGGCGGGAAGGGCTGGCCAGGCTTACCGGCCAGGTCAATTCGTTGCGTAGCCGGGGTGAGGCGGCGGCGGCCGAAATCAGTCGACTGACCGCGGCACACCAGGAGGCCGCCGAGAGAGCCGACCAAGCGTCCCGAGCATTTACCGCGCTGGAGACCAAGGTCGCTGGGCTGGACGCAGGTGAGCATGGTCTCGACGCCGAGCACGAGGCGGCTGTGCAGACATTGGACGGAATCGAGCGGCAGGAAGCGGAGCTACGGCGTCAAGAGCAGGTCGCCAGTCAGGAGCGGGCAGCCCTGGCGGCGCGCGTCGAGGCGCTGCGTGTCGGACTCGACGGGAAGGATGGCTCTTCAGCGCTGCTGGCAGCAACGGATCGACTCGACGGCTTGCTGGGATCGGTTGCGGCGTTGATCAAGGTTCAGTCACCGCACGAGACCGCTATCGCGGCCGCTTTCGGCGCGGCGGCGGACGCGGTAGCCGTGACTGGCGTTCCAGCGGCCGTTGACGCGTTCGACCATCTCAAGGCCGAGGACCTGGGACGTGCCGGATTGCTGATCGGCGATCTGGTCGAGGCCGAGCGGGTGTCCGAATGGCCCGGGCTGCCGGCCGCGGCTCGTTACGCCATCGAGGTGGTCGACGTACCGGACACGCTTGCTGCCTCAGTGCAGCGGATCCTGCGCAAGGTGGCGCTCGTTGAGGATCTGGCTGCCGCCCAGAGGCTGGTTGCCAGCTTGCCTGATGTCGTTGCCGTCACCCCGCACGGAGATGTGCTCAGTGCCCACTTTGCCGCCGGCGGATCATCGGCAACGCCCACACTCATCGAGCTGCAGTCTGCCGTTGACGACGCCGAGCGGCGCTTGACCGAAGCCAGTCATGCATGTGATCGGCTCCGTTTCGCCCAGAGCCAGCTGGATGAGCAGCATCGTCAGGCAAGCACCTCGGTCGAGGTCACGCTCGCTCGGCTACATGAATCTGACGCGGCGATGGCAGCGCTTGCTGAAGAACTTGGCCAGCTCAGCTCGACTGCCCGCTCCGCGTACGCAGAGGCCAATCGTCTCCGGAACGCGATGACGCAGGCCGAAGAAGCCCGCGACCGGGATGTCGCTGGCCTCGCGGAGCTGGAACACCGGCTGGAGATGGCCGCCGAGACCGTCGACGACACCGAGCCGAATCCGGCCGAACGTGACCGGCTGGCCGAGCAGGCCAGGCTGGCCCGCGCCGCCGAAATGGATGCGCGGCTCGCACTGCGCACCCTCGAGGAACAGGTTCGTGCCCACGCTGGCCGAGCAGATGCGCTGCGCCGTGCGGCAGAACATGAACGCCAGGCGCGAATCAAGGAGATCGCCCGGCGGGAGCGAATGTTGCGAGAGGCGCGGACTGCGGCCGCTGTCCATGCCGGTGCAGCGATCCTGGCTCAACATCTCGAACGCTCCCTGACCTTGGCAGCTGGTGAGCGAGCCGAGGCGGAGGCTTCACGAAGCGACGCTGACTCCGCCTTGGGCGCGGCACGCGCGTCCGTACGCTCATTGACTCGCGACTTCGAGTCTCTGGTGGACGCAGCCCATCGGGATGAGTTGGCCAGAGCCGAACAGCAGATGAGGGTCGAGGCGCTCGAGGAGCGCGCGATGGCTGAGTTGGGGTTGGAATCTTCGGTCCTGCGGGCCGAGTACGGGCCGGATCTGCTGGTTCCAGTGCTGAGGGCCCAGCGTGATGACTCGGAAGTAGGGGCCGATGCCGATGACTCGGAAGCGAATACGAATGATCAGCCTTCGCAGGTGCCCTACGTACGCGAGCTGCAACAGAAGCGGCTGCGTGTCGCGGAGCGGGAACTGAACCTGCTGGGTCGGGTCAACCCGCTGGCATTAGAGGAGTTCGACGCACTGGAGGAGCGCCACCGGTTCCTCTCCGAACAGCTGGAGGACCTGCGGAAGACCCGCAAGGATCTCCTCGACATCATTGCCGAGGTCGACAACAGAGTCGAGCAGGTCTTCACCGAGGCGTACGCCGACGTGGCAGCAGCATTCGAGCGCGTATTCGCACGACTCTTCCCGGGCGGCGAAGGCCGGTTGATTTTGACCGAACCGGGCAACTGGCTGACCACCGGAGTCGACGTCGAGGCACGGCCTCCAGGCAAGAAGATCAAACGGCTCTCGTTGTTGTCCGGCGGTGAGCGTGCGCTGGTGGCGGTCAGCTTCTTGATTTCGCTCTTCATTGCGCGGCCCAGCCCGTTCTACATCCTCGACGAGGTCGAGGCCGCTCTCGACGACACCAATCTCGGTCGGCTGCTGGAGATCTACGAGGAGTTGCGGGCCACCAGTCAGCTATTGGTGATCACCCACCAGAAGCGGACGATGGAGATCGCCGACGCGCTGTACGGAATCAGCATGCGCGGCGACGGCGTCTCAACCGTGATCTCTTCGCGACTGCGTGAGATCGAGTCGGTCGCCTGAACCCTTACAACCCCCAAAGCGTGATGAAATCGAGAGCTTGAAATCGGCTTTTCGATGCGGGCATCGTGATCTTCGGTTGGCAGACTTACCCTCAGAGCTGTTACACCGGCACCGCTGTTTCACCGCTAGATGGAGCACGTTGTACCACCCATAAGACAGTTCCTTCCCCGTACGCATCACATCGACTGTCTGAAAGGAAAGTCGTGACCTCCATCGTCGTTGCCATGATTGTGATCTTGGTCGTTGTCGCCGCCACCGTGGGCCTAGTTCTGCTGGGAATCGAGGGACGCGGCAAGCAGCGCGCACCCAAGCTGGCCCATCGAATGGCCCGCGCCGCGCAGCACCTCAACGGCGATGCGGAGCCTCCAGCTCGCCTGGTCAAGATGATCGAGTCCACCCGCAGTCGCTGAGCAGGTGCACCGGTCCTCCTCGCCTAGGATGAGCCGGTGGATGCGACGACTCTCTGGTTGATCGTTGGCGTCATTCTGCTGCTGGTTATCGGTCTTGTCGGTTTCCTCGCGGTTGGCCGGCGCCGCGCGCTGCGCACCGGTGAGCAGCCGCCAGGTGTCGAGGCCCCACCACGAGGCTGGGAGGCGCCCGCCAAAGACGCGGGTGACGAACCGTCCGCAGCGCAGGTTGATATCGCCGCCGCGCCGCCGGAGGTTGAGCTTGAAGAGGTCGAGCTTGTTCCGGAGGCGCCGGCTCTGGATCGGCCGGAAGCTCCAGAGAGTCGGCTGGTACGCCTGCGCCGTCGGCTGGCCGGTTCCAATAGCCCGCTCAGTCGTGGCCTGCTGCTGCTGATTACGCGCGACCGGATCGACGAAGATACCTGGGAGGAGTTCGAAGCGACCCTGATCACCTCGGATCTTGGTGTCGCTCCAGCGACCGACTTGGTGAACTCGCTGCGGAACAAGCTTCGCGTGCAAGGGGTTTCCGCGCCGGGAGAGGCGCGTGCCATCCTGCGCGCCGAGCTGATCAAGCTCGTCGACCCCACGATGGACCGCAGCATCAATGCCGACCGGACCGATCAGCCTGCCGTGGTCATGGTGGTCGGTGTGAACGGGACTGGGAAGACGACCACAGTCGGCAAGCTTGCGCGCGTCTTGGTTGCCGAGGACAAGGATGTGCTCCTTGGCGCCGCGGACACCTTCCGCGCAGCTGCCGCGGACCAGCTCGAGACCTGGGGTAGCCGGGTCGGAGTGCCGACCGTACGAGGAGCGGAAGGGGCCGATCCCGCAAGCGTCGCATTCGAGGCCGTCAAAGCCGGTATCGAGCTGGAGGTCGATGTGGTGTTGATCGACACCGCGGGCCGGCTGCACACCAAGGTCGGTTTGATGGATGAGCTCGGTAAGGTCAAGAGAGTGATCGAGCGTCAGGCTCCGGTCGGCGAGGTGCTGCTGGTGCTAGACGCGACCACCGGACAGAACGGCCTCACGCAGGCCCGGATCTTCGCGGAGGTGGTTGACGTGACAGGCATTGTGCTCACCAAGCTGGACGGTTCAGCAAAGGGTGGCATCGTCGTTCAGGTGCAACGGGAGCTCGGTGTGCCGGTCAAGCTGGTCGGTCTCGGTGAAGGTGCTGATGATCTTGCTCCGTTCGATGCGGAGGTCTTCGTGGACGCGCTGCTGGAGCAGGCAGCATGACCAGCATCCTGCATCCACCTGTCGAGGGCGCCGCGTTCGATGCGTTCATGGAAACCGCCGCGCCGGCCAGCCGGGAACATCAGAGGTGGCGGCCGGAGGACGGGAGTATGCCCGCGCTCTACCTGAGCCACGGCGCTCCGCCGGTCTTCAATGACGCGCACTGGATGGACCAGCTCTTCAACTGGTCGCGGTCACTCCCGAAGCCAACCGCAATCTTGATTGTCAGCGCTCACTGGGAGGCCGCTCCGCTCGCGCTCTCCGCACCAGCGGTCGGAACTCGACTGGTTTACGACTTCAGCGGATTCGGCCGGCGGTACTTCGAGATGACCTACTCGACACCGGATGCATCCGCGCTCGCCGCGCAAGTCGCGGCGCTGATGTCTGACCTCGAGCCAGTCCATGAACATCCGAGCCGCGGTCTTGATCATGGTGCTTGGGTGCCGCTGAAGGTGATGTACCCGTACGCAGACGTGCCCGTGTTGCAACTCAGCATGCCAACGCACGATCCGGACCGGCTGATTCGGATCGGACAGCAACTGCGTCCACTGCGAGAGCAGGGGGTGTTGATCATCGGCTCCGGCTACATGACACACGGCCTGCCGTTCCTTGGCCGGGACAGCTGGGAGCGCAATGTGATCCCGGGATGGTCGCTGGAATTTGATGCATGGGCGGCCGAGGCGTTGGCAGCAGGCCGAGTCGATGTCTTGGCCGACTTCCGGCACGCGCCCGGGATGCCGTACGCGCACCCGACCGTCGAGCACTACACGCCGATCTTCGTCACATTCGGGGCGGCCACTGACCTGTCAGCGCCACCAATGGTGGTGATCGACGACTTCCAGATGGGGCTTGCGAAGCGGTCCTTCCAGGTCGCGTAGCGCAACGCAACGATGCGCATTCTGCTAGTTGCCCACAACGCTGCCCCAGGGGACATCGACCTGAATCTGGCGCGGCACGTGGCCATGCTTGACGAGGCCCGTGTCCAGGGTTGCGACATCGCGGTGTTCCCCGAGTTCTCGCTCACTGGCTCGGTCAACCCCGGCTGTCACCCAGAACGAGCGGTGGCCATCGACGCGGAACCAGTCCAGGCAATGATCGAGGCGACCTGGCGGACCGGGGTGGCAGTGGTGTTCGGCATTGCCGAACACCTCGATGGGGCATTCCACATCTCCCAGGTGTACGGCCACTCCGGCCGACTCGGTGGCGTCTACCGCAAACGGCACCTCGGCGACAACGAGCAGGGATATCGCATCGGCGAGGGCGCTGGAGTCTTCCAGCTCGGCTCGGCACGGTTCGGCGTCACGATCTGCGCTGAAGGCGGGGTCGATTTTCCCTGGACGGAGGCTGTCGCTGCCGGCGCCGAGGTGGTGTTCTACTGCTCGGCACCCGGCTTGTACACGCGACGCAGCGACAGAGCGAGCTGGCACCGAGGACACGCCTGGTGGGTCTCGCAAGGCCTCGGCCAAGCTGTCCGACACGCTCGGCGGTTAACCGTTCCCGTGGCTATGGCGACCCAGGCCGGGTCGACTGAGGACGAGGACTTTCCTGGACTGGCCGCGCTGGTGCTGCCCTCGGGCGAGGTCGCACGCTTGCCTGACTGGCGGGCAGGCAGCCTGATAGCTGAAGTCGCCGCTGATGTCACCGTCGAGCCGATGCGCGAAGCCGCCCGCTGTCTGGTGATGGACACCGCGGGCCGCACGTTGTTGGTGCGTTACGCCGACACCTCCATCGGGTCGAGCTGGTGGTTCCCACCCGGCGGTGGCTTGGAGTCGGGCGAGGACCATCTGGCTGCCATCCGCCGCGAGCTGCGGGAGGAGCTGGCTCGCGACGACCTCACAGTTGGGCCATGGATCGGGCGGCGCTGCCACACGTTCTGGCTGGGGAAGTGGATGACTCAGCGGGAACTGTGGGGGCTCTGTCGCACCGAGCCGTTCGACGTGGACCCTCTTCACGTCAGCTCGCTCGCGGTCGAGGGCGTCCAGGAGATGCGCTGGTGGTCAGCAGAGGAGCTCCGGTCGGCCGATGCAGTGACGTCGCCTCGGGATCTGGCAGCGTTGCTTGACCGGATAGCTGTCGGCGACCTCCCCGACTCGGACGAGGACCTCGGGGTCTAGTTGCTGTCCGGGCTGTGACCTCATTGCCAGCGTCACCGGGCTACCCTGCCGAGATTCTGGAGGGCTCCACGAGCTAAGTACGGGTCCTCGTGGTGGCGGTCCGCTCTGACCATCCGGATGGCGGCTGCGGCGAGCGCACTGGGTGGCCCAGGCTTAGTGCTAGCGGGGAGTCGGCGTAGTGGCCGAAGGGTTCGACATCGACATAGCCGCTGGAGCGGTAGAGGCCGACGGCAGCGACCTGCGGTTGGCCAGTCTCGAGCAGCATCCAGTCGGCGCCGGCAGCTGCGGCACTCCCTTCCAGGGCAGCCAACACCATCCGAGCGAAGCCCTGGCCTCGTACCTCTTCGCGCACGAACATGCGCTTGATCTCGGCCGGCCGCTGCGCCACGCGGGGCACGCCAGGCGGTCGGAATCGCCAGCCACCCATTGCGATGGCGTAATCGTCAAGATAGCCGACCAGAAACACACCGGTGGGAGGACTGAAATCAGCCGAGGTGAACGGGGTCGCGTCCGGCCCGCCGTAGATCGTGATGTAGAACTCTTGCGCTGCAGAGGTCAGCGCCGTCACGTCCGGGTGGTCGTACGGCACCTGGAGCAGCCGAAACTCCGCGGGCACCAGCCCAGCGTAGGCAGCGCACCTGGGTGCGCTTTCAGAACCCGAGACACCGTGGCAGGTTAGTAGGCTGAGTCAGTCCAGAACTCCGACGTAAGGACGCTCGTGTTCGACACCCTGCAAGACCGCCTCGCGGCGACCTTCAAGAACCTGCGCGGCAAGGGCCGACTGTCTGAGGCTGATATCGACGCGACGGCTCGCGAGATTCGGATTGCGCTGCTCGAGGCCGACGTCAACCTCTCGGTGGTCAAGGACTTTATTGCCGCAATCAAGGAGCAGGCTCGCGCCACCCAGCTCTCCGGCGCCCTCAACCCGGCCCAGCAAGTGATCAAGATCGTCAATGACGAATTGGTCGCCATCCTCGGCGGCGAGACCAGGGTGCTGCGCTACGCCAAACGACCCCCAACCATGATCATGCTCGCCGGTCTACAGGGCTCGGGCAAGACAACACTGGCCGCCAAACTCGGGTTGTGGCTGAAGGAGCAGGGCCACTCGCCGCTGCTGGTGGCAGCCGACCTGCAGCGGCCGAATGCAGTGAACCAGCTGCAGGTGGTCGGCCAACGAGCCGGAGTTCACGTTTTTGCGCCTGAGCCCGGGAATGCCTCGTCGCGGAGCGACATCGATCAACCGAGCGGCGATCCTGTGGCGGTTGCCCGCGCCTCGGTCGGCGAAGCTGAGCGTCGCCTCTATGACGTCGTGATCATCGACACCGCTGGCCGGCTCGGCATCGACGCCGAGATGATGCAGCAGGCAGTCGACATCCGCGACGCCGTGCATCCGGACGAGGTGCTCTTCGTCGTCGATGCCATGATCGGCCAGGACGCGGTCAACACTGCTAATGCCTTCGCCGAAGGAGTGGGCTTCGACGGCGTTGCGCTTACCAAACTCGATGGTGATGCCCGCGGCGGCGCCGCTCTCTCGATCGCGCGCGTGACGGGTAAGCCGATCATGTTCGCCTCCAACGGTGAGGCGCTCAAGGACTTCGACGTTTTCCATCCCGACCGGATGGCCAGCCGGATCCTCGGCATGGGCGACATGCTGACGCTGATCGAGCAGGCCGAGAAGACCTTCGACGCCGAACAATCGGCGAAGGCAGCTGCAAAGCTGGCTGGAGGCGGCGCTGACTTCGGGTTGGCGGACTTCCTCCAGCAGATGCAGATGGTCCGCAAGATGGGTCCGCTGTCAAAGGTGTTCGGCATGCTGCCCGGGATGGGAGAGCTCAAGGATCGAATCGCGGGTATCGACGAGCGTGAGGTCGACCGGATCGAGGCAATCATCCACTCGATGACTCCGGCTGAACGCGACAACCCGAAGATCATCGACGGTTCGCGGCGCTCCCGCATCGCCAAGGGGGCAGGTGTCGAGGTGTCGGAAGTCAACACCTTGATCAACCGGTTTTTCGACGCACGCAAGATGATGAGCTCGCTGGCGACTGGCGCCATGCCCGGCATGCCAGGGCTGGCCGGTCTCCCGGGCGCACGTCGGCAGCCGGCGCGATCCAAGAAGAAGGGTGGCCGCGGGGTCTCGGGCAATCCGGCGAAGCGCAATGCGCCCCAGCAGCCAGCTCCATCCGACGAACCTGCCGGCGCTTTCGGTGCGGATGAATTCGATCAGGCCGCGCTCGAGAAGGCGATGGCGGATTTCGAGCTGCCACCCGAGCT
>DASVEX010000056.1:0-8757 GCA_036380335.1 Propionibacteriaceae bacterium | reverse complement strand
AAGGCGACAACCTCGATGTCCGCGCCCGCCGCCAGCGCCGCCCGGTAGAAGTTGCGGCCGATGCGTCCAAAACCGTTGATACCGACTCGTACGGTCACGCTTCACTCCTTAGAACTGTGGAACCGCCTCTAAACGGAGCTCTGCGGACGACCAACACAAATGCGGCGACTCCAAGTGCCCGCGCTGCTCGCTGAAGCGACGTGACACCCTCTAGATCACGATAGCTTTTCGCCTTGCGGTATTCAACTTCCGAGGGACGAAAAGGAATATCTTCGCGGGCAGGTGGATCAAGAACACCGATACCGCTCACCCGCCCGCGGAGAAACACTGCGACGGTTACAGCTTCCACTACGGCGGCCTGGCCATTCAGGATCTTGCCGACGCCAGAATGCTGCTCAATCTTGCTCGTCAGCGCGGCATCGGCGTCGAGCTGCCGTTGGTACTAATTGCCATTCAGGCCGTGGGAAATCTCAGGACAGCTCCGAACATGCAGCTCAGTAGGAGAGCTGGATTCTGAGGCTTGACGCCCGCCGGCATGTCCGCCTAGGTTACTCCGCATAGTGGAACAGTTATTCTAATCAACGTTGAGCGTGTCGAGGGGCTTGCGAGTGCCGACAGGTTGGCGGGTTCAGTCGACTTTGATGTTGTCCACGAGGCGCTCGATGCCCATCGGTTGGGCATAGTGCCGATGAGATCCTGCGACAGCTTTCCAAGATCCGATCCGCCTGAGCACTGAGATCCTGAGCACCGAGATATCGGCCATGACAACGACATACCCGCCCAACTTATGGCCGAGGTGATCAGTGTTGGCACCGCTCGTGTATCCGCGGGGCGCGGCGAGGTCACCGTTACGACCTGTACCTGCTTCAGAAGAAGGTAGCTGAGCGAGCTTCGAGAAGGTGATGTCAGTGTCCGAGAGACCGTATGAACTTATCCAGACTCCCGAGGGAACGGTGGCGCGTGTCCGCCTCCGCGGCAGTTCGGTGCTGTCGTCCCCGATCATCAATCGTGGCACGGCATTCACACCCGAAGAACGTGAGGCGCTCGGCCTGACCGGCCTGCTGCCGACTGGGGAGTCCACCATGGAGGGGCAGCTGCGCCGCACCTACGCGCAGTACGGCCGGCAGCCGGATGACCTGAATAGGAACGTGTACCTGGCGAACCTCCGCGATCGCAACGAGATCTTGTTCTATCGCTTGCTCACCGAGCACATCGAGGAGATGCTGCCGATCGTCTATACGCCAACGATTGGCCAGGCCATCGAGCGGTTCAGCCATGAGTTCCGCCGCCCGCGAGGCGTCTACCTGTCAATCGACGCGATCGAGGATGTTGAGACGTCGTTTCGCAATTACGGGATGGGCCCGGATGAAGTCGATCTCATCGTCGCAACCGATTCCGAGGGCATTCTCGGTATCGGCGACTGGGGCGTGGGCGGAATCGAGATCGCCATCGGGAAGCTGGCTGTCTACATCGCCGCCGCGGGTATTCATCCACGCCGGGTGATTCCCGTCGTCCTCGACGTGGGCACTGACAACCTCGCCTTACTAGAGGACGAGATCTACCTCGGCAACCGGCACGCCCGGGTGCGCGACCAGCGCTACGACGAACTCGTCGATGCCTATGTCACGACAGCGACCAAGCTGTTTCCAAACGCGATGCTGCACTGGGAAGACTTCGGAGTCGGCAATGCCCGGCGCATCCTGAACAAGTATGCGGATCAGGTCTGCACATTCAACGACGACATGCAGGGCACTGCGGCGGTGGTGCTGGCAGCCGCGTTTTCCGGCGTACGGGCGGCCGGGTCCCGACTTCGCGACCAGCGGGTCGTGATCCATGGCGCAGGCACCGCAGGCATCGGCATCGCGGACATGATGGTTGACGTGATGGTCCGGGAGGGGCTGACTGTCGAAGAGGCCAGGCGGCGGTTCTGGGCAACCGATCGTTCAGGACTGATCACCGACGACCCGTCCACCAGCAAGCGCGACTTCCAGGTGCCGTACGCCCGGCCGGTTGCGGAGGTGGCCGGCTGGTCGAGCGACGGCGAGAGCATCGGCCTCGCCGACATCGTGCGAAACGCCGAACCCACCATGCTGATCGGCACATCGACCCAGCCTGCGGCCTTCAACGAGCAGATCGTCAAACAGATGGCGTCCAAGGTGCAGCGGCCGATCATCATGCCGCTTTCCAACCCGACATCAAAGTGCGAGGCTCTGCCAAGTGACGTGATCCGCTGGACCGAGGGACGCGCCCTCGTGGCGGCCGGCAGTCCGTTCGCGCCGGTGAGCTACGACGGCAGCACCTACCAGATCGCGCAGGCCAACAACGCACTGATCTTCCCGGGCCTCGGGCTGGGGGTGACTGTGGCGCGCGCGAGCCGGATCACCGACCGGATGCTTGCGGCGGCTGCTGACGCTGTCGCGGCGCTGTCCGACGCCACCACGGTCGGCGCGTCGCTGCTGCCCTCGGTGGAGCAGCTGCGAATGGTGTCAGCAGCGGTAGGCGTGGCGGTGGCGCAGGCGGCGGACTCGGAAGGGATGGCCCAGGCAGACCTTGGCAACCTGGTCCAGCAGATCCACCAGGCGATGTGGCGTCCGGCCTATCCGAAGATCGAGCTGGTCTGAGCTACTTCTTCTTCCTCTTGGGCAT
This sequence comes from Propionibacteriaceae bacterium, assembly GCA_036380335.1. Taxonomy (GTDB): domain Bacteria; phylum Actinomycetota; class Actinomycetes; order Propionibacteriales; family Propionibacteriaceae; genus Microlunatus. The sequence goes on along the minus strand of DASVEX010000056.1, from coordinate 6,111 downwards.
GTAAAGGTCGGTGATGGTGCCCTCAAACGCCTCGGCGGAAAAGCCGACCGTCTCTGACAGCGTTGGATGTGGATGCACAGTGAGCGCGATATCCGCTGCATCGGCGCCCATTTCGATGGCCAGAGCCACCTCGGCGATCAGGTCACCAGCAGACGGTCCGACAATGCCGCAACCGATCACGCGTTCGGTGGCCTGGTCGAAGATCAGCTTGGTGAGTCCCTCACTGCGGCCCAGCGACAAGGAACGTCCGCTGGCGGCCCACGGGAAGCTGCCTTTTCCGTACGCGACGCCCGCGGCTTTCGCTTCGTTCTCGGTCACTCCGACCCATGCCACCTCGGGATCGGTGTAGGCGACCGACGGAATGACCCGCGCGTCGAAGTAGCTCTTCTGACCACAAGCGACCTCGGCGGCAACATGGCCTTCGTGTGTCGCCTTGTGCGCCAGCATCGGCTGGCCGACGATGTCTCCGATAGCGAAGATGTGCGGCACGTTCGTCCGTTGTTGCTTGTCCACGCTGATGAAACCCCGACTGTCTACGATCACGCCAGCCCTGTCAGCCCCGATCACTGCGCCATTGGGTTGGCGGCCCACAGCAACGAGAATCTGGTCGAACGTGTCAGTTTCCGGCGCCTTTGGCCCATCAAAGTGGACGGTAAGTCCTGAGTCGTTGGCATCGACCGCTGTCACCTTGGTGCGCAAGAAGATGTTCTCGTACTGTTTAGTGATCATCTTGTGCAATGGCGCGATAATGTCGGCGTCGGTGCCCGGGATTAGTTGATCAAGCAGCTCCACAACCGTTACCCGGGTGCCGAGCTGGTAATAGACCGCGGCCATTTCCAGGCCGATGATGCCACCGCCGACGACGAGCATCCGTTCCGGAATTTGTTGTAGCTCCAGGGCTCCGGTGGAGGTAATCACTCGGGGGTCGTCCTGTGGTATGAACGGCAGCTTGGCCGATTCGGACCCGGCCGCGATGATCGCGTTATCGAAACCCACCATACGAGTCCCGTCATCGGTCTCGACATCGAGAGTGTTCGGTGAAGAGAACCTGCCGACGCCAGTCATCACCTCGACGTTGCGCCGTTTCGCCAGACCCGATACACCACCGGTAAGCCTTGTGACCACACTGTCCTTCCAGGCGCGCAACTTGTCGATCTCGATGCTGGGCGGTCCAAAGCTAATCCCGTTCTCCGCCATCTCCTTGGTCTCAGCGATCACCTTTGCGGCGTGTAGCAATGCTTTTGACGGGATGCAGCCGACGTTGAGGCACACACCACCCAGGGTTGGATACCGCTCGACCAGCACCACCTTGGCGCCTAGGTCGGCGGCACGAAATGCTGCCGCATAGCCGCCTGGACCTGAACCGAGCACCAACACCTCGGCCTGGAAGTCGCCAGACCTTACAACCGGTGGCGGGGCGGGCGCCGGAGCCGCACCAGTGCTGCTTGGAGGGGCGGCAGCCGGTTGCGCGCCATCGGTATCCGCCGCGGTTACTGCCGGCTTCGCCGCTTCGGTGGCAGGCGCGGCAGCGCCTTCCGCAACCTCGACACTGAGGATGACATCGCCTTGGGAAACCGTGTCACCAACCGCCACTGAAAGTGCAGTCACGGTGCCGGCGAGCTCTGCCGGCACGTCCATCGTCGCCTTGTCGGATTCCAGGGTGATGATCGGATCGTCAACTGCGATGGCATCGCCGGCAGCAACGTGGATCTCGATGATGGGTACCTCATTGAAGTCACCGATGTCGGGGACCCGTACCTCCTGGACACTCATGGGGTTCTCCTCTAGGTCAGTAGACGGTTCGGTGGCAGTGCCGGTTCTAGTGGCAGGGCCGGTTCTAGTGGCAGGGCCGGTTCTAGAGGAGAAGTCGGCGCATGTCGGTGAGGACGTCGCACAGATGCCGCATGAACCTGGCCGCAAGTGCGCCGTCGATCACCCGGTGGTCGTAGGAGAGGAATACAGGCAGCACTAGCCGGGGGCTGAACTGTTCGCCATCCCAGACCGGCGCACGCTTGGAACGCACCACGCCGAGGATCGCCACTTCGGGAGCGTTGACGATTGGAGTAAAGCTTGTGCCACCAATGCCGCCGAGGCTGGAAATGGTGAACGTGCCGCCTTGCAGGTCACTTGGTCCCAACTTGCCCTCGCGGGCCTTGGCCGACATCGCGCCGAGGTCCTTACTGAGCTCAGTAATGCCTTTGCGGTCGACGTCGGCGATCACTGGCACCACAAGGCCATCAGGTGTATCCACGGCAACACCGATATTGATGTACTTCTTGAGAATCAAACTGTCACCCTCCGGCGACAGCGAGCTGTTCACGGTCGGGTACGCCCGCAACGCCGACACCGACGCCTTGAGCAGGAAGGCGAGCAGGGTGACGCGATAGCCCTCGCCCTTTGCGGCGGTGTCGAGCTCTTTTCGGTACGCATCCAGCTCAGTGATATCGGCTTCGTCGCCATGCGTGACGTGCGGCACGTTGAGCCACGACCGGTGCAAGAAGGGCCCGGAGATCTTCTTGATCCGCGGCAGCGGCTCGACTTCGACCGGGCCGAACTTCGCAAAGTCCACCGCCGGAATCGGTGGGATTCCCATTCCAGCGGCTGCCGGCGCGCCCGTCGTCGGTGCCGGGGCGGGCCCCCGCAGTGTTTGCAGTAGGTCTTCCTTGGTGATCCGACCCTTCGGACCGGTTCCGTCAACCGAGGACAGGTCGACATCCAGCTCCCGGGCGAGCCGCCGAACGCTCGGTCCGGCATGGACGCCAACGAAATCCGGCGCTGCAGCGGGAGCTGGCGCAGTAGCGGGCGCAGCGGCCGGCTGGACCGCGGGTGGCGCCACTTCCGGTACGGGTGCCGCAGCTGCGGCATCACGTGGTGTCGGCTCCTGCTGACCGATCATCGTCGGTGGCTCGACCACCGCCGATGTTCCCGCTTCTTCCACCGCAATGAGCGGTGAACCCCGGCTGACGCGATCTCCGACTTTCACCAGGAGCTCACGGACCTCTCCGGCCGCGCTGCTGGGGACATCCATCGTCGCCTTGTCCGACTCCAGTGTGACCAATGGATCGTCGACGGCGACCACGTCACCGGCCGCCACGTGGACTTCGATGACGGGTACGTCGTCGAAGTCGCCGATGTCTGGAACTGCTACTTCCGTCGTAGGCATGCTCGCTCCTCGTCAGCTGTGCATGGGGTTCCGCTTCTCGGGGTCAATCTCGTACTTGCTTATCGCCTCTGCGACACGCTCTCTTGGCACTAGGCCTTCCTGGGCCAGAGCATGCAGGGCAGTGAGTGTCACAAAGTGACGATCCACTTCAAAGAAGCTGCGCAGTGCCTTCCGATAGTCGGATCGGCCGAATCCGTCGGTGCCGAGCACCGCATACCGTCGATCGATAAACGGCCGGATCTGGTCGGCAAATGCCCTCATGTAATCCGTTGCCGCGATGACCGGTCCCGGTCGGTCGGCCAACGTCGTTTCCACGTAGCTGCGTTTGGGCTCTTCAGTGGGATGCAGTCGATTCCAGCGGTCCACGTCGAGCCCCTCACGACGCAGTTCGGTAAAGCTCGGCACGCTCCAGACGTCGGCAGCGACCTCGAAGTCCGACGCCAACAAATCCGCGGCGGCGAGCACTTCGCGAAAGATGGTGCCGCTGCCCAGCAGCTGCACCCGAGGCGCATCGTTCCCCAGATTTTCGTTCCCCTCCGCAGCGCGGAACAGGTACATCCCCTTCAGGATGTCCTCCTCAACACCCTCGGGCATGGCCGGATGCTCATAGTTCTCGTTCATCAGCGTGAGGTAGTACCAGACGTCTTCTTGCTCGCCGATCATCCGGCGCAGGCCGTCTTGAATGATCACGGCCACCTCGTAGGAGAAGGTGGGGTCATAGGACACGCAGTTGGGAATCAGCGACGACTGAATATGACTGTGCCCGTCCTCGTGCTGCAGTCCCTCGCCGTTGAGGGTGGTACGGCCGGCTGTGCCGCCGAGCAGGAAGCCTCGGGCGCGGCTGTCACCCGCCGCCCACGCAAGATCGCCGACACGCTGGAAGCCAAACATCGAGTAATAGATATAGAACGGGATCATCGGCACGTCATTGACGCTGTATGACGTGGCAGCGGCGATCCACGACGCCATCGCACCTGGCTCGTTGATGCCCTCCTGCAGGATCTGACCCTTTTTGTCCTCCTTATAGAACATCAGCTGGTCGGCATCCTGTGGCCGGTAAAGCTGCCCTACTTGGGAGAAGATCCCGAACTGCCGGAACATGCCCTCCATGCCGAACGTCCGTGACTCGTCCGGAACGATGGGCACCACGTGCGCACCGATCTGCTTGTCGCGCATCAGGGTGTTGAGGATCCGTACGAACGCCATTGTCGTGGAGATCTGGCGTCCCCCGGTGGCTTGCAGCTGATTGTCAAAAGCTGACAGCGGTGGCACCGCGAGCGAGACGGAGGATTTCTGGCGCCGACTTGGTAGCGCTCCGCCCCCGAGGGCAGCGCGTCGCTGGGCGGTGTACTGAGCCTCCCGGCTGCCTTCGGCCGGCTTCAGGTATGGATAGTTGAGGAGGTCTTCATCGGCAATCGGAAGATCAAAACGGTTGCGGAATACCCGTAATGCGTTCTCCGCCATCTTCTTTTGCTGGTGGGTGATGTTTTGACCTTCACCGGCCTCGCCCATGCCGTATCCCTTGACGGTCTTGGCGAGGATGACGGTCGGAGCGCCGGCGTGTTCAACAGCCGCCTGATAGGCCGCATAGACCTTGACTGAGTCGTGGCCGCCGCGGTTCAGCGCCCAAACCTGCTCGTCACTCATGTCCGCAACCATCTCGAGCAGTTCGGGGTACTTGCCGAAGAAGTGCTCGCGTACGTACGCGCCGTCCTTGGACTTGAAGTCCTGGTACTCCCCGTCGACGCACTCCTCCATCCGCTGGCGCAGTAGACCGGTGGTGTCCCTGGCAAGCAGTGGATCCCACTTGCCACCCCAGATGACCTTGATCACATTCCACCCAGCGCCCCGGAACACGCCCTCGAGCTCTTGGATGATCTTGCCGTTGCCGCGTACCGGTCCGTCGAGGCGCTGCAGGTTGCAGTTGACGACGAAGATCAAGTTGTCCAGGTGCTCGCGGCCGGCGAGCGAGATGGCGCCCAGGGATTCCGGCTCGTCGCATTCGCCGTCGCCGAGGAACGCCCACACGCGGCTCCCGCTCGTGTCGTCGATCTGACGGTTCTGGAGGTAGCGGTTGAAACGGGCGTGGTAGAGCGCGGTCAACGGGCCGAGACCCATCGACACGGTCGGGAACTCCCAGAACTCCGGCATCAGCCGCGGGTGCGGATAGCTCGACAGGCCGCGGCCGCCGCGCCCGATCTCCTGGCGGAAGTGGTCGAGGTCGTCGGCGGTGAGGCGGCCCTCCATGAAGGCGCGGGCGTAGATGCCGGGGGCGGCGTGGCCCTGGAAGTAGACGGCGTCGCCGGCGTTGCCGTCGTCCTTGCCGCGGAAGAAGTGGTTGAAGCCGATCTCGTACAGCGACGCCGAGCTGGCGAACGTCGAGAGGTGGCCGCCGATGCCGTCGGCGTGCTTGTTCGCCTTGACGACCATCATCGCCGCGTTCCAGCGGACGAAGGCGCGGATGCGGCGCTCGATGTGCTCGTCGCCGGGGAACCACGGCTCCTGCTCGCGCGTGATCGTGTTGACGTACGGCGTCGACACCGTGGCGGGGAAGCTGACCTGGGTCTCGTGGGCCCGCTCGAGCAGCTTGGTGAGCAGGAAGCGGGCGCGGGTCCGGCCACGGACGTCGACGACGGCGTCGAGCGAGTCCAGCCACTCGGCGGTCTCCTCGGGGTCGACGTCGGGGATCTGATGGACGTAGCCGTCGAAGATCATGGGACCAGTCTTCCACCGTCTCGGAGCCAGCGTCTCCGACCCCGCTACGGTGCCCGGCCGTGCCCGCGCCGGACGTCGTCTACACCGACGGCGCCTGCTCGGGGAACCCCGGACCGGGCGGCTGGGCGTGGGCGGTGGCGCCCGAGGGGACGCCGGCGGCGAGCGGCGGCGAGGCCCGCACGACCAACCAGCGGATGGAGATCACCGCGGTCCTGGAGGCGCTGCGGGCGCTC
>DASVEX010000055.1:0-10527 GCA_036380335.1 Propionibacteriaceae bacterium | reverse complement strand
TGGGCGGTGTGATCAGCTACGCAACCCGCCTCAAGGCGACGCTTGCCGGAGTGGATCGTACGACGCTGGCTGAACTCGGTCCGGTCGCGGAACGCACTGCTGCTGAGATGGCTCGCGGTGTAGCGGAGCGCTGCAACGCTGACTGGGGACTTGCGACAACGGGAGTCGCAGGGCCTGAGCCACAGAACAGCCATCGGGTCGGCCAGGTCTTCGTGGCGGTCAGCCACCCCGCCTCCAGGGCGGTGCACGTCGAGGAGCTTTCGCTGCACGGCGATCGCGCGATGATCCGGCGACAGGCGGTCTCAGCTGCGTTGGAATTGCTGGCTGATGCTCTTGGGCTGTCGGGCGTTGGGTGAGAAGTTGACGACGCGAGCTGGCGCCTGAGCGTGGGACGCGCTGGTGTTGTCGGTGACGGTGGGTAAAGTTTCCGTATGCGATCGCAGGAACTTCCGGTGAAGCCGGTGCTGGTGCGCGAGCTCATCGGTGAGTCGCTCCGAGAGGAGCGCGTTTCGCAGGGCAAGACGTTGCGGGACGTCTCGAGAAAAGCTCGGGTCAGTTTGGGCTATCTCTCCGAGGTCGAGCGCGGTCAGAAAGAAGCCTCGAGCGAGCTGCTGGCCGCAATTTGCGCAGCACTCGACCTGCCACTGTCGGTGGTGCTCAATGTGGTCAGCGAAAAGATGGCCGTATATGAAGGCGTGACAGCGTTGCCGAGCGTTCGGCCAATGGCCCAGGCCGCAGCGTGAGGGTTGCTTTCGCACTGATCATTTCGCGTTTAGACGCTCGGACGTAGCCTCAGGCCCTGAGGGGTCATTCGGAATCCCGCATCCTGCAGGGCCTCACTCACCCGTACGGAACCGAAGATGTGAGCTCCGTCTGCGCGCTCCACGGTCAGCTTTCCAAGCAGACCCTGGTGTACGGATCTGGCAAGGGCAAATGCCGCCGGAGCAAGCCGGGTCGGGTCCTCGCTGAAGGACAACAGTGTCTTGCCGCCGCGCTCCACGTAGAAGATCAGTTCCCCGCCAACCAAGACGACCAAGGCACCTGCTTTGCGTCCCGGTCGATGTCCCTCTCGATCAGGCCACGGAAGAGCAGCGCCGTAAGGATTGGCCGGATCACAAGCCGCGAGGACGACAGCACCGGGCTCTGCCGGTTCGCGCTGATGAGTGCGCACTCGATCTACGGCACCCGTCAGAGCGAACTGGGCTGCGCCCAGACCCTCGACGAAGTATCCACGCCGACATTGTCCGGAATCCTCGAGCGCGCTGAGTGCCCGATAGGCGGCGCCGAACCCACCCTCGGCGTTCTCGGTGAGGACGCTGCCACGAGTCACAATCCCGTAGCGGTCCAGCAGGGCGAAGATGTCAGAAGCCAGCCGAGCGGCCGCTGTTGATGTTGATCGTTGAATCAGTGACCAGCGACCTGCTGTGGTGGGTGTGACCACACGCGGCGTACGTGCCGGGCGTCCCAGTCCTCCGCCGGCGAGTCTGATCCGATGCGTTCTGGGGACTGGCCGGCTCGGCCTCCGGTGGGCCCCGCTAACAGCAAGGCTGCGTACCGGAGCGAAGGTGTCCCCGGTCACCAAGCCGGCCCATACCAGCTCCCAGAGGGCATCCACATACTGCGAGCGATCGGCGACTGTCGGTCCTGAAGGCAGCAGGGCGTCAAAGAACGAGGCACCGCGGTCGGAAAGCGCGGCCAAGATCTCTTGGCTGCGATACTGCTCCGGCTCGCCGCGAGCCGGGTGCGACTCCTGACCAGCGACGTACCAGCGCACCCAGCCGTCAGAATCACCGATCGGTCCATCGCCGACCCAGAAGATCTCGCCGGCCGCGGTGAGCTCATCCAGCATCGCCGGCGCGTAGCTGGCGACTCTCGCCGGCAAGATCATCGACTCCACGGCACTAGCCGGAATCGGATAACCCGAGAGCTGCTCGATGGCTCCCAGCACGGCGTCGACGCCGCGGCTGTCTGAGCCGATTCCCTGCCACTCCGCGAGGAAGCGGGCAAAAGCGACCTGCTCAACTGGCTCGACGCCCTTACGCAGCAGTGCCAGCGTTCGCCTCTTGATCAACGCCAACACCTGGCTGTGGCAGTATTGCCGGCGCTCGTTCGCTGCGTCTCCCGGCAGATCGACGAATGACCCGGCGGCCAGACTCCCGGAGGCGGTCAGCTGGTCGCAGCTGGACTCAACGACCGCTCGCCCCAATCCATACCGTTCGGCGATCGAGGAGACGACGAAGGGCCCGTGCGTTCGGGCCCACCGCAGCACAAGATCATCAATGGGATGAGGAGCAGGCTCGGTGAACGAGGCGGCGACGCCGGGCGGGACCGGTATTCCGAGGCCATCGCGGAGTCGCGGAATGTCCTCGGCAACCGCCAGCATTGCGTCACCGGCGATTCGTACTTCAACCACCCGGCGATCCTTGATCAACGTGTCGATGGCTGCCCCGATAACAAGGCTGGGGGCGGTTCGGGCCCCCACCTCGGCGCGGGTGAACGGTCCGGCAGTGCGTAGCAGGTCAAAGGCTTGTTCCAGGGTGGTGACCTGCCTGTCCGCGCTGAGGCACTGCAGATCAGCCTCGATGCCGACGATGACCTCGGCGTCGAGGAGTTGCTTGATGCCGTCTTTGCCGAGGAGTTCGGCCAACAGCGTGGCGTCGAGTGAAAGCGCGGCTGCCTTGCGCTCGGCGAGCGGAACATCACCCTCGTAGACGAATGCTCCCACGTAGCCGAAGAGCAGTGAGCGGGCGAAGGGAGAAGGCTCCTTGGTCTCCACCTCCACGACGCGGAGTGATCGCGAGGCGATCTGTCGCTGAACGTCAAGGAGACCGTCGAGATCGAAGACGTCGTTCAGGCATTCACGCATCGTCTCCAAAACGATCGGAAACTCAGGGTATTGCGCGGCAACTGTGAGCAGTTGGGCTGAGCGCATGCGCTGCTGCCACAGCGGTGAGCGAGCTTTCGGGTCGCGCCGAGGGAGCAACAGAGCGCGGGCTGCATTTTCTCGGAACCGGGCTGCGAAGAGGGCCGATGAGCCGACCTCGTCGCTGATGACAGACTCGAGGATCTCTGGATCCGAGACCAACAACTCAGCGCTGGGCGGCTCAGATTCGGTGTCGGGGATGCGCAGCACCATGCCATCGTTCGTCGCTGTCGCCTGCACCTCCATGCCATACCGTTCTCTCGCTGAACGCTCGATGGCGAGCGCCCAGGGACTGAGCACACCGGTGCCGAGCGGGCAGTGGACGCAGACCCGCCAGTCGCCCAACTCGTCGCGAAATCTCTCAAAGATCACCGTTTGGTCGGTCGGAAGGGCCCCGGTGGCTGTCTGCTGCTCGGCAAGATAGGAGACAAGGTTGTTGGCAGCGAAGTCATTGAGACCCGCCTCAGTAAGTCGCGCTTGCGCAAGCTCGGGACGCAACGCACCGACCTCGCGGACGAACCTGCCGTACGCCCGTCCCAGCTCTAGAGGGCGAGCAGGTGCGTCACCTTTCCAGAACGGCAGCCGTCCAGGAGCACCTGGGGCAGGGGAGACCAGCACCTGGTCATGGGTGATTTGCTCTACTCGCCAACTTGTCGTGCCCAAAGTGAAGACGTCGCCGACTCGGGTCTCATAGACCATCTCCTCATCGAGCTCGCCGACGCGGCGCCCCGGGGCATGCCGGCCCGAAGCATTGCCCTCACCAACCAGGAAGACTCCGAACAGTCCGCGATCGGGAATCGTGCCGCCGGAGGTCACGGCGAGCCGCTGCGCTCCCGGACGGGCGACCAGCACGCCGGTGTCGCGATGCCAGACCAGACGCGGCCTGAGCTCGGCAAATTCTTCGCTGGGATAGCGGCCACTCAGCATGTCGAGGACGGCCTCGAAGGCGCTGTACGGCAGCTGCCGGAAGCTGTCTGCTCGGCGCACCAAGGCGTACAGCTCCTCCGCCTTGGCGTCCTCGATCGAAACAGTGGCCACGATCTGCTGGGCAAGGACGTCCAAGGGATTGCGCAGCTCGGCGATTTCCTCGATGGCGCCGTGCCGCATCCGTTCGACAACAACCGCCGACGCGATCAGATCCCCGCGGTGGTTGGGAAAGAACACGCCGCGAGAGGTCGCGCCCACCTGATGGCCGGCCCGGCCCACCCGCTGGAGGCCGCTGGCTACCGACGGCGGGGCCTCGACCTGGACGACGACGTCGACGGCGCCCATGTCGATGCCGAGCTCCAGTGAGGAGGTCGCCACCACGCACGGCAGCCGCCCCGTCTTGAGATCGTTCTCGATCTGGGCTCGCTGCTCCTTGCTGACCGAGCCGTGATGGGCTCGGGCGATAACCGGAGTCGTACTGCCGTCGCGGCCGGTCGACGCGCCGGATTGGGCCATCACCTGCGCGGGTGGTGGGGACGGATCAGTGATCTCGCCGAGACGCTCGGCCTGCAACTCGTTGAGGTGCGCGGTCAGCCGCTCCGCTAGTCGGCGTGAGTTGGCGAAGACAATGCTCGAGCGGTGCTGATTGATCACGTCCAGGATGCGATTCTCGACGTGCGGCCAGATTGAGGGTGGTCGAGGCGGAGCCTGCTCGTCATCGAGGCTCGTGGGCTGGGCGATGGTCGGAGCCGATGCAGTTGCACCGAGGTCGCTCATGTCCTCAACGGGCACGACTATGGAGAGATCCCATGATTTTTCGGCCGGAGGCGCCACCACCCGCACCTCATGCGACCCACCGAGAAAGGCGGCAACCCGCTCCGGAGGGCGCACTGTGGCGGAGAGGCCGATCCGCTGTGGAGGCTGCTGCAAAGACGATGACTCCCCGTCGGACTCGGTGAGCGCCTCCAGCCGCTCCAGGGACAGCGCGAGATGGGCTCCGCGCTTGGTTCCGGCAAGGGCATGCACCTCGTCGATGATCACCGTTCGAACCGATCGGAGCAGATCACGGGCGGCCGAAGTCAGCATCAAGAACAGTGACTCGGGTGTGGTGATCAAGATGTCCGGTGGTCGGTTGACGAGACTTCGCCGATCAGCCGCCGACGTATCGCCGGAGCGCACCCCGACCGTGACGTTCGGTGGTGTTTGTTCGAGGCGTAACGCGGTCTGCGTGATGCCTGCTAGCGGTGCTCGGAGGTTTCGTTCGACATCGACCGCCAACGCCTTGAGCGGAGAGACGTAAAGCACCCGGCAGCGCCGCTTGGCGCTCGGCTGCGGCGAGCGTGTCAGATCGTCCAATGCCCAGAGGAAGGCGGCAAGCGTTTTGCCGGAACCGGTGGGCGCGATGACCAAGGCGTTCTCGCCAGCGGAGATGGCCTGCCAGGCACCGACCTGGGCAGCCGTCGGGCGTGCGAAGACCTCCCGGAACCAGGTCGCAGTCGCCGGGGAAAAGGCTTCCAGTGGATCAGCGCGCACGTCGTCTATCTTGCCCTTGAGCTCTGACACTGCCGACGACGAGACCGTAGCTACCGACTGGCCAGGCACAATGGCGGCTATGAAGGAGACCGAGCTTTGGCAGCGCCTGCAGCTACATCTCGGTACGGGCTACTTCCGCGTGTGGGCATCGGAGTACAGCCTCGCGGCCTTGGGCCAGCGCACCGTCGTTCAGGCGTTGGCTGACGGCATACCGTGCAAGACCATCTGGCGGGCTGTCTGGACCGCGTTGGAGTTGCCGGCGCGGGATCGTTAGCAGGCACTGCTAGGCCACCAGCACCCCCAAGAGGTGATGCCGAACCCGGCGTGTCGAATATCGTTCGAACAAACGTTCGGTAGGTTATCCACCAGGCGTGCGGGTCGGTTATCCACAGAATCTCGTCCGGCCGAACGATTGTCAGTGCGCGTCCTTAGGGTCAGAGCGCAAGACTTTCAGACACATCAGCAAGCTCAGACGGCAAGAGCAAGTGCCCGACGACGGGGAAGGATAACGATGGCCACGGCAGATCGCGAGAAGGCACTAGAGGCAGCACTCGCACAGATCGACAAGCAGTATGGAAAGGGATCGGTGATGCGGCTCGGCGATGAGGTGCGAGCGCCGATCGAGGTCATTCCCACTGGCTCCATCGCCCTTGATGTCGCTCTGGGCATCGGTGGTTTGCCGCGCGGCAGGGTGGTGGAGATCTACGGCCCCGAGTCCAGCGGCAAGACGACCGTGGCTTTGCATGCCATCGCCAACGCCCAGGCAGATGGAGGTATTTGCGCATTCATCGATGCCGAGCATGCGCTGGATCCTGAGTACGCCGGGCGTCTTGGCGTTGACACCGACTCACTTCTGGTGAGCCAACCCGACAACGGCGAGCAGGCGTTGGAGATCGCCGACATGCTGGTCCGCTCAGGCGCATTGTCGCTGATTGTGATCGACTCGGTAGCCGCACTGACACCGCGGGCCGAGATCGAAGGTGAGATGGGCGACAGCCACGTCGGACTGCAGGCACGGCTGATGAGCCAGGCTCTCCGGAAGATGACCGGCGCCTTGAGCGGTGCCGGCACAACAGCGATCTTCATCAACCAGCTGCGGGAGAAGATCGGAGTGATGTTTGGATCACCCGAGACCACGACGGGTGGCCGTGCGCTGAAGTTCTATGCATCGATACGGCTGGATGTGCGTCGTATCGAGACACTCAAAGACGGTCAGGAAATGGTTGGCAACCGTACCCGAGTGAAGGTTGTTAAAAACAAAGTGGCGCCACCATTCAAGCAAGCCGAGTTCGACATTCTTTACGGGAAGGGAATCAGCCGCGAAGGCAGCCTGATTGATTTGGGCGTAGACACCGGAATCATTCGCAAGGCCGGAGCGTGGTTCACCTATGATGCCGATCAATTGGGTCAAGGCCGCGAGAATGCTCGCAGCTACCTACGAAACAATCCTGATCTGGCAGATGAGTTGGAGAAGAAGATCAAGGAACGAATGGGCATCGGTCCTAAGATCGACCTGCCAGCGGGGATCGATCCGGTCACCGGCGAGGTGGAGTTCTAGCCAATGCCGATCGAACAGCCCGCGGAGCACCCGACCGGCACAGCACGAGCCCGCTCGGTGACGGGAGTGGCAGCCGCGGAACGTTCATCCGAGGGATTCACCGAGCCGCATGATGACGATGCAGACGCGGAGTCTGTGGCTCGCACCATTGCATTACGCAGACTGACGATGCGGGCACACACGCGACACGAGCTTGACAAGGCCCTTCAGGCGAAGAACGTGCCCCAGAGCGTGAAGGAGGCGGTTCTCGACCGGATGCAAGCGGTGGGTCTGGTTGACGATGCGACCTTCGCAGTTGACTGGGTCGCCTCACGGCAACAGCGACGCAACCTCTCCCGTCGCGCGCTCAAGCGAGAATTGGAAGTCAAGGGAGTCGAGCGCGACGATATCGACAGGGCGCTTGAGAATGTCGATCGCAACGCCGAACTCGCTAGTGCTCGCGAGCTGGTCGAGCGAAAACGAGCCGCGATGAGCGCACTTGCACGTGACGTGCAGCATCGGCGGCTGGCAGGGTTGCTCAGCCGCCGTGGATTCGATAGTGCGGTCATAACGCGGGTGCTGAGCGATGTACTGCAGGAGTGAGCTCGTAGACGCGCGGCAGGGTAGCGGGATCCACATTTGTGCTTGACCGAGGGCGTAACCAGACATACTCTGCCAACACGAGGTATCTGACAGCGCCTGAACGATATGACGAAAATTCCGGAGCAAAGAATGCTCCGGAACAGTGACTTACAAAGCAGTTCTTGTTTCAAATCAAGGAGTGGAAGGAATCCAGCGTTCACTAACTGAGCGTTGGCTGATTTTGCATTTCGCGTTGCGGATCCTCTTGAGTACATGCGTGAGCGTGTAGACAGGAGCGCGACGGTGAGCGGGGTCTTTGAAGCACTTGTAGTCAGCGGCCTCTTCTTGCTCATCGCCGTGGTGGCCTTGGCAACGGTCGTCTTGGCTCGACGGAGCCGCCACAATTCAGCCGGCTACCAGACCAGAGCAGTGCCCTCAACGGCATCAACGCTTCCGACCAGCACTGGGTCACTGCCACCAGCCAGCTCGCGGACAGATCGTTCCGCCGCCGAGTTGGCTGCGGGACAGCCCGGATACTCAGCGGCAGAGGTCGAGGAGCTTCGCGTCAAGGCCGAGAAGTTGCTTGCCTCAGCGGAGGCCGCTCGAAAAGAGTCCGAGGAGGAGTCACGAGCTCGGCGCGGTGAGCTCAGGGAGCAACGGGCCGACGTTGAGCGTCGCGAACAGCGGCTTTCGGACCGAGAAGAGCGGCTCGACGCTGATATACGAATGTTGGAGGAAAAGGGCCGACAGCTTGAGGAGCTCAAAAGCGAACTCAAGAGTCAGCGTCGGACATTGGCGGATCTCGAGTCGGAGCAGCAGACCTCATTGGAGCGGATTGCAGGGCTGACCGCCGAGCAAGCAAAAGCCGAGCTGGTATCAGCGGTCACCCACGATGCGAAGCGGCAGGCGGTGCTGCTCGCCCGCGATATCGAACGTCAGGCCGTTCGCGAAGCAGACGCGAGATCACAGCAGATCGTTGTCGGAGCGATCCAACGCCTTGCATCGGAGCTGACATCGGAGTCGGTGGTCTCCGCGGTCCATCTCCCGGGAGACGACATGAAGGGTCGGATCATCGGTCGGGAGGGCCGCAATATCAGGGCCTTCGAACAGGTGACCGGTGTCAACGTAATGATCGATGACACGCCGGAGGCAGTGCTGCTGTCCTGCTTCGATCCGGTTCGGCGAGAGACTGCCCGGATGACATTGACCGAGCTGGTGGCGGACGGCCGCATTCATCCGGCCCGCATCGAGGAGGTGCACGAGCGGAGCAAGAGCCAGATTCAGGCGCAGTGCTTGCGGGCAGCCGAGGATGCCATGGCTGAAGTGGGCATCTCGGACCTGCATCCGGCGCTCGTCCCAGTGCTCGGCACGCTGCGCTACCGGACCTCGTACGGGCAGAACGTCCTCAAGCATCTGGTGGAGAGTGCCCATATCGCCGGGCTGATGGCTGCTGAGCTTCGTCTCGACGTAGCGCACTGCAAGCGCGCTGCGTTTTTGCACGACATTGGCAAGGCACTAACGCACGAGGTAGAAGGCTCGCACGCGATTGTCGGAGCCGATCTGGCTCGTAAGTACGGCGAGCATGCCGATGTGGTCCATGCCATCGAGGCGCACCACAACGAAGTCGAGGTGCGGACCGTTGAGGCTGTCCTCGTTCAGGCAGCGGACGCGATCAGCGGGAGTCGACCGGGTGCCCGGCGCGAAAGTATCGAGGCGTACGTCCAACGGCTGGAGCGGCTGGAAGAGATCGCTGGTGCCCGCGAAGGTGTCGACAAGGTGTTCGCCATGCAGGCGGGACGCGAAATTCGGGTCATGGTGGCCCCCGACATCGTCGACGACATCGAGGCGCAAGTTCTGGCTCGTGACATTGCCAAGCAGATCGAAGAAGAGTTGACCTACCCGGGCCAGATCAAAGTGACCGTGGTGCGGGAGTCACGAGCGACCGAGACGGCTCGTTAAGCCTGGCGTTAGACCTGCGCTGGCCCCGTCAGCGCACCACCTTGAGCGATCGAGGGGCTAATGATTGTCCGCGACTCAGCGACCTTGGGCCCTCGTCGCCGGGTCTGCAGCCGGCGTTCCAGGTAACGAGCGAGCCGGGTGAGCAGGTAGTTGATGATGATGAAGATGGTGGCCACCACTATGAAAGTGGGGATCAGGTTTCCCTTCAGCGAGGCCAATGTTTGTCCGCTGCGGACCAGCTCCGGATACAAGATCAGGAATCCTAGGGCCGAGTCCTTCAAGACGACGACAAGCTGGCTGACGATGGAGGGCAGCATCATTGTGATTGCTTGCGGCAGCAGCACCAGTCGTAGAGTGGCAAAGGGTGTCAGCCCGATGGCCAGCGCCGCCTCCTGCTGACCCTTTGGCAGTGATCCGATTCCGGATCGAATGAGCTCAGCAATAACGCACGAGTTGTAGAACGTCAGACCGGCGATGACGCCCAGCAGCGGAAGAATGTCGCCAGAGACGCCAATGCCGAAGAGGAAGACGTAGTAAGCGAAGAGCATCATCATCAGCACCGGCACGGCGCGGAAGAACTCCACAAAGACACCACAGACCGCCCGCACTGGAGCCAACTGAGACAAGCGGCCCATGCCTAGGAAGATGCCGCCGATCATCGCCAGGATGATGGAGAAAAAAGCCGCGACCAAGGTGGCCCGCAGTCCTGGCAGTAGGTAGGACGTCCAGGTCACCGGATCGATGAACGGACTCCACTTCGCCGCGGTGAATTGGCCCTTGGCGGCAAGTGCCCTGACCAGGAGATACAGCAATGCGAGGATGGCCAGCGTGCCGATTGCTGCAATGACGGCGTAGCGACGCCGAGCCTTGGGCCCTGGAGCGTCGAACAGCACGCTCGCGTCGGCACTCATCGTTTCACCGCGAATCGCCGGGACAAGGCGGTAAAGCCGATGCCGACGGGCAGGGTCAAGATCACGAAGCCAGTCGCCATGATCACGAAGATGACGTAGATCAAGTCGGGACGGAACTCGATCATTCCCTTCATCAGATACGAGGCCTCGGCGAC
>DASVEX010000054.1:0-4572 GCA_036380335.1 Propionibacteriaceae bacterium | reverse complement strand
CTCGAAGATCTTGCTGCCAGCCATCGTTGCGCCCTTGGTTGCTGGGCTGGCAGCCGCTTGGTGCACCCGGTTGGCCTATCGCATTACCCGCAAGACGCCGAGCGTGTACAGCAATACCGGCTTCAAGTACGGGCAGGCGTTCACCGCCTCGATGGTCGCACTCGCTCATGGCACATCCGACGGGCAGAAGACTATGGGCGTCATCACGCTGGTGCTGATAGCCGCCAACCTGCAGCCAAGCGGCACTGGGCCGCAGCTGTGGGTGATCATCGCCGCAGGAGTGGCCATTGGCCTGGGCACATACTCGGGCGGATGGCGCATCATGCGCACGATGGGTAAAGGGATCGTCGAGATCGAGACTCCGCAGGGCGCCGCCTCCGGCGCTGCGACCAGCGCGACGATCCTGGCCTCCGCGCACCTCGGTTTCGGGCTCTCCACGACGCATGTCAGCACCGGGAGCATCTTGGGCTCTGGCGTAGGGCGCGGGGCCCAGGTTCGCTGGAGCGTCGCCCGCCGGATGATGTTCGCCTGGCTCCTGACTTTGCCGGGCGCGGGGCTGGTCGGCGGGCTCGCCGCGTTGCTTTCTGATCGAGGGGTGTCCGGCGTTGTCGCGCTGTTGGTCCTGCTCACCGTTGCTTGCTCGGTGATCTATTTCTTCTCTCGCCGTCACAAGATCAACCACGCCAACGTGACCGACAGCCACGAGGTGTTGGTGCTGGCCGCCGCTACGCCGCCCGCGTACGCCGACGATCCGCGGCTGGAAGCGCCTGCCAAGCCCAAGAAGGTCAAGCGGCCCAAAGCGAAGAGTGCAGCCTGATGCATATCGACTGGGCTGCTTTGGCCGTCGTCACCGTCGTCTCCATTACGACATCGGTGATCTTTACGATCTTGCTAGCGGCTGGCATTCGCCTGGTCTCGGCCGCCAAGATCAAGTCGAACCAGGGCGGTTCGGGCACCGTGAGCGTCTCGCTCGGATATGCGTTGCTAGGCGTCGCCGGATTGCTGGTGCTGTTCGGGATCTACTTGATCGTTCCGCAGTTCCACTAGTTGAGCTTCGCCCGCGACTTGTTGCCAGTGCTTCTCTGGGTGTAGACCGTGCGCTTGCGGCCGCCGTTTCTCCGCACAAAGCCACGCATGCAGCTCAGAACAGCCGTATTGGTTCTCATTCGCGGCCTTGTGCGGAGAAACGCCATACGGAGCCCGCCGCTGTACGGCGCCACACTCCGACAGCGGGGGACTGGTCGGGATGATCCTCAGTTCGATACGTGCCGTCGCGCAGGATCTCGGCACCCTACAGCTCGGGACTGATCATGCAACACGCGCGTCCGCAGCATCCCCAGAACCATCAGCCGGGAGTAGCATTCTCATGATCATTTCGTGCAGCGATGCCAACTCCCCCAACCGAAGGAAGCGCCGACATGACCGAACCGGTCTCCAACATCGCCCGCCGTCCGGGATCCGTCACAGTGGTCGTGGTCCTCACCATCATTTCGGGGATTCTCACCCTCTTGGGCGCCCTCTTCCTGCTTCTCCTCGGCGGCGCGGCGAGCCTTGCATCGAACGTCACTGGTGTGGCAGTTCTCGTCTTCGGCATCCTCTATTTGATCTTCGGCATCATCACGATCGCGGTTGGAGTCGGACTACGCAACGGCTCCCGGTTCGCTCGAATACTGGTCACGATCTTGATGGTGATCGACATCCTCGGAGGCATCGCCAACCTGATCTGGTTCCGGAACAATCAGACACTGACATCAGGCATCATCACGATCATCGTGTCAGCGGTCGTCCTGGCGCTGCTGTACAACCGCAGGGCGAGCGACTTCTTCGCAAGCACCCCCTGAGCTGAGCTCGGCGACCTTACGCCGTTCGGTCCAGGATTTCCTTGACCAGATCCATCGTCGTGTGTGGATGCAAGAACGCGAAGCGCCCGACCGTCTCACCCTCCCACTTGGTTGGCGGAATGAAGGCGATCTGCTCGTCGTGCAATGCCTGCGCCCACGCGTCGTAGTCAGCCGGCTTCCAGCCTGGCCGGCGAAACAACACCACGCCAAGATCAGGCTCTCGGATCAGCTCCAGGTGTGGTGTTGCCTTGATCAATAGCGCAGTCTCCCGTGCGAGCCGGACCGCGGCCTCGATCGCCTCCCGGTACGCGTCGAGTCCGTAGACCGCCAACGAAAACCACAAGGGCAGTCCCCGCGCTCGACGAGTCAAGTGATAGGCGTAGTCCGTCGGGTTCCATTCCCCGTCCGACACATGGATGACGTCCAGGTACGACGCGTCTTGGGTGTGAGTTGCTCTCGCGAGCTCGGGCTCCCGGTAGATCAGCGCACAACAATCGAAGGGCGTAAAGAGCCACTTGTGCGGGTCGAGGATGAAGGAGTCCGCCTGCTCGATGCCGGTGTACTTGTCGCGTACGGATGTGGCGAAAATTCCCGATCCGCCGTACGCGCCGTCGACGTGGAACCACCAGCCACGCTGCTTCGCGATCTCTCCAACCCCGGCCAGGTCATCAATGATGCCGGCGTTTGTCGTTCCCGACGTGCAGACCACAGCGGCAACATCACTGACATCGGGATCTTCGTCGAGAGCAGCGTTGACCGCCGCTGCGGTGAGTCTGTGGTCCGGGGTCTCCACGACCAGTGCGCTCATCTCCAGCAAATTCAGTGTGTTGACGATCGACGAATGCGCGTCGGTGCCGACGACCACACGGAGCCGCCGCCCGGCAGCATCAGTGCCAAGTCGCCGCTTCGCCGTCTCGCGAGCAACCGCAAGGGCGGAGAGGTTCCCGGCGGAACCACCCGAGACAAAGCACCCGCCAGCTGATTCGGGCAGTCCGGCCTCGTCCGCGATCACCCTCAGCACGGTGTTCTCCGCGGCGATGGCGCCAGATGCCTCGAGCCAGGAGATGCCCTGAATCGATGCGCACGAGACCAACATGTCGAACAGCAGACTGGCCTTGGTCGGTGCGGCCGGAATGAAACCCAGGAACCGAGGGCTATCGGCGGAGATAATGCTGGGCGCGATCACCGACGAATAGATGCCCAGCACCTCGTCGGGCACCCGACCGCGGTCTCGGATGACACCGTTGAGTGCCTTGTACAGATCGGCGGCCGGCTGCGTCCCCTTGTCGAGCGGCACCGGCTCCATCCGCAGTCGGTTCTCCGCGTACGCGAGGACACTCCGCACCATCTGTTCGGTGGTTTGATCGACCTGGTGCATAGCTCAATCCCTTCGCCGCTCAGCCCACTGGTTCATCCTTGATCAGCCCGACATGCTCGTGCCGACCGAGGTGCGAGTGCTTTCTGCCGTACGCGAAATACCAGGCCAGCACCACTGCAGTCCAGACTAGGAAAATCAGAATTGTGGGTATCCGCAGGTCCTTGATGATCCACAAGCACCCAAGGATGGCCAAGATCGGCGTCACGGGGTAACCGGGGACCTTGAACGGCCTCGGCAAGTCGGGCTCACGGCGCCGCAGAATGATCACGGCGAGCGAGACGACGGCGAAGGCAACGAGCGTTCCGACGCTTGTCATCTCAGCCAGGAAATTGATCGGGATGAGTCCGGCCAGCAGCGCAATGACCGCAGCCACGATGATCGTGTTCGGCACAGGTGTGCGGGTGCGCGGATTCACTCTGTGGAACAACTCAGGCAGCATTCCGTCGCGGGCCATAGTGAACAGGATGCGGGTCTGCCCGTAGATCACCACCAGCGTGACGCTGAAGATCGAGATCACCGCACCGGCAGCCAGCAGTGTCCCTGGCCAGGTCGCCCCGACGACGTTCTCCAGGATCGCGGCGAGACCGGCCTCCTGGCCCTCAAACTGGGTGTATGGCTGCGCGGCAACAGCGACGAGAGACACCAAGACGTACAAAATGGTCACAATGAGCAGCGCGAAGATGATGGCCAGCGGCATCGTGCGGTGCGGGTCCTTCACTTCCTCGCCGGCAGTCGAAACGGCGTCGATACCTATGAAGGAGAAGAAGATGATTCCTGCCGCGGCTGTGATTCCCTGGACTCCAAAAGGCGCAAAGTCCGCGAGATTGTTGGAGTTCCAGCCAAAGAGGCCAATGATGATGAACAAGATCAGGATGGAGATCTTGATCAGCACCATGACAGTGTTCACTTTTGCCGATTCGCTGGCACCCCGGATCAGCAGCAATGTGCAGAGCGCTATCAAGATCACCGCTGGAAGATTGAAGATCCCTCCCTGCTCGGGCGCTTGCGACAGCGCCTCCGGGATCCTGAAACCTAAGGTATTGTCCAGCAACTCGTTGAGGTACTCCGACCAGCCGACCGCGACCGCGGCGGCTGACACGCCGTACTCCAGCAGCAGGCAACCGGCGACCACCATGGCCGGCAGTTCCCCGATCGTCGCATAGGCATACGAGTATGAGGAACCCGAAACCGGCACTGCACCAGCGAGCTCGGCGTAGCAGACCGCAGTCAGCCCAGCTACAACGGCGGCGATCAAAAAGGAAAAGATGACTGACGGGCCAGCGATCGGCACCGCCTGCGATAGCACGAAGAAGATACCGGTGCCGATCGTTGCGCCGACCCCGAACATGGTCA
>DASVEX010000053.1:0-3306 GCA_036380335.1 Propionibacteriaceae bacterium | reverse complement strand
AGACCAAAGATGAGACCAAGACCTCGAACGCCGGCGCCCACCTTGTGGCGGGGCCGGAGTTTCGCCTTGTCAGTTGGCGGTGGCGGCGGGATTTGAACCCGCGGAGGGTTGCCCCTCACGCGCTTTCGAGGCGCGCTCTTTAGGCCGCTCAGACACGCCACCGCCGCAGAGACTACCAAGACCGCCGACCTGTCAGATTTCCTTTCACCTGATGATGTGAACAACTTCGCCGTACTGCTCGAGCGTTTTGTCGGCGGTCAACAGCAACGCAGACTCGTGAAGTGCCTGGGCGATCAACATACGGTCGAACGGATCTCGATGAATCGGTTCCAGCTTCGCGACGGCGGCCGCGTGATCGTTGGTGATCGGGAGTGAATGCGCAGCCAGCTCGCTGAGAGTTCGTTGGATCCAGTCTCCGATCGGCACCCCCAGGCGAACCTTGCCTAGAGCTGACTTGATCACCACCTCCCAGGTTGTTGCGGTGGAGATGAGCCGTTCCTCAGCCTCATTTATGAGCCTCCTCGCATCACCCAGACGGGTGGGTGCGGCCCCTGCCCAAAGCACAACCTGAGTGTCAAGCAGGACTCTCATCGCTCGAAGGCAGCTAACACATCTTCGGGAAGCGACGCATCGAAGTCCTCAGCGATCCATACCCGGTCAACATCAAATCCGTAATGAGGCGTCCGATGCTCAGCTGGGACTAGTCGCGCAACCACCCGGCCACGATTCGTAATCTCTACTTCCTCGCCCTTGGCCACGTCGTCGAGCAGCCGGGAGAGATGCGTCTTGGCTTGGTGTACGCCTACAGACTTAGTCATGTGACTTAGTCTATCAGATGGCCGAGCTGAACGCCCTCGTACACGCTGTGTTGCTTCTCCCGAAGTTGGGTGAAACAACACGCCCAAAGATCAAACACTCGAAACGCGCACGATGCTTTGTATAAGGGTCAGCGGCTGGCGAAGAACTCCTTCAGCACTGTGCCGCATTCGTCCTCGAGGATGCCGCTGCGTACGTCGACGCGATGGTTGAGGCCGGGATCGCGTACCACGTCGAAGAGTGAGCTGACCGCCCCGGCCTTGGGATCAAACGCACCGAAAACAAGTCTGGCGACTCGAGCCAGCACCAGTGCGCCGGCGCACATCGTGCATGGCTCGAGGGTAACGACGAGGGTGAGGCCGGTCAGCCGCCAAGATCGCAATCTCCTGGACGCCTCGCGCAGCACCAAGATCTCCGCGTGCGCTGTGGGATCGTGTCTGATCTCCCGCTCGTTGCCGGCTGCCGCCAACACGCTGCCGGCCTGATCAACGATGACCGCACCGACGGGCACATCGCCGTGCCTTGCCGCCATTCGCGCTTGATCGAGAGCCAGCCGCATCGGATCTTCCCACTGGCTCAGCCCGCTGTATTCGCTCACCCAACGGCTGCTTCAACGGCCTTGCGGAATTGTGGATTGAGCTTGATCTTGTCGGCCACCTCAACCAACATCTCGACGCTACTCAGATCGAGGTTGTCGATAATGGCACCCATGTCAAAGTCACTCAGTCCAAGATCAGCGACAATGCCAAGATCACCGATCGGCTCGCCTTCTTCCTCCTCGTCCTCATCAATAGGCTCTTCGCCGAGATAGTCCACCACGTCTCGTGCGATCGGCCAGTCAGCCGCCGCCGCAGCGTCGGAGAGCAGTACTTGGACGTGCTGACCGCGCACCCGGGTGATCACGAATACCTCTTCGACCAAGCTGACGAAACCGAGCGCACCGGCATCGCCGGGCAATCGGCGTAGCTGGATGATCAACTCGTCGAGGTCGTTGGCGAGATCCTTACCGAGCGACTGCACATAGGGCTGACCGTCCTCCCGATAGGCGGCGAGTACGAAATCGATCTCGTCGTCGGCCGCGTCCTCCAGATCAGACTCGTCAAAATCGTCGTCGTCCTCTAGATCGTCATCGAGACCCGCACCGCTGCCTGTCGTCTTTTTCACCGGTTCAGCGCTCCTGCCCGCGCCATCCAGCTCGAACGACTCGTACTCCTCGTCGTCGAACTCTGACATGACTCCCCTCCTCCGCAGCATCGCGAACCCGCACCATCGTGTCAGACGCCTTGACTGGATACGAGGCCAATCCCAATCTGGAGGCCTTTGGCTCGCTACGGTTCCAGCGTGGAACTACGCATCGTCGACCATCCCCTTGTCGCTCACAAGCTCACCGTGTTGCGGGATGAGACCACCGATTCCCCTACCTTCCGCCGGCTCACCGAAGAGCTCGTGACTCTCCTCGCGTACGAGGCGACCCGCAATGTCCGCGTCGTGGCACGCACGGTTCACACGCCGCTGCAAGCTGCGGTGGGAGTGAAGTTGTCACCGCCGCGACCGCTTGTGGTGCCGATCTTGCGAGCTGGTCTGGGCATGCTCGAAGGCATGACCCGTCTGATTCCGACGGCTGAGGTCGGATTCCTTGGCATGGCCCGCAACGAGGAAACACTGGTCGCGACCACCTACGCCGAACGGCTGCCGAGCGATGTGACCGGACGTCAGTGCTACATCCTGGACCCGATGCTCGCGACGGGCGGCACCCTCGCATCGGCCGTGGAATTCCTCGTCAGGCGCGGCGCGGACCACATCACCTGCATCTGTCTGATCGCCGCACCCGAGGGGATCGCCCGGCTCGAGGACGTGGTTGACCAGCTCCACGTACCCTGCACCCTGGTGCTCGCCGGTCTGGACGAGAAGCTCAACGATGTCGGCTATATCTTGCCCGGCCTCGGCGACGCCGGTGATCGCCTGTACGGCGTCGTCTAATACCCAACTCTCTCTGCCGACTTGTCAGCATCTGAAGGGGCTATAGCACTTTGAGATGCTGACAAGTCGGTGATGTAGGGGAGTCAGTAGTAGTAGGGGAAGCGGCTCCAGTCAGGGCGACGCTTGTCGAGGAAGGCGTCACGACCCTCGACGGCCTCCTCGGTCATGTACGCCAGCCGCGTCGACTCTCCGGCAAAGACCTGTTGGCCGATCAGCCCGTCATCGATCGCATTGAACGCGAACTTGAGCATCCGCTGCGCGGTCGGGCTCTTGCCGCAAATGATCTTCGCCCACTCCAAGCCGACGGTCTCCAGCTCGGCGTGCGGCACAACGCGATTGACCATGCCCATTCGGTACGCATCCACGGCCGAGTAGGTCTCGCCAAGGAAGAAGATCTCCCGTGCCACCTTCTGGCCGACCTGGCGTGCCAAGTACGCCGAGCCAAAGCCGCCGTCAAACGAGCCGACATCTGCGTCGGTCTGCTTGAAACGGGCATGCTCGGCGCTAGCC